>JARLGF010000006.1 GCA_031296165.1 Occallatibacter sp. | reverse complement strand
TCTAGCCGAAATGGCGCGCTGGAAAACATCCAGGAAACTGGATTGGGGCGTACTGGTCGCCGCGGTGCCTGTTTTGCTCGTGCTTGGTCTGCACCACCCATTTATCGTAGCGGCCGCACCGTTCCAGAAACATTTCTGGTCTCCCGCCGTGTGGCAAAGATTACCTGCTTTTTTTTACAAATCGCATGAGGGAAGGCTGAACTTCTGCGTATTTCCAGCAGGACTGCTGGCCATTTTTTCGGTAATCTCAGACGATCGGCACAAAAATCATTCTATTCAAATTTCGCCGGTGTGGACAGGCGTCGGCGCATTCTCACTGATGCCACTCTGCGTCTACATTTTATCGATATACACGACGCACGCTTTCGTTTCCAGGTATGTCATTTGGGCCGTACCCGGGATCGCCGTCCTGCTCGTGGCGCTCTTTTGCAAGGTAGTCCGAGCTCAGGCTGCAGTGGGCGTGGGCCTTCTGGGCCTAATGGTAACGATCACAGCATTGAGCGAGGCACGGTATCTGCACATGCACCCTGTACTCCTGGATGGTGAAGCGATGCGCCAGGCGCTGGCATCCTTACCAGATGATTCGGAGCCCATTGTTGTCGGAGATGCCCACATGTTTATGGAGCTGTCTTACTATGAGACGCCTCGGCTCCGTGATCGCCTTATTTGTCCTGTCAGCGCCGATCTGGACTTACGCTATTTCGGCTTCGACACGGACGCGCTTCTGATGACCGCGTTAAGCCATCACTCGAATCTCCAAATCGTTGACTATGATGCGGTCCTCGCGACGCATCCGCGCTTTATACTGGCCGCCCGGCAAAAGGATTACTTGCCCTGGTATCTGGTCACAGCAGGTTACCGTGTGGTTCCTATCAATTCGTCCATGCCCCCCCTGCTCTACGAGGTAGAAGCTCCTACCGGGAAGCAATAAAAAAAGAACCCCGCAACCCGGATATGAGTTGAGAGGTTCTTCGATTGAATAATCCAGGGATTTGCAGGCAGCTTCTCCACCGCGACCGCGGTGGAGAAGCGTCTTGCTTTACCCTTGCCAGGATCATGGGAGATGGCTTCCTCTTCGCTCCATGAAGCAAAGATCGCTTCACGGAGACCCCAGTCAGGAAAAAGCCACTCGGCAGCACGGATTTCGATGTACAGCATTTAGAGAACCGCTGTAGGGTTACGCGAATGGAACCAACCAGGACGAAGCGGTCGACGAGTTCCTATGAGAAATCGGCGATGTCCTCTGCCCAGGCTTTCACCAGGGGAATCTCTTCGGCGCCCACAACGGAAATCCGCACCAACTCCTCGTAACAGCGGACTAGGTTCTCTCCGATGTTTTCTACTCCGGCTGCCAGCTTCAGCCCCGCCAACTTCTCCCCGATGGTGCGGTTGTTCAGATAGCCCGGCACTTCGTCGGTAAAGTCCTTGATGAGGCTGTGCTCGTTCCGCTCCTGAACCACGTCGGGGCTGCTGTACAAAATGCTCCACCCGTTTTCCCACGCGATGCGCTGGGCTACAAAGCTCCGCCAGATATCCGTCATGCGGAAAGAGCAGTACGAAGGCAGATAAAGCAGCGGATACGCCTGGGGAAACCAGACCGTGTTCTGGCTGTTGAACGGGCTCCATGCTCCGTCTCCCAGCGCAACCTGCCGGTCCGGAAGGAAATTGATAGGCAACGGAAGCACCATGCGATAAATGGCGTCCACATCGGGATTCCCATCCGCCAGTCCTTGCTGAATAGGGCAATCCGCCTCCAGCTCCGGCAAGCTCTCAAACTTCGGCGGCGGCGCCTGAATCGCATCCAGCGGCAGCCCCCGCGGCCAGATATTCGCCTCGGAGAAATAGGCGTAAATGTTGGCCCAGCCGCAGCCTGCAAGATGACGTACACGCTTCTTCAACTCCCTTGCGCCCCAGAATCCGTCCAACGGCATATTGTCGTCATCGGTCTCGAGCATCATGCTGGACCGATTCTGCATGGCAAGCAGATAGCCGATATTCTTCCGCGCATAGTGCCGCTTTGGCAGCAGTTCCTCGGTCTTCAGCCCGGTTGATTTTTGCCGTTCAAGGCTATAAAAATCGCACCCTTCGAGCGAAAAATCCTTGGGACTGGGAACGTCGCCAATCAGATAGAACGAAAGCCCGCGCGTCTTGCACTGGCTCGCAATTTCCCGCAATACCGAATTCGGCGCGGAAATGGAAGTGACCACGACAGCAGCCGGCCCATCGAATAGGTGATTTTTCAAAGTGTCCCCTTTAGACGCAGTTGGAATAAACGCCACAGTTGCCTGAAAGCATCCTTAAGCGCGGAGGAGCCAAGACGCGGACTTGCCGCCCGGTAGGTTATCGGTACTTCCACAAAACGCAGTTTCCTGCAATGAGTTTTGATCTCGGTTTGGAAGAAATGCGCCCTGGACTGAATGCCCCGGTCGAGGACCGTGGAAAGAGTGTCGCGCGAAAACATCTCAAACCCGCTCGTCATGTCCGTCTGGCTTGTTCCCAGAAGCAAATTCGCCAGCGTGGTTCCGCCCCAACTGACAAAACGGCGCTTCAATGAACTGCTTTCAAAACGGCCGATGAACCGGCTCCCAAACACGCAATCCATTCCCTGTTCCATGGCATCGAAAAACTGCGGAATATCGCTTGGCTGATGGCTGAATCCGGCATCGATTTCCAGAATCCAATCGCACCCGGCATCGAGCGCTTCTTTGTAGCCGCGCAAATAAGCGTCTACCACCGACCGGTTTTCAGGAGCCCAGACAACATGCAGGCGCGGTTCGCTCTGTTCAAGCGCATGCATCTGATCCAGACTGGAATCCTTGGTGATGCGGTCGAAGACTGCAAAAAAAGTTACCTTCTGCAAGCCTTTGCATTGCTCTAAAACAGCCTGGCAAAACTTTACCGCATCGTCTCCCTCATTCGCCATTGGGCAAACGATGCCAAGCTTGACCATGCTTCGCGGCAGCACCGTCCGCCCTGCTTTTACAGGCTCATCCCTGGCAAGTGTTTGCTCCATCGTCCAGCCTCCTGAAACACGCCGAATTCCTGGATGGCGTGGCGTTCTAACTTCGCTGATTGTACTTGACGTTCACCGCTTCGCTCAGTAAACACTCCGTTGCAATTGCTGTATGCGGAAGAGCGATTCCCCTAGGTAAACAAATCCTTCATCTTCTCCAGCAGGCCGGGGGAGGTGGGTATGTTGTCCACGGTGAGCGACTCGGCCAGCTTATTCACCAGCTCGCGCTGGGTCCTGCTGAGTTTTTTGGGAATCTGCACCATCACCTTCACAATCAGGTCGCCGTGCCCCTTGTCGTTCAGAAAGGGAACGCCGCGTCCGCGGACGCGAATCTCCCGCCCGCTCTGCGTGCCCTCGGGAATCTTCAGGTTTACCGGACCATCGATGCCGGGAACCTCGAACTCGGCGCCCAAGGCTGCCTGGGGAAAGCTGATCGGGATGACGCAGTGCAGGTTGTACCCTTCGCGCTCATAAAAATCGTGGGGCCGGATGGAGAGCACCACATAGAGATCGCCTCTGGGACCGCCAGCGCGGCCCGCATCGCCTTCACCCGCATAGCGGATGCGGGTTCCATCTTCCACACCCGGCGGCACCTTCACCGTAAGCTTGAGTTCACTGGCGGCGCGCGTTTCGCCGCGGCAGGTTTGGCAGGGATCGCCAATCACCTGGCCAGTGCCTCCGCATGCGCCGCAGGCGCGGGCAACTGAGAAGAAGCCCTGCTGGTAGCGGATCTGCCCGCGGCCATGGCATTGCGTGCAAGTGGTGGGGCCCTGCCCGGACGCGCTGCCGCGGCCTTTGCAGGTAGGACATGTTTCAAGACGGCGAATCTTCACCTCGGTCTCGGTGCCGAAAAAGGCGTCCTCGAAATCGATTGTCAGGTCGAAGCGCAGGTCGTCGCCGCGCTGCTGGCGCGAGCCGCGCTGCGCATTCCCGCCCATTGAGAACATTTCGCCAAACAGATCGCCAAAAATGTCGCCAATGTCCACGCCCCCGGCAAACGGTCCCGCGCCAAACCCCTGGCCGCCCAGGCCTGCATGGCCGTACCGGTCGTAGGCGGCGCGCTTGTCCGCGTCGCTCAGCACCTGGTAAGCCTCGCTGGCGGTCTTAAACTTTTCTTCGGCAGCATGATCGCCGGGATTGCGGTCAGGATGGTACTTGAGCGCCTGCTTACGATATGCGCTCTTCAATTCCTGGTCGCTGGCTTCCCGCGAAACGCCCAAAACTTCGTAGTAGTCTTCTTTGCTCACTCTGGTATTGGCACTCACTCGCTAGTCTGTATTTCTATTAGAACTCATTCGCTTGTCTGTTTCGGATTATGAGCCACCCGCACCATTGCGGGCCTGAGCAGACGCTCGCGCAGCCGGTAGCCGCGGCGAATCTCCTCTGCCACATGCTGGTCGGGCAGATCCTCGCGATCCACCGAGCCCAGCGCCTCATGCACGCGAGGATCGAACGGCTCACCCACGGTGGGAATCGCATTCACCTGCATCTGGCGCAGAATTTCTTCCATTTGCTTGACGATCAGCTCCACCCCGGACCGCAGTTGGTGTGCCGTGCCGGTGGACTTGAGCGCCAGCTCAAAGTTATCCAGAACCGGCAAAAACTGTTCCACCACGCTTCCGGTGGCATAGTCGCGAAATTCCAGCTTCTCGCGCTCGGCCCGCTTGCGGGCGTTCTCAAACTCTGCCTGCAGCCGCGCCAGCCGCTCAACCAGTTGATCGCGCTCCGTCTTCAACTGATCGAATTCCGCGCGGCTTACCGTCTCTGCGCATTCTGCGGAAAATTCTCCACTCACAGGCGCCGGTGCTGCTTCCGTTGCAGGTTCTTCCTGCGGGCCGCCAGTGGCGATCTCCAGGGGTTCCAACTCAGTCAACTCTTTCTCCTGTTCTGGCATAACTTTACGCATTCTCTGAAAAATCAACTGTGCCTGATTCCATGATAATTTGCGCGAGGGCGGCAGGTCTTCCTGCTGGCCCTGGATGTCTCTTTGGATTGACGGCTGCGTCCGCCGTTCCAAGGGCATTTTCTAGTCGGCTGGAACTTCCAGAATGCGCTCCGAGAGTCGGGCTATGTAGCGCACCGCCTGAATCATCTCCTGATATTGAATCCGTGTCGGAGCAATAACGGCCACCGTGCCCAGATTGGCTCCGCCCAGACGCGCTGAAGCTCCAATCAGCACCAGGTCCTGCATGGCCGGCGATGCTTCGTCCAGCCCCACCACCACGCGCACTTCCTGCTGCCGCCCGTCCACATACGCGTTCAGCAGCTCCACCAGCCGCTGTTTAGCCTCCAGAGCAAGCAGCATCTGGCGCAGCCGCTCCCGGTCCAGTTCGGCGGTAATCAGGTTGGCCATTCCGTCCACAAAAATGGCGGGGCCGGCTTCGCCGCCAGCCAGCGCGCCCTTGCGGCAGAGTTCATCCACTGAGGCCAGCATCTGGTGGTAGGCTTCGCGTTCCACCTCCACGCGCCGGGCTACCTCCGCAAGAATGCGCTCGACGGGCCAACCGCGGAAGTTCTCGTTCAGGTAGCACGCGGCCGTTTCCAGCTCTACATGCGTAAGCTCGTGGTCCAGGCCCAGCACGCGGTCCTGCACGGCCCCCGCCTGGGTCACCAGCACCGCCAGCACGCGGCCCGTGGAAAGCCTTGAAAAATGAATATGTTCCAACACCTGGCCGGTCGTCGAACTGGCCAGCGCCACGCCCAGACCGCTGGAGATAAGCGCCAGTACATGCGAGGTGCGCTCCAGATACTCATTCGAGCTGACCACGCCCGTAAAGCTGTCCTCGATCTGCCCGCGCCGGGCTTCACTCAAAATGGAAGCGCCTTGCGGCATGGGGCTGGCGGCCTGCGCACCCGCTGCCATGCGGCCCGCATGAGCCTCCGGCCGCGTTAGTTGCGCCACATAGTAGCGGAAGGCCGCAGCGGTGGGAACCCGCCCGGCCGAGGTGTGCGGCTGCTCCAGCAGCCCTGCCTCGCCCAGCGAAGCCATCACATTGCGCAGGGTGGCTGAGCTCAGCCCCTCCCGATTGGCCATAAAATGCGCAAGCGCCTGCGATGCCACCGGTTCGCCGGTCGCGATGTACAGCTCGATAATCGCTGTAAGCACCAGCCGCTCTCGCGGACTGATACGCGCATCTGCCATCTTCCCCGCTCTCCGCTCTGGCTGCC
>JARLGF010000076.1 GCA_031296165.1 Occallatibacter sp. | reverse complement strand
TCCTCTTCGGTTGTTTGCTCGCCCTGGTCGGCTGGCTGGCCTGGAACGTGGCTGGAGCCATCCTCTGGCTCCATGCGCCCCTCGCCGCGCTGCCGGTCACCGCGGTCAACACGCTCCTCTCCGCCTCGGGCGCTCTGGCCGTCACCTTCGCCATCACCCGCATCCGCTTCGGCAAGCCCGACGCAAGCCTCTGCGCCAACGGATGGCTTACCGGCCTGGTCGCCTCAAGCGCCAGCGCCGGCCTGGTTTCGCCCGGCGCGGCCCTCTTCATCGGCCTGGTCGCCGGCATCGCCACGCCCCTGCTGGTCGAGCTGCTCGAGCTCGCCGTCTCCATCGACGACCCTTCCGGCGCCATCACCGTCCACCTCGCCGGCGGCCTTTGGGGACTGGTTGCCGCCGGCATCTTCGCCCCGCTGCCCGGCCAGCTCGTCGCGCAACTGGTCGGCATCGCTGCCCTTCTCGGCCTCTTGTTGCCGGTCGTCTATCTGCTCTTCTGGCTGCTCAACCGCCTCGTTCCCTTCCGTGTGGACCCCGACGGCGAACGCATCGGCATGGACCTGCACGAACTCGGCGGCGGCGCTTACCCTGAGTTCGTGATCCACCGCGACGAGTCCTACCGCTAACCGCGGGGCTCTCCACACGTTGTCTCCGCACACACCAATATGGGACGCAGTTTCATTGCGTCCCATATTGGAATATTCCCATTTATGCCCAATTAGCTACAGCGAGAACTCCTCTTTCCGCTCTATAATTTCTCCGTTGCAATCGATACATGAGCAGGCATACGCTGCACCCGCTTCGGATTGCGTTCGACGCTCGATGCCAGCCCTGGCGCAGGCATTCCTGCCGCGGTAACTGATTTCTTGTTGTTTTGTACCTGGTTGATGCCATTGGTTATTTTTCTCCGCTTGCGCGGCAGATCTGGATTTTGATGAATTCTCTGGCTCAACTCGGTATTGCAGTGCACCACGCTTCCGATCTCTTTGCCCTGTCTATCTTCCTGCCTTTCGTTTGGCGGCCCGTCTCCATTCCCTGGCCGGTTCTTGCCTTCTTCCTTTGCCTTGCGGCTGCCGCCGGCGCCTGGATTAGCCGTCTTCGCGCCAAACCGATAATTCCCAGGCCTCCAAGTGAATCCGCGGTCGAGGAGTTGACGATGCTGCGCGCCGTGGTCGCCAATCTGCCCGACATGATCTATGCCAAGGATGCGGAAAGCCGATTCCTGCTGGCCAACAAGGCTGCCGCAAACAATGCGGGGACCATTAGCATCGCCAACCTCCGCGGCAAAACCGATTTCGATTTCTTCCCGCACGAGCTTGCTGCCGAGTTCTTCGAGGATGAGCGCAAGGTTCTGCTCTCCGGTCAGCCTCAGGTCAGCAAGGAAGAATATATCCAGGAACCCAACGGTCAGACCCGATGCATCCTGACCACCAAGGTGCCTCTGTTCGACGCCGCGGGAAACACCATCGGCATTGTCGGAATCGGACGCAATATTACAAAACTCAAGGGCGTCGAGGCTGAACTCAAGCGCGCCCGCGATGAGCTGGCCTTCAAGGCAGACCACGATTCCCTCACCTCTCTGCTTAACCGCGGAGCCATCCTGGAAATGCTCAGCCGCGAACTCGCCCGCAGTGCACGAGAAAATGGACGCACCACAATCCTGCTCGGCGACCTGGACCTCTTCAAGAACGTCAACGACAAATTTGGACATCCCGTTGGCGACGAAGTCCTCATCGAGACCGCCAGCCGGCTTGTTAAAACCGTGCGCCCCTACGATCTCGTAGGCCGCTTTGGCGGAGAGGAATTTCTGGTTGTCCTGCCCGGTTGTGCTGCGCCCGATGCCCTCGCGCGGGCCAGTCAGTTGCGCGAGGCCATTGCTGCGTCGCCAATTCCCACCGCGGCCGGCCTAATTCCCATGACCATCAGCATCGGCGTCCTCATCGCCCAGGAGTGGGGAAAACCCACATCCGAGGAAGTCCTGCGCGAGGTAGACGCCGCTCTCTATGCCTCCAAGGCCGCAGGCCGCAATTGCTGCACGGTTGCCGCGCCCCCGGCTTTGCCTCTGCGCGCTTGACCACTGCGGCGGTTGCCAACGGGTTGCACCGCCCCATCCAAACAGAAAATCCATCCACGCGGCGCAAGCCGCGTTGAACCCCTCCCTGGCCCCTGCGCCGTTTCCAGTACGAATCCTCTAAAAATATCCAGAATCATGCTGGATGAGTGCTTTGGGCTGCTATCAACAAATGACGTGCCCGTGTGTCCGGCCCTTCCCATAGAAGTCCGAGTGGTGTATGCTGTCTCCCATAGAAATTCGAGTGGAGGAATTGCAGATGGCTGGAAGAGATCAATCGGACGGAGAGATGCTGAAGGGCACGCTCGACATGATGATTTTGCGGACCCTGGTGCCAGGAGACGCGCACGGGCACACCATAGCCAAGATCATCGAGCGAACCTCTGAGGATGTTCTGGAGGTGGAGCAGGGTTCGCTTTATCCTGCCCTGCACCGGCTGGAGGATCGCGGCTGGGTTTCGTCCTATTGGGGCGCGAGCGAGAACAATCGCAAGGCCAAGTATTACCGTCTCACCGCCGCGGGCAGGAAGCAGCTTGTGCGCGAGACGAACCGTTGGCGGCAAATGATCCGCGCGATTGGTCTGGTCATGGGCGAAAAGGCTGCGGCAGATGGAGGCGCGCAATGAGCTGGCTCAGGTTCTTTCGCCGCAGCCGTAAGGATGCCGAACTGCAAGAGGAGATCGGCTCCTATCTGGAAGAGGAAGCTGCCGAGAACATGGCGCGTGGAATGTCGGCCGATGAGGCGCGGCGACAGGCGCGGATCAAGCTCGGGAATCCTCAAAGGGTTCGCGAGACGCTTTGGCAGCAGAATACGGTTAGCTTTGTCGAGAGCGCGTGGCGCGATCTGAAGTACTCGGCACGAACCCTGATGCGGACGCCAGGGTTTACGGCGACGGCGATTCTGGTGATGGCGCTGGGCATCGGGGCGGCGGTGGCGCTGTTCACGGTGGTGCGTAGCGTCCTGCTGAAACCGTTGCCTTTCCCGGCTCCCAACCAACTCGTCGCTTTGTATGCGAAGGCCGATACGGGCAAGGGCGGCAGTGTGGCAGCGGCCGATTTCTATGATTGGCAAAGCGAGTCGCGCAGCTTTGAGCAAATGGCCGTCTGGCGATGGACTGGCTACAACATGGCCGGCGATCGCGATGAACTTCCGGAGTTTCTCCAGGCTGTGACCTGCTCATGGAACTTGTTTTCCACTCTTGGCGTGCAGCCTGTTCTGGGCAGGCCATTCACGTCCGCGGATGATATAGATGCTGCAAATTCAAGTGTCATCCTCTCGTGGAGCTTCTTCAAGCGCCGCTTCAATGGAGTCCCCTCGATCATTGGAAAAACCATACGTCTGAATGGGCAACCATATGCAGTCGTGGGCGTGCTCCCGGAGAGTTTCACGTATCCCGATCCGAAGATCCAGTTGTGGGTTCCCTATCATAAAGGCGTATCCAGTCCTATCTTGCATAGTCATTACAGCCACACCAGCCACGTGATTGCGCGCCTCAGGCCCGGCGTTTCCTTGAGCCAGGGCACTCAGGAAGTCAGCGCGATCCAACACGAGATTTTTGCGCGCTTCAACGGGGGCGGTCCAGTGAGCCCGGCAGTGGTTTCGCTTCCGCTGGTCGACGATGTGGTAGGAGACTCCAAAGCCCCTCTCTACATTTTGATGGTCGCCGTGCTCTGTCTTCTGCTCATCGCGTGCCTGAACCTGTCGAATTTGCTGGTTGCGCGCGCTGTGGCCCGCCGCAAGGAGATGGCGATGCGCTCGGCGCTGGGGGGCAGCCGCATGCGTCTCATCGCCCAGCAAATTACCGAGAGCGTGCTCATCTGCCTCTCGGGTGGGGCGCTGGGCATCGTTGTGGCTTATGCGGCTGTCCGCTGGCTGACGATGTATTGGCTCGATCTGCCGCGGGCCGACGCAGTTCATATCGATGCAACGGTACTTGCCTTCGCTGTTGGAATTACCTTTCTTGCGGGAATTATGTCCGGGGTGCTGCCGGCGTTGCTGTTTACCGGGGCAAAGGTCGTTGCGGCGATGCAGGACAGGGCGAGAACCCTGGGTGCGTCCGGTGCAAAGGCATCGTTGCGTAAAGGACTCTTGGTGGTCGAGCTGGCACTTACGGTAGTGCTGCTGGTGGGTGCTGGACTGCTGTTCAAGAGCCTTCTTTTGCTATCGTCGGTCGATCTTGGCTGCACCACGCGCAATGTTCTGACCATGAGGTACTTTCTGCGCGGAGAGAGCTATGCAAAGCCGGAGCAGATTGTCTCGTTCCAGACGCAGATTCTGGAACGCGTTCGCCATTTGCCGGGCGTGGCGGCTGTGGGACTCACCAGCGTGGTTCCAGGCGATGGTTTTTACGGGGACACGACCTTCTCTATCCTGGAGCACCCGTCAGAGTCGCCGGAGAAGCGTGACTCCGCTCTTTTTCGCACGGCGGATCCAGGCTATTTTCAGGCCATGCAGATTCCACTTGTCGCGGGCCGCTTCTTCACATCCAGTGAGCGGTTGAGCAATAGCAACTTCATCATCATCAACCAGAAACTGGCGCGTGAATACTTCCCCAACGAAGATCCTCTCGGCAAGCACCTCACAGTGAGCTGGATCAGCCCCACACCCAAGAACTTCGAGATCGTCGGCGTGGTGGGGGATACGCGTTATCGGCTCAACGAGCCGGCCCTCAGCATGATGTGGTTCCCCATTCTGTCCGGAATCCCCGGCACAACCACGGATACAGCTCTGGTTGTGCGGACAGCGACAGACCCGGTAGCGCTTGGGATCCCGATTCAGAAAACTATTGCCGGCATCGATCCCGATCTTCCTGTCTCGAATATCCTCACGATGCAACAGATCATCGGCAAATCCACCGCCAACTCCGGCTTTGAAGCAAGCCTGCTCGGAGCGTTTGCCACGCTCTCTCTGCTGCTGGCAGCCGTGGGGTTGTTCGGAGTGCTCTCCTATCTTGTCGCCCAGCGCACGCAGGAGATCGGCGTACGGATGGCGCTGGGAGCGCAACGGGGTAGGGTGCTGGGACAGGTGCTGGCCGATGGATTGAAACCGGCCTTCGCGGGGCTTGCCCTGGGTCTTGTAGGTAGCGTGGCCGCGGTGAGGCTGGTTCGGTCGATGCTGTATGAGACGCGGCCGCTGGACCCCGCTGTATTTCTGCTGGTAAGTGCGGTGCTGGTTGTGGTGGCTGGTGCGGCGTGCATGGTTCCGGCGTGGCGGGCCTCGCGATTGGACCCGATGCAGGCGCTGCGAACTGAGTAGCACAGCGGATGCCCCCGGTGCCTCGCTGTTGGGCACCGGGGAGACCACGAACCAAAAACGCGCATCGTGTCCACAGCACCGCCCATGAAGCGAACTCTGCTTCACGGGGTGAAGGAACAAGTTTTCGCTGCTGGGGCGGGAAAAAAGCCGCCTGGCACGATGTTTTTGCGCGCAAAATGCGCCAAAAGGTGCCAATCCATCCGAAATGACGCACTGGCGAGCAGGTTTCACTGCCTCTGGAGCCGGGTGGCCTAGGTACCGGGAGAAGCAAGCACAACCACTGAAGATGGGGTGCCCCGGGTGCCTCGCATTTGGGCACCCGGGAGAGCACGAACCAAAAACGGGCCGCGTGCCTGCCCCACCGCAGAAGTTTGCAGATAATTACCCTCTCCAGGCGCACAATCGATCCATGGTGTCTTTTTTGAGCCAGGCAGTTGGCCCACTCACCGATCCATCCACCTGTCCATCCCAAAAAGGCGAATCTGTGCCCCATTCATCGCGGCTTTATCGCGATGAGTGGACCGCCGGGCCACAAAGGAACGCCATCAAAGGAGTTTTCAACCCGATGCAAAAACGTATAAATCTCGCATTACGGTACATGAACCTCCAAAACCGCCCAAAAACCTCCTATAAGTCCTTTATTATCTAATTTTTGATGCATAACCCCTTTAGAATCTAATTTTTACGGCGGTACCCATACCGTAACTCGTTGAAACTGGATAACTTGACGAAATACATAGGGGGGGGAGGGGGGGGGAGGCATAAGTACCAATATGCGGTACAGACTAGGCCCAAGCTGGCAAGTGCAGGCTGCTTCATCCTTGCGTTCTTTGCGTCAAGGAAGCAAGCCGCTCCCTCCTCTCCGCCACGCTGAAGGCAGTTGACCCCACCGCAGGTGGCAGGTGGCTACAATCATCTCTTGCAGTCCGAAACCCAAATCGACCCGCGTGACCGCCTCCGCGTGGTGCTGGTTTCTCCGCGCAACCCCCTCAATATAGGAGCGGCGGCGCGCGCCATGGCCAACTTCGGCTTTGCGCGCCTGGCCGTGGTCGCGCCTTTCGCGCCGCACTGGCGCGAAGCCCGCTCGGCTGTCGGCGCGCCGGAACTGCTCCAGGGCGCAGCCGAATCCGCCACTCTTGCCGAGGCTGTGGCAACATCCACACTGGTCATAGGAACCGGCACTCTCACCTATCGCAAGCCCGAGCAGCGCGTGGTTGCGCTGCCGGACCTGGCGCCGCTGGTCCGGCAGGAACTGGCCCGCGGCGGCAGCATCGCCCTCGTCTTCGGTCCGGAGAAGCATGGGCTCACGCGCGAGGACCTGTCTTACTGCCACCTGCTCGTGGAGATTCCCACCGACACCCGCCAGCCCTCCATGAACCTGGGCCAGGCCGTCGCCGTCTGCCTCTATGAGCTGGCCGCGCGCGCCTTTGCCCAGCAAGCCGCCACCGCCGATGCCGCTCCCCCCGCCGCCACTTCCGGCAACCTGGAACTGCTTGCCGGCGTGGTTCAGCAGGTCATGCTCGCGGCCAACTACTCCCCTGCCCCCATGCGCGACGCCAACCGCCACGACCTCCGCCTCCTCCTGAACCGGATGGCCCCCTCTGAACGCGATACGCGACGCATCCTCGGCCTCTTCCGGCGAATTTTTTGGCGATTGCAGCATCTTCAAACGGCCAATAACCCCGGTGGCAGGCCAGAATAAGAATCTTCACACCCCCGCATCGAAATCCTGTTAAAGTGGCGGCAAAGGCCCCGATGCATCTCAACAAAGTGTTTGTCCGCGTAAAGTCCTGCGTAATGTCCACAACTGCGGTTGCTGCCGGGTACGGCTTGGCTTTCCTGGGCGCACTGGCTCTGGCCATGAGCCTGTCCGCTCCGGCACAGCAGGTGCCGCAGCCGCCGGCCGCAGCTCCACAGCAGAACCAGCCTGCCGCGGCCGAGCCAACGCCGGCGCCAAATGCCGCCGCTCCCGCTCCCGAACCGGCAGGCGGCATCACGGAAGAGCAACTGCGGCAAATGCTGGTGGGCAAGCCGCTCTACCTGCGCGGCGGCTACCTGGGAGATAACCTGCGCTTTGCCGAAGACGGCCAACCGGTCGATAACGCCCCGCGGGGCTCTTACACCCTGTGCGCCGTCCAGATCGATCGTGTCCGCCTCAGCAAACACAAGGTTGTGCTGGAAGGGGCGCGCTATGGACTGCACTTCCTGGGAGCCTTGCCCTATGAAGACTCCACCAAGGCCGTGGACCGGGTGCGCATCACGCCCAAAACGAAGATCCTCAAGATCACCATCGACCGCGAACTGGTGGTGACGCCAAAATCAAACAAGTTCGGGTGGCTCAAACTCGGCATGGGAAAACCCGCCGCAGCCGCTCCCACCAACACTGCCGCTCCCGCCGCACCGCCGTCTGAAGCCAGCGAAACCGACGCAGCCGTGACCGAGGCCCGGGCAGAGATGGCAAAAGCTCCTGAAGCCGAGCGGCCGGCCGATCCCAGGAGCGTCACCACCACTCTCTCCGCGGCGCACGCCAACCAGATGCTCAATGGCGCCCTGGACCGCATCTTTGCCCCCGGCCTCGACGACCGGCTGATCGCCGCCATGCCCGACTTCTGGAAGCTCTACTACCAGGCGGCTGAAGCCAAGACCGATTACCGGCCCAAAGACCCCGCCGTGCTCCGCCAGAATGCCGTGGACAGGAAAGCCCGGCTGCTGACCAACTTCGTGCCCGAGTCCAACGAATATGCGCAGGCCAACGCCGTGGCCGGCATGGCTCTTTATCACACGGTGATTGGCGCCGACGGCAAACCGGGCGAGGTCGCCGTCGGCCGCCCCATAGGGTTCGGGCTGGATGAGAATGCCGTCGCAGCCATCCGCAAGGCCAGCTTTGAGCCGGCCGTCAAGGACGGCAAGCCGGTGCCTGTAATGCTGGACCTGGTGGTGCAGTTCCGCATTTACTCCACTCGAACCTCGGCAAAGGACAAGCCGTCGCCCGCCGCGGCCCCCGAACCCGTGCAACCCGCCGCTCCGTCGCTGCCTGGCCCGTACAGCGTTCACCATCCGTAAGACAGAACCATCTCCCCGCGGGAATCCCCGTCAGACAGCGGGCCGTCTCCGTGTCCCACACAGGGCGGCGCAGGACAGCCGCAAGACCTTTGTCCAACGCCAGCCGGATGCCTGTCTCACGTTTGTCTTACGCCTGTAAGACAGCGTAAGACGAAGCTATTTTGTTCGTACAAATCAAAAATGTGCCCGTCTTACAGCCGCCGCAGAACACCGGCCCCGCAGCAAACCGCCCCTAAACCTGTCTTACACGCCCAATTTCCCTAAAAATCGCGTAAGACAAATGTCTTACACGAAAAATTCCCCCGGAAACACTACAAAATCGCTCACTCGCGCGCCGGCGCCTGCCACAGCTCCACGCGGTTGCCCTCCGGATCCCAGATCCACGCAAACCTCCCGTAGGCGTAGTCCTCGCGTTTCGGATCGATGCGCACGCCCGCGGCAGCCAACTGCACCAGCAACCCGTCCAGGTCGTCCACGCGAAAATTCATCATCACCTGCTGCGGTCCGTCGCCAAAGTAGCCGGTGTCCAGCGGAAAGTGGGAAAAAACCGTCTGTCCTGCCGCCTCCGGCCCATCGAACACCAGCGATCCCCCACCTTCCACCGCGATGCCCAGTTGTGCCGCATACCAAGCGGCCAGAGCCCCCGGGTTGCGCGCCTTCAAAAATACGCCGCCTACGCCAACAGCCTTCGCCATCGCTACTCCTCCTGCCGGATCATCTCTTCCATCTTCGGTTTGTGCTTGGCGTCGCGCCCGGTCCGCGGCTCCGTTTCCACCACCCGCGCCGGCTTGGGTTGGCCCACGCGCTCGCGGGCATTTGCCTTCACTGCCTTGGTCACTGAAAACTTTCCTGGCTTGCGTTTCGTCATGGCAAGGATGAGTATGGAATAAATTCTGCCGGAGTGGAAGTGCCCGGCCTACTCCGGCCCCTGGTTTCTGCGCCGGGCTGAACCCTTTGCCGAGCAGGGAGCCGGATCACCATGGAAGAACGCGAATTTTTCAATGAAACCACGGAGCTGCGCACGCACACCCTCACTTGTCCCAAATGCGGCCAGGCCGGGGAATACAAGGTCACCTGGGTGGTTCGCCGCAAGCGCGCCCAGTTGCCCCGCGGAGCCGATGAGCGCGATCGCGCCCGCTTCGCCAAAGCGCAGTCTTACATGGTAAGACGCGACGATAAACTGTCCTGCGCCAATATCCGCTGCCGCAAACCCTTTGAGATTACCCAGCTCCAGTCGCTGGCCTTTCTCTCCGAGTAAACCAGGCGCCGGCTGCGGCTCACACGGTTCCAGAGCGGCCCCGGCGCACTGTCCCCGCCGTTGCAACTTTCCTTCCCCCTATTCCGCACCCCCCCGGAGGCAGGCGTGCCAGCCGCACTCTTCTTCAGGAGGAGCCATGCACATCCAAGCCCGTTTCCCGGTCGCACTTCTCTCACTCGCGGCCCTGCTGTGCTGCGCCGCACCCGCCCTCGGCCAACCGGCGCCCATCTCCTTGCCCGCACCGCAAACCACCGCCGGCATACCCCTGATGCAAGCGCTAGCCCACCGCCAAACTACCCGCGCTTTTGCGGACAAGCCGCTCCCGCTGCAAACCCTCTCCAACCTTTTGTGGGCGGCCTTTGGCGTGAACCGTCCGCGCGCCGTCAAGCCGGGACTGGGCCGCACCGCGCCCTCGGCCATGAACAGCCAGGATGTCGAACTCGACGTGGTTCTCGCCGGCGGCGTCTACGTCTATGACGCCGAGCAGAATCTGCTGCGCCCCACCGTCGTTGGCGACGTGCGCGCCAAAGTCTGCCAACCGGCCGCAGCCCACGCCGCCGTAACCCTTATTTATGTAGCCGCGGCCAAAGACGAATTTGCTCAGGTCGATACCGGCTTCATCGCCCAGAATGTCTATCTCTTTGCCGCCTCCGAGGGGCTGAACGCGTGGTTTTACACCTTCCACGGAGCAGATGTAGCCGCGGCCCTCAAGCTGCCCGAAGGCCGCAAGCCTCTTTACGCCCAATCCGTAGGCTACCCGCCCCGGTAGAGCGGTTCTCCAACAGATATATCCTTACCATGATCGTGGCAGGTGGGTTTTTACTTAAGTAAAATGCACCAGCCACGATCCTAAAAAGTAGAAGTGTATTACGAAAATTCTCTAAAATTGGATT
>JARLGF010000075.1 GCA_031296165.1 Occallatibacter sp. | reverse complement strand
AATCCAATTTTGTGATGCCGAAAACTGCCATTTCGGGGGCAGTGTGTGGGCAAATTAACACCAGATGGAGTCGAAAACCGACGGACCCGGAGTTTTTCCGCACTTCGGCTGTCAAGAGAAATCCAAATGCGATTGCCCTGGCACACAGACGCCTGCAAAGAAGATTGTTAACCAAACCCTCCCCGGTTCGTAGTATCGGCAGAAGGGGCTCAAAGCCTTCTTCCAGTCAGGGGATTTCGCAATGCAAAATCATTCTCGCTTCATCGCCCGGCCCAGCCTGTCCTTAATTGCCCGCTTCCTCGCAGTGCCTGCCGTCCTGTTTGCCTCCTTGGCGCCCGCACAAACGCATCCCGCGGCGCCCGCACAAACGCCCGCGGCAATGGCCCCGGTCAGCGATCAGGACCTGCTGGCAACCCAGGAGCAGCTCATCAAACTGCTGCGCATGAGCCCCACGCTCACCTCTGTTGTGGCCAGCGACCCATCCCTGCTCTCCAATCAGGACTACGTCAGCCGCAACAATCCGCAGCTCGCCCAGTTCCTGGCCAGCCACCCTGAGGTCGCCCGCAACCCCGAGTTTTATCTCTTCACCCAGGTCGAATCGCCGGACGGAAGGCGAGACCACGCCCTCGAGCGCAAGGTCTGGCCCGACATGTCGCAGTTGCGTCCCGGCCGCACGGATACGGAACGAATCATTGAGCCGATTTCAGCAGCCGGCGCTTTCATCTGCATCCTCGGCGCCTTGCTCTGGCTCATCAACCAGTTCATTGAGAACCGCCGCTGGAGCCGCATCTTCAAGCTGCAAAGCGAGGTCCATGCCCGGCTCATTGACAAGTTCGGCTCCACCCAGGAGTTGGCCGCCTACATGGAAACCGAGGCCGGCCGCCGCTTCCTTGAGGCCGCTCCCATTCCCATCGGTTTTGAGCAGGATAAGCGTATGCCCAATGCCGTTGCCCGTGTCCTGATGCCCCTCCAGATCGGCATTGTGCTGGTCCTTCTTGGCGTCGGTCTTTTCTTCCTCCGCAACGCCAATCCAAATCTGAATATCCCCATGCTGGTGCTGGGAACCATCGTCCTCATGCCCGGTCTGGGATTTATCATCTCCGCAGGAATTACCTGGCTGCTGGCCGGTCGTCTCGGCCTCATCCCCGACAATTCCGCTGCCGCCAACCAGCTCCTCACTCCTCCAAACTCGCAGGACAGGCAGTGAGTTGGAAGGCCCCGGACCGTGGCGAGGAAGCGTATGAACTGGGAATCGATCCTGCCGAACGTCTTTGCCGGCGTTGCGCCCCATGCGGCGGAAGCGCCGATGGATCCCCCGATGGATAATGCCGTCTTCGCCGGCTTCTACCAGCGTTCGGCACGTCCCCTGTGGGCCTATCTGGCGCGCACATCGGGCGATCCCGCGCTGGCCGACGACCTCATGCAGGAAAGCTTCGTTCGCTTCCTCTGCGCCTCGCATCCCGTCTCGCTGCAAGCCGAGGGAGAGGTCGCCGGTCGCCGTTACCTCTTCCGCATCGCCACCAACCTGCTGCGCGACCACTGGCGTCGGCCGCAGTCCGCCTCCATTGAAGAAATCCCCGAGGAATTCCTTGCTGCAACCGCCAGTTCCGCCCAGTCTGACTCGCAGGCCGTCCTCGGCCCGGCCCTGGCGCAGCTTCGTCCCCGCGACCGCCAGCTTCTTTGGCTTGCGCACGCCGAAGGCTACTCGCACCGCGAAATTGCCGAGATCACCGGCCTGGCCTCCGCCAGCATTCGCCTGCTGCTCTTCCGAGCCCGTCACAAAATCGCCAAATTGCTCCGCGAGCAGTCTTCGCTCCCCGGGAGGCAGGCATGATCCTCCGCTCTTGCCCGTTTGAAAAAGAAGTCGCCCAACTGCTGGCGCAAGGCGGTTGGCCCGCGGCCTGCGCGCCGGAACTCCGCGCCCATGTAACTTCCTGCCGCTCCTGCGGCGACCTCGTTCTGGTCCAGCAGGCCTTTCAGCGCGCGCGGGCCCACTCAACCGCCGCCGTGCCTCTCGTCTCTCCCGGCGTCCTCTGGTGGCGCGCTCAACTCCGCCGCCGCCAGGCTGCGGTCGAGCGCGTTGGCAGACCCATCCTCGGCGCGCAGATCTTCGCCCTGGCCGTCAACCTGCTCCTGGTTGTCACATTTCTCGCCTATCAGGTGCGACATGGCCTCAGTTGGCTCTCCTGGATCGAGCAGCTTCCCCAGTCCTTCACGCTTCATCTTGAAGCCCTGTGGCCCTCTGCGCTAGCCGATTCCGGCATGAGTCTTCTGGTCCTGATTCCCGCTCTTGCCACCCTGGCCCTGCTCAGCGGCGTAGTCGTCTACCTGGCCGCCGACCGGCAATAACCAGAAGCCCGCCAGATCCACACCAGAGCGAGAATCGCTTTCGTTCCTGAAACAAGGCTTTGCAACCGGCAAACCGCGCCAATGAACGCTGTATGCGCGCCCTGTTATATTTCCATACGCACAATTTTGTTCACTTTTGTTGCTGCGTGTTCTCAAGGAAGCGAGGGAGGGAAATCGTGAATTGGAATGAGAGTTCGAGGCGGTCGTTCTTGAAGGGAATGGGCGCGGCTGGCGCCATCGCCGCAACTGCGGCAGGTTCCAAAGCATTGGCAGTGCCCGCCGCACCGGCAACCGGCCAGCAGGCGCCGCTTTCGCCCTCCGCCGCCAAGCAGGCGGCCACGCGGGCCGAGCGCATGAAGTGGTGGCACGAGGCCAGGTTCGGCATGTTCATCCACTGGGGCCTCTACAGCGTCGTTGGCCAGCATGAATGGGCAAAGGAGTTTGAGGGCATTCCCATTCCCCAGTACGAACTCCTCGCCAAGCACTTCCACCCCAAGCCCAACGCCGCCCGCGAATGGGCTCGCCTTGCCAAAAAGGCCGGCCAAAAATATATGGTGATGACTACCAAGCATCACGAGGGCTTCTGCCTGTGGGACACCAAGCTCACCGACTACAACGCGATGAAGCAGGGCCCAGGGCGCGACCTGGTTCGCGAGTTTGTCGATGCTGCCCGCGCCGAGGGCCTGCGCGTCGGCTTTTATTACTCCCTCATGGACTGGCACCATCCAGACGGCGCCCTCTGCAAGACCGACGAGGCCGCCCGCAAGCGTTTCGTCGCGTACACCCACGGCCTCATCCGCGAGCTGCTCACCAACTACGGCAAGATCGATGTTCTCTGGTACGACGTAGATTGGCCCCTCACCGCCGAGGGTTGGGAGTCAGAGCGCATGAACGAGATGGTCTTCAGCCTTCAGCCTGAAATCATCGTCAACAACCGCAACGGCCTCGATGGCGATTTCTCCACGCCGGAACAGCACATCACGGCCTCTGAGGCGGGCCGCGCCTGGGAAACCTGCATGACCCTCAACAATAGTTGGGGCTTCAATCGCGGCGACGACGCCTGGAAGACTCCTAAAACCATCGTCAGCAACCTCGCCACCTGCGCTCTCGGCGGCGGCAATTATCTGCTCAACATCGGCCCTGAGCCCGATGGATCCATCCCGCCGGAGACCGTGTCCGTCCTTGAAACCGTAGGCCAGTGGCTCGACACCAACGGCAAAGCCATCTATAACACCGAGCGCGGCTCCATCTCCGGCAACGACAACGCCAACTTCACCCGCCGCGGCAACACCCTCTATGTCCACGAGCACTTCTGGCCCGGCCACACCCCGGCAGCCGAGTGGCTCACCTTCTTCCAGCCTGAAGCGGTCATCTCCCTGGGCGGCCTCAAAGCCAAAGTCCTCTCCGCGCGCCTCCTCAAAACCGGCCAGAGCGTGAAATTTACTCAGGACGACCAGAGCGTGCGTTTCGTGGGCCTGCCGCTCATCGCGCCCGACCAGCCCGCAACCGTGATCGAAGTCGAGTGCGACGCCGACCCCGTCATTGACCACGGCGCAGCCCGCTCCCTCTGGCCCCGCTACAAAGTAGGCGTCAGCAGCTAGCTCTCAAACCGTCATTGTTATATGAAGATGGGTGCCCATCCTTCCGCGGCTTCACGCGGAAGGGTGGGTGCCTCCTACTCCGCCCGCGCAAACGTATAAGGCCCCTCGGGAATCAGCGCCACCCGCGCCCCATCCGGCAATCCATCCAGCAAAGCCGCCACAGCCTCATCCACGGTGTCAAAAGCCCTTGCCCCCAGGCTCCCAAGCTGCTCCCTCTTCACGCCCGGCGTATAAAAATACAGCTCATGCTCCAGCCCGGTCAGCGCCAGCTTTTCCAACTGCCATTGGTCCACTTCCACCGCCGTCGCGCGGATCGCCTCCAGATACTGTGCGTGTCCCTGGTAGCCGCCGAGCTTCCGCGCAAACTCCGGCGACCCAACCCCCTCTGCGCACTCTGACAGAATCAGAATACGTCCTCCCGGCCTGACAACGTGCGCCGCTGCCGTCACCCCTTTGATCGTCTGGTAAAAAGTCAGGTCCAGCGGGTACCCGGCCGCGCTCGTGATCACCGCATCCACCGGTTCCGTGAGTGTTTCCAGGCAATTCGTTTCCACAAACTTCACTCCGGCCGCATGCGCCTTCACCGGATCGCCCGCAAACACCCCGGAAATCTCCCGGTTCTGCGTCAGCGTCACATCCAGGCTGAAATCGTGCCGCGCCATCCGCGCAATCTCCAGCAACTCCGCGTGCAGCGGATTGCCGCTGATCGATCCCTCCGTCGCCAGCGGCTCGCGCATAAACTTCGGCGAGTGAATCGCCTTGATCGTCTCCTGCGCCGCCAGGCCCGGAGCAATCAGCTTCCGCCCGCCTGAAAATCCCAGCATCAGGTGCTGCTCAATGAAGCCCAGCGTAATGTGCAGCTCCGCCGCCATGAACCGCTCGTCGATAAACACCGGCGTCCCGCGCACCGTCCTGCCCAGCGTCCGGTGCTCCGCCAGCGCGCGCGCATCGTGGCTCACCACTTTATATGTACTCGCAATCGCCGGCCCCAAAATCGTCTCGATCTCGTCCGTCGTCGCCGCCCGGTGCAGTCCCGTAGCAATCAGAATCGTGATGCCTTCCGCCGGGATTCCCGCTTCGTGCAGCCGGGCCAGCAGCGGCGGCAGCGTTACGCGATTCGGCGCCGGCCGCGTAATATCGCAAACTGAAATCGCCGCCGTCTTCTTCCCCGCGGCCAACGCAGCCAGCGATTCGCAGCCGATCGGGTTGTCCAGTGCTGCCTCGAGCGCATCCCCCAGGGCCCACCTCGGTCCATCCGTCAGCGCCGCCGCTGAGCGGCTCTTCACCACCTGGCACACAAAGCCATCCGGAACTGAAACCTCGATGCCGTTCTTGCCAAACGAAAACTGCGTCTTCATCGGTTGTGTCGAAGCCGTCCGCGTCGCGTCCGCCCGGCCCCATCCTCTCCGCCCATTCTAACTAGATTATTGATTCGCGATCTTCGCGCAAAAGATCGCCAGTCGGCTCAACGCGCAGCCAGCACCGCATCCGCAACCCGCGCCGCCTCAACCGCAGCCCGCACGGCATGAACCCGCACCAGCGAAGCTCCATGCAAAATCGCCGCCGTCAATGCCGCCACGCTGGCCGTCTCCCGCGCCGCAACCGGAACCGCGACGTCATCGGTCGCAGCCAGCGTCCGGCCCAGAAACGACTTGCGGCTCACCCCAACCAGCAGCGGTCGTCCCAGCGCCAGCAGTTCCTCCTGCCGCGCCAGCAGCGCGTAATTATCGTCCCCGCGCTTGCCAAACCCGTACCCTGGATCCAGAACAATCGCCTCGCGCGCAATCCCCGCCCGGTCCGCCTCTGCCAGGCTCGTCTCAAGTCCCGCGCGCACGGTAGCCATCATCGCATCGGAATCCATTGCGGGCTGCGTGCGCCACTCCCCCGGCCGCCCGCGCGTGTGCATCGGCACCACGCCGCAGCCAAACTCCGCGCACACCGCTGCCATCTTCGTATCCCACGCAAACCCGCTCACATCGTTCACAATCGCCGCACCAGCTTCCAGCGCCGCCCGCGCCGTCGCCGCCTTGTACGTGTCCACAGAAAGCACTGCGTGCGGCTGAGCCCTCAGAATCCCAAGCACGACGGGCAAAAGCCGCGCCTGCTCTTCCTCCGCGCTCACCGTTGGAGCAAGCGCAGACCCGGCAACTCCGCCCGCCCGCGAACCCGGCCGCGTGCTTTCCGCGCCCAGATCCAGCAAATCCGCGCCCTCGTCCAGCAACTGCAGCGCATGGGCCACAGCGGCTTTCGGGTCAAGAAAAGCCCCCCCGTCGCTGAACGAGTCTGGCGTAATATTCACGATCCCCATCACCAGCGTGCGCCTGCCCAGTTCCAGCGAGCGCCCCCGCAGTTGCCAGTTCGTCGTCTCTCTTGCAGCGGTTCTCATCCTGATTTGCCGCTCCTCTTTTGCAACCAAAAATCGGCAGCGAATCACACCTCATCGCCAATGTCTTCAGCCTTAATTCCTAACTTACCTCTCGATGGTACGCCGCCGCTTATCAGGCCTGCTGCTGAGCATTTCGGAATTGGTGTAAACCGAAGCCATGCACTCAAGTGGCTTTTTCCTTAAGAAAAAGTCACCTGCTACGATTCTAAAAAGGCTATGAGTATTCCGAAAATGCTCTACACTCCCTCCATGAAATGCTTCCGCCAATCTCTGGCGCTTGCCCTGGCAGCGGTCCTGATTTTCCCCGCGGCCTTGTCTGCCCAGGCCCAAGTCCAGGTCCAGAACCAGAATCAAGCTCAGGACCAATCCCAGCCCAGCGCCAGCACCGCGCTCTATCCCGCTCCGGCCAGCGTCCCGCTCGGCGACCGCATCCAGACCATCCTGGCCGACCCGGCGCTGAGCCATGCGCAGTTCGGCATCAGCGTCACCACGCTGGACGGCCAGCCGCTCTACGGCCTGAACGACGGCCGGTTGTTCACCCCTGCCTCCACCGTCAAGCTCGCCACCACCGCCGCGGCATATGCTCTCCTGCCCGTTGAAACGCTCACCTGGACCACCGGCGTCGTCTCCACCGGCAATCTCGATGCCCGGGGCGTGCTCCACGGCGACCTGGTCCTGCTCGGCGTAGGCGACCCCACATTGAGCGCGCGTCATTACCCGTACCAGGCGCCCGGGTCCGCCCCTGCCGACACCACCGCCGATCCCCCAGCGCCGCCGCCCACCGCCCTCAGCGTTCTCGAGTTGCTGGCCGGGCAAGTCCAGCAGGCCGGCGTCCGCACCGTCAGCGGCAACATCGTAGGCGACGACAGCTTCTTTCTCGATGAGCCCTATGGCCAGGCCTGGAGCTGGGACGATCTGCAATGGAGCTACGGCGCGCCTGTCTCCGCGCTCACCTTCAACGACAACTCCATCGGCCTCAGCATCGCCCCCGATCCCACCTCCCCTGAAGCCACCACCGCCGCCTGGACGCCCCCGGTCGACTACTACTCTCTCGAAAACTCCACGTCCCCCGCGCCCGCCGGCCAGCCCGCGCATCCCGGCCTTGCTCGCCGTCCCGGCTCCATGAGGGTGCGTGCCTGGGGCACGGTTCCGGCCAGTGGACTTCATGCCGGCCTCGCCGTTGAAGATCCAGCCGAGTTCACCGCTGCGGCTTTCAAAGAAGCGCTGCGCCGGCACGGCATCGGCGTCACCGGTACCCCCGCCTCCGCGCACCGCAACCCCACTGGAACCGGCAACTTTGCCGCCGAGCGCGCGCAGCCCCTCGACCTCGTTCCTTCCGCTCTGTCCACCGTGCAGGCGCCGCTCCTGGGCTACCGATTGCTGGCTTTGCACATCTCCGTGCCCGTAGCTCAGGACGTTACGGTCACCAACAAGACCAGCCTCAACCTGCACGCCGAGTTGCTTCTGCGCCTGCTCGGCAAGGTCCACGCCGACGACGGCAGTTTTGCCCAGGGCGCCCGCGTCGTGCGTCAGTTCCTCGTCAATGCCGGCGTCAGCGACAACGACTTCTACTTCTACGACGGCTCCGGCCTCAGCCCCCAGGACCGTGTAGCTCCCCGCGCCTTTACGCAGCTTCTGGCCTGGGCTTCGCGGCAGCCCTGGGGCTCGGCCTGGCGCGGCACCCTGCCCGTGGCCGGCGTGGACGGCACCCTCGCCAACCGCTTTAAAAACTCGCCGCTCAAAAACCGCATGTGGGCCAAAACCGGCACGCTCCGTGAAGTCAATGCGCTCTCCGGTTACATCGCTGCCACCAGCGGCAAAACGCTGGCCTTCGCCATCCTCGTCAACGATCACCGCCCCGGCAGCCTGTCTGAGGCGCAGGCCGTCGATCGCATTGCAGAAGCCATTGCGGCGGCGGAGTAAGGCTGTATCATCAGAGGCAAATGCGCGCCCATTCTTTCACTGCTTCTTATGTTCTTTTGCTCTCCGCGGCCAGCCTGGCCGTGGCGCTGGCCGGCTGCCGCTCGCTGCCGCCTTCCAAGCCGTCGTCCCAGTGGACCGCAGAAGAGGCGCGCGGAGCGCAGGTCTATCAGGTCAAGTGCGCCCGCTGCCACTACCCCACCACCACGCACCCTCTCAACGGGCCGGGCTTGCAGGCGCTCACCAAAATCAAGGCCATGCCCTCCGGCGCGCCGCCCACCGACGAGCGGCTTACCGCCGTCATTCTCCACGGCCGCGGCATGATGCCCTCCACGCAACTGTCTGACGACCAGCTCAGCGATCTGCTGGCTTATCTGCGCACCTTATGAGCGACCAGGCCAGAACCGGCCCGGCAACTCCAGAGACCGGCCCCGGCAGCCGGAAGCCCGCCGTTGCACCGCAGCGCCAGGCGCTCCTGCAACTGCCGGGCCTGGCCGCCATTGGCCTTTACATGCTCATTCTTGCCGGAGTGGTCGTTCTGGGCGTGGTGGGCGGGCATTTCCAGCCTCTGTTTCTGGCGTTTGCGCCTGTCTTTATCGCTGCCGGCCTGGGCCTGCTTCTGCTGCTGCGCTGGGCCTGGGCCATGACCCTGGCTGCCGTGGTCCTGCTCGCCTGCCTCTTCGCCTGGCAGTTTTCCGCGCAGCACGCGTTTCCCTTCATCGTCCAGGGCCTGCTCAACCTGGTCTTCTTCCTCTATCTGGTCCGCCCTGAAGTCCGCGAAAAACTCCGCTAAGAGAATCCCATCAAGAAATCTTTGACGTGTCCGGACTCACGACACGGACCTGTACGAAGGCCGGACCGGTATCTTGTGGCGGAGCCAGATCGTAAGCCGGCTCAAGCTGAAGAAAAGGCTTGCCCCATTTGGTAATGAGCACAGGCTTTCCTGTTGCAGCAACTTGGCCGAACACGGACAACCACTTGTCCCTGAACTCGCTGGCGGTCATAGCTTGCATGTGGATTGCCTCCTTGTGCCCCTAACGGCTTGGCGAACTAACTCGTTCATGGTCATATGACCATGGTCAAAATAGAATCGCCTGTGAGGCAAACATCCCACCCGGCGAAATCGACGGGGGTCCGGTTGCCGGGAGAAGCAAGCACAGTCACTGAAGATCGGGTGCCCCCTGTGCCTC
This sequence comes from Occallatibacter sp., assembly GCA_031296165.1. Taxonomy (GTDB): domain Bacteria; phylum Acidobacteriota; class Terriglobia; order Terriglobales; family Acidobacteriaceae; genus Telmatobacter. The sequence continues at coordinate 3,755 of JARLGF010000075.1, read as the reverse complement.
GCTGTTGGGCACCGGGGAGACCACGAACCAAAAACGCGCAGCGTATCTGCCGCATCGCAGATGTTTGCAGATAATTACCCCGCCCTGGCGCACAATCGTTCTATGGTGTCTTTTTGAACCAGAACAGGATAAGCAAGCCCCGCCACTCCAGCCGAAAAGTGAAGAACCGGAAGGAGCAGGGGCCTTCAGATGAAGCCTCCTGCTCCCTCCGGAATCGCTATCTACAACTGTAGTACTAGGCCTACTTTGGGGCTTGTGTTCCACCCATCTGCAGTTCGATCACATCGCCCGATCCCGTCCCGATGGACTGCCCATCAAGCGGATCGCTTTCCAGCGCGCGCACGATGTGCGGCACCAGCATGAAAACAATCTCGTTGTCCATCTTTTCATGATCCTGCGTGCTGAACAAATATTTTGCCGCCGGTATCTCGCCAAGTCCAGGCCACCCGCTTACCGTCCCGGTCATCTCTTTATCGACAAGTCCAGCCAGAATGCTGACTTCGCCCTCCCGCAGCCGGATCACCTGATCGACCTTCTGCTGTGCGATTATTGGTTCATCTACACTGGAGATTGTGACCGTGCCGGTCTTCGCTGAAATCTCTAGGCTGAGTTTGAGGGTTACGTCGCGATTTTCATGAATCGTCGGTGTCAGTTCCACATTCACGCCCACATCGATGTACTGAAATGAGGTTGTGCTTCCTGACGTTGTTCCTGACGTATACGTTCCAGTGGCGGTGGGAATGCGCTGGCCGATCTTGAGCGTGGCCTTCTGTCCATCCAGCGCACGAATCCGCGGATTCTGCAACGTGCGCGTCGTTGAGTCAGACAGCAAAAGATCAGCCGCCGCATTGCCCATCGAATACGAGTAGGACGAGGTTTTGCTGATGTCATTTAGTGTGCTGCTGGAACTGGAACTGACGGAGAGTGATGTCGGCGGTGAAATTCCCAACTTGCGTTCCTTGTCGCGTTTCACCTGAAGCACATAGACATCGACCAGCACCTCGGGGCGAGTCCGGTCGAGCGCGCGAATCATGGTCTTGGCCAGCAGAATTTCGTCAGCTGTTCCCTTCAGCACAATCGCGTTCTGGCTGGGAACCGCATATATCTTGGCCCCGGTAAGAATGTTGCGCAGCGCTGTCTGTACGTCATTCAAATCCGACTGCTGCGCAACATTTGACAAATAGAAAATCTGCATCGCCTCAACCTGTAGGCTCCTTCGCTTCAAGGGCGTGTTTGCAGCCACAAAGATCGTATTTCGAGTTACTGGCTTCCAGAAGCTGTTAGAAAGCTCGTCAAGGATGTGGAGCGCTTCAAGCACGGTGACACCCTTCACATCCAGAGCAACGCGCGTCGGGTGATAGTCCGGATCGATCATCACATTGATGCCGGCCACCTTACCTATCGCCTGATACAGAGCCGTGCTCTGCTCAACCATCTGCATCGTCAATTGTTCTTGGGGTTTCAACTCCAGCTGTGGTGGCGCGGCGGGTCTTTCTTTGCCTTTTGCCACAGTCAGCGGCACCTTTGTCTGGGCATCCTTATCTTTGACGAGGTCTTGCGCCTTCTGCAAATCCTGTCGGGCAACGGCACTGCCCGGATCTATATCTAGTGCATGAAGAAACTCACGCAGCGCATCAGTCGTATGGCCGCTCTCCAACTGATGCTCGCCAACATGCACGTGCGCCTCCGCCGCGATGAAGCGCAACCTTACCATCGCCTGCTGGTATTGAATTTCGTTTGGCTGTGCACGCGACGCTGCGGCATATGCAGTGAAAGCACCATCCAGATCTCCGCTTGCCTCTGCCTTCTCTCCCTGTTGATACATACGCTTGGGCGACATCGCAAACAGGGAAGCTGTTCCCGCGACCAGCAGCACAAGCGCGAGTCCCGTCAATTTCCGCAACAGCCGAAAATGCATGATTCAATCCTTTGCCCAAAAGTCACACGCACAGATTTGTTCATTGCGTCTATGTTCACGACGCAATTAACCCAACAGACGTAACCTGATGAGCGAATGCTCTAGTTCCTCTCATTCGTAACAAAACTTAATATAGTTGCCGCGTGTGGAACGCGCGTAAGCGAAGTGTGCAAAATGCACGTCTATTCAATATGGACATAGACATATTGTGTGCATCTCGCTGTGCGATGGTTGCTGTTATGACTGTGCTGCTGGGTTGCACCGTAACGCTGCACGCACAACAGGCAAATGCCGCGTCGCATGCGCACGACGCGCCCTCTGTTGCAACACGGATCAGTCTCCATCTGCGCGGTGAGACCGCGTATGTGATGCGTGCGAGCATGGAGCCATTCCATCTCCACCTAAACTTTGTCGATCCTCCGGTTACACTGTCGATCCGCATTGACATTGACGATGCGAACCAAGCCGCCGTACAGCAGTCGCTTAGTTTGATGACGCACATGTTCTTTATCCCAGTGGGCGCCGGACAGATACTGGTTGTAGCCGATAACTCAGCGAATCGGGCGAAATATCGTTCTACCGCTAACTACTCTCTGACTGGCTTGAATACAGAGGATCGCGCAACTCTGCACGAACTTCTCAGCCGGATTTTGGAGTTGAACTGGGCCACGGACAGCACCACTGGCATGACTCTCCGTGCCGATCAGGAAACCCTTCATCTGGCGGGCCAATTGATCGATCTTTTAAAAAAGCCTGTGCCTGATCTTCTGTTTAAGATATGTGTCTATACGATTGATCAATCCCATGAAGCGAATCTAGGCGCGCAACCGCCATCCACGACCCAGAGCTTTAGCCTATTGAGCGAAGCACAGACGTTGATCAGTAAAAACCAGTCAATCGTTAATGAATTGATCGCCGCCGGAACCGTTTCTTCCTCCGACACTCTCGAGATCGCCCTTCTGCTGATTGCTGCCGGATATACCACCAGCGATCTGAGCAATGGCTTTGTCACCTTTGGCGGCGGCGAGACATATATGGGCATGTCGTTCGACTCTCCCGGCATCAACGTAAGTCTCAGTAATTCGCGCCTTCATCGCATTGCGGAAAACACGCTACGCATTGCCGATCATCAGAGCGCCACTCTGCGTATTGGCCAGCGTTATCCCGTCAAGGTTGCCACCATTGTCAATTATAGCTACTCCAGCAGTTCCTCTAGTTGGAAGGCTTCTACCACTCCGAGCGTTCAATATGAAGATCTCGGATTGACTCTGCAGTTGGAACCACACCTTATGGGCAATGGAAATCTCTACTTGAGTCTGGATTGGAAGAACCAGTCGTTGGCAGGAAACACCGTGGATGAGGTGCCAGTTCTAGACCATCGCCAATTCTCCGATGCCATGATAGTGCCGTTGCATGCGACGGTTTTGCTTACCGGACACGTTGGACGGCAGTCCGTGGGTGACACCAGCGGACTTTCCTCCAATCGCGATGCAAGCCGCACCGACTCCGAACTTCTAATCACCATCACGCCGGAACTCGCACAATCGTCGCCGGAAACCGCCGTAGCGACTCCTCGCGATGCGCACGACTTATCTATCCTCTTGAAATAGGGACATCTTAGATCGTGAGCTGGCAAGAAATTCGGATTAGAGGAGGAGATAAACTAGCTAAACATGGGAGGCCCCCCGCCAGAGCCCTTTCAATTACCCACAAATCCAGCACCGATGATGACACCCAGTTGAATGTCGATAAGGCGAGTTAAACCTCTCCAGATGGTTTCGTTGCCAGGAGGAGGATCTCCGTTTCGCGCCAGGTAGCCGCCCAACCGTGCCAACTT
>JARLGF010000074.1 GCA_031296165.1 Occallatibacter sp. | reverse complement strand
TCAGTATCGTTGAGAAAGTTCTGTCCGAGTTTGGGTTTGGCGGGCATGGGCTTCTCTGATGGTAGATCAATCGATCAGTCTAAAATGACAGCGACAGGACGTTGCGCCTTTTGTGTACTGAAAAGTTTTGGAGGCTGGACAAGTGAAGTCTTTTCCGCGCAGGTCGTTTCTCAAGGGAACCGCCGCGGCGTTTGCCGCTGCTTTTCTGCACAATCAGGCGGTGACGCGCGCTTTTGCCGAGGCGGGCTCGGGGCAGAAGCCGAACATTGTGCTGATCCTGTCGGACGATGTGGGCTACGGCGACATTGGCTGCTACGGAGCGAAGCTGCCGCACACGCCGCACATCGACGGACTGGCGCAATGCGGGCGGAGATTCACAGACGCGCATTCCGACGCATCGGTCTGCACGCCCTCGCGCTACGCGATTCTTTCCGGCATGTATGCGTGGCGCAGGCAGGACGCGCAGATTCTTCCCGGTGACGCGGCGCTGCTCTTTGCCGATCGTCAAACCACGCTGCCCTCGCTGCTGAAGCAGGCCGGCTACAAGACCGGATGCGTGGGCAAGTGGCACCTGGGCCTGGGCCGCGGAGAGATCGATTGGAACAAGGAGATTGCCCCCGGACCGCGCGAGGTCGGCTTCGACTATTCCTTCATTCTTCCGGCGACGGCCGATCGCGTCCCCTGCGTTTATATCGAGAATCAGCGTGTTGTCGGCCTCGATCCTCACGACCCGATCTGCGTGGACTACAAGAAGCTGGTCGGCGACGATCCGACCGGGCAGGACGCGCCCTATCTGCTGAAGATGAAGTTGAGCCATGGTCACGATGGAACCATCGTGGACGGCGTGAGCCGCATCGGCTTTATGACCGGCGGAAAAAAGGCGCGCTGGGTGGATGAAAAGATGGCCGCCACGCTGGCAGGGAAAGCGACTGCTTTTATCGATGAAAACCACGAACATCCTTTCTTTTTGTACCTGGCCACGAGCGATATCCATGTGCCGCGCATGCCTAACGAGCAGTTCGCGGCCAGGAGCCAGTGCGGGGTGCGCTGCGATGTGATTGAGCAGCTCGACTGGACCGTGGGCCAGGTTCTGGAAACGCTGGAGCGGCACAAGATTCTGGACAACACGCTCATTCTGTTTACCAGCGACAACGGGCCTGTGGTCGACGACGGCTATGCGGATGGCTCCGTGGAAGCGCTGCACGGGCATACGCCCTCCGGCTCATTGCGCGGCGGCAAATATGACCTCTACGAAGGCGGGACGCGGATTCCGTTCATTGCCTATTGGCGCAACCGGATACCGGCCGGTGTTTCCAGCGCGCTGATCAGCCAGACCGATTTGCTGTCGTCGCTTGCTGCATTGGCCGGGGTCGCCGTGCCGCGAGGCTCATTGTTCGATAGCCAGAATATGTTGCCGGCTCTCACGGGACTGTCTGAAAACGGCCGCGAAGTTCTCATCGAGGCCGACGTATTTCAGCGCACGGCCATTCGCCGCGGGCGCTGGAAGTTGCTTGACCTGAACAAGCCTGGCGCCGATAAGACCGGCTCTCCAGCCCATCGGGACGAAGCAAATTGCGAACTGTACGATCTGCTGGCCGATCCAGGCGAGACGACGAATGTTGCTGCGCAGCATCCTGACGTGGTGAAGGCTCTGATGGACAAGCTTGAACAGATTCGCGGCGGAGCTTCAGTCTAACGGCGGCGCTTGCTGAATATCACGCAGGTTTCCGATTCGATGAGGCCGTTGCTCAGTTGTGGTTGCGCCCGGCTTACCTCTCGCAGGCACGCCGCAGTTTTGTTTGTCTGTGAAATTTATGGTATTTTCAAGTTGTGATCGTTGCAGCCAAACAAACACGGGTCTGTTGTTGCGCCTCCCCGGCGTACGCGGCCTGTTGTTGTCTGCGCTAAGTTTCGCAGCGATTTATTGACGGCCGGTCGGCGGAAACACTCCCCACCACAACCCTATTGAGGGCATCAGGATTTGAGCCTCGTATTGCATACGCATAAGCCTCATCTGCGCGCTTGTCTCTGCAAGCCCGGCGCGGCGGTCCGCTGTTGCCGCTGATCCACCCCCTCTCTCTTCCCCATTTCTCAGACACGCATCGCAATCGTCGTTTCAGGAGGCCTCTCATGCATCTCATGTACTTCTCAGCCAGATCTCGTCTTGTAATTCTCTTCATCACATTGCTCGCCACAGCGCCATGGCTTCATGCGCAGTTGGTGGGCGGAACTATTTCCGGCGATGTGGTGGACCCCAGCAACGCCACCGTCGGTCACGCGCATGTGCTCATCCGCAATGAAGAGACCGGCACCGAGCGCAACCTGACCACCTCGGCAGACGGCACATTTTCCGCGCCCTCAATTCCGGTGGGCGTTTACAACATTTCCGTCACGCACGACAGCTTTGCCCCGCTCAAGCGCACCGGCATCACGCTCACCGTGGGCCAGAGCATTCACCTGCATCTCACGCTCACGGTCGGCACGGTGGAGCAGGAGGTGACAGTGGCCGACACACCGGCAAGTGTGGACACTTCTACTCTGCAATCGCAGGGGCTGGTGAATGAGCGCCAGGTCAAGGAGCTGCCGCTCAACGGACGCAGCTTCGACCAGCTATTGCAGCTCAACCCGGCATCGATCAGTTACACAACGCAGCGCTCCGGCGGCGTGGGGACGTCGAACTCCTCGGTTGGCAATATGTTTTCTGTCTCCGGACGCCGGCCGCAGGACAATCTGTTTCTGCTGAACGGCGTTGAGTACACCGGCGCATCGCTGATCAACGTGACGCCCGGCGGCACCAGCGGCCAGTTGCTCGGCGTGGAGGCGGTGCGCGAGTTCAACGTGGTGAGCGACACGTACGGCGCAAACTACGGCAAGCGCACCGGAGCGCAGGTTTCCATTATTACCGCTTCCGGCAGCAACAAGTTTCACGGCTCAGTGTATGAGTTCTTCCGCAACAGCGCGCTCGATGCGCGTAATTACTTCGATCAGGCGCGGATTGCGCCTTTCCAGCGCAACGATTTCGGCGCCGCGGCGGGCGGCCCCATTCGCCACGATAAACTCTTCGTGTTTGGAAACTACGAAGGCTATCGTCAGCATCTTGGTCTGAGCGACGTCACCTTTGTTCCTGACGCGGCTGCGCGCGCCGCCACGGTGGCCAGCGTTCAGCCGTTGCTGGCGCTTTGGCCGGTAGGAACCAAGGAACTGGGCAGCGGTATTGCCGAGGCCTTTTCCAATCCGCCGCAGCACGTGCGCGAGGATTTTGGAACCGCGCGCATTGACTCCAACCTGACCCAGAACGATCTGCTCTTCGGCGTCTACACGGTGGACGACAGCGACGCGACCACGCCCTCGGCGAATCCCTACTCGTCCATTTACGAGCGGCTACGCGAACAGGTGGCCAGCGCGCAGGAGCAGCATGTCTTCTCGCCCAGCCTACTGAATACACTGCGCTTCGGTTACTCGCGCGCCGATTTTTATTTCAACGGCATCGTGGCCGGCGCGGTTCCCGGCTGGGTAGCGAACGGTCCCGTGGGCTCCATCGTCATTGCCGGAAGCACAGCGTCGAACGGCGCCTCGCAGATTACTCTTGCCGGCGCAAACGTCGGCAGCAACAACGCAACGGCGCGCAATCTGTATACGGTGGACGACCACATCTACTGGACGCACGGACAACATCAGATTGAAGCGGGCGTCTGGCTGCAGCGTTTGCAGTCGAACGATTTCCTGGCGCAGGACCAGTATGGACAGGCTTCGTTCTCCACGCTTGCCGCCTTCGAGGCGGGCACCGTTTCCAAGTACACCATCGTTTCCGCTCCGACGGAACTCGCCTGGCGCTCGCTGTTGAGCGCCGGCTTTATTGAGGACGCGTGGAAGGCGACGCCGCGGCTGGAAGTACGCGCCGGTCTTCGCGTTGAGTCCACGAATGGTTGGAACGAAGCGCAGGGCCGCGCCTCCAACTACGGCTTCACCAACGGCGTGATCAATAGCACGCCAACCGTGGGCAACTCGGCCCTCTCCGATAACCGCGCAAAGTTTCTTCCCGAGCCGCGCGTCGGCCTGGCCTGGGATGTTTTTGGCGATGGCAAGACGGCCATCAAGGGCAGCTTTGGCGTGCATCGCGCGCTGCTGGATACGCTTGATTACCGGCTCGATCAGACCGCGCCGTACAACACCACGCTCTCATACAGCAAAACAACGGTGAGCAAGCTAGCGTCGCTTTCAACGCCCGTGGCAACCGGCGGCCTGGTTTCTCCCAGCAACGTGCAGCGCGATATCCGGACGCCTACAGTGCTGGCATGGACCGTGAAGATTGAGCAGGAGATTGCGCCGAGCACCACGCTCACCGTGGGCTACGTGGGTTCGCACGGATACCACCAGATTCTGTCGGAGGACCAGAACACGCCAGCGTATGCGGTTTGCCCCGCCGCGTCCGGATGCGCCGCTGGCAATCTTCCTGCGGGAACCATTATTTATCCGACCACCACGCTTGCCAACCCGAACCTTGCCAACTCCACCTCATGGGTTTCACAGGGTATCAGCAGCTACAACGGGCTTGAGGTGGATGTGCGCCGCCAGTACGCGCATGGGCTGCAACTGCGCGGCGTGTACACATGGTCAAAGAATCTGGATGACGGTTCGGCGTGGAACACCAGCGTCTCTGCCAACACGCCGGCATTCGTTTCTTTTTCTGGTAATCCCAAGCTGGATTACGGGCGGGCCGCCACCAACGTAAGCCATGCGGCAGCCATCAATGGCACCTGGGAACTCCCCATTGGGCAAGGACACGCAGTGCTTGGCGGCGCATCTCCGGTTGCTCAGAAGTTTGCCGGCGACTGGAGCCTGAGCGGCATAGCAACGCTGCAGAGCGGCTTTCCCTTTTCTCCGCAACTTGGTTACAACCCAACCGGCAACGGAGACAGCCGCAACCCGGCGCGGCCGCAGTTGAATCCCAACTTTCATGGAACGCTCTACCCCAAGACCGCCTCCGAGTGGTTCAATCCAAATGCATTTGTGACGCCCTATCAAGGCACGTTTGGCAACGCTGGCCGCGACACGCTTACCGGACCCGGCCTGACCGATGTGGATCTCTCGCTGGTCAAGAACGCAGCCATTCATGAAGGCCTGCACGCGCAGTTCCGCGTAGAGTTCTTCAATATCCTCAACCACACCAACTTCACCACGCCGAATGCTGTCGTCTTCAGCACCGGTCCCACGCCGTCCAGCCCGTCCACGGCCGCCGCGCTTTCACCCACGGCCGGCGTTCTGACCGCTACCGCAACCACATCGCGGCAGCTTCAATTGGCCTTGAAGTTCCTGTTTTAAAGACAGATATAGCGAGTCAAATAACGGGGACAGGGCAATCGCATTTGGATTTCTCTTGACAGCCGAAGTGCGGAAAAACTCCGGGTCCGTCGGTTTTCGACTCCATCTGGTGTTAATTTGCCCACACACTGCCCCCGAAATGGCAGTTTTCGGCATCACAAAATTGGATT
>JARLGF010000073.1 GCA_031296165.1 Occallatibacter sp. | reverse complement strand
CGCCCTTGACCAGCCTGAGGCGCAGCTTTCAATTCCCTGCAATCTCCACTGACACCTTGAGTTACAGTACGGCATAGTACTTATATGCTCCTTTCTGCTGCTGCGCAAAACGATATTTCGCCGCTCCTGATGATCGAAGGCAGCGGCACGATGATTGCATTCGCCGCGGCATTTGCCTGGCCCCGTCTTGGCTCCTCCTGGTTCTCATGCCTTGAGCGCGCTTTCGCGCGTCTGGCCCGCAGGCGAGGATTAGCGGTTGCCGCTGTAGGCCTGGCCACGCTGCTGCTGCGCCTGGCCATGCTTCCGCTCTGCCCCATTCCTCTTCCCTTTGTCCCGGACGATTTCAGCAATCTGCTGGCCTCAGACACCTTTGCGCACGGCCGGCTGACTAATCCCACACCTGCCCTGTGGACCCATTTCGAAAGCATCCACATCACCATGCAGCCCACCTACATGTCCATGTACTTTCCCGCGCAGGGCCTGCTGCTGGCGGCCGGTAAAGTGCTCCTCGGGCAGCCCTGGTATGCCGTACTGATCTCCAGCGCTCTCATGGCTGCCGGCATCTGCTGGATGCTCCAGGCCTGGCTGCCACCCGGCTGGGCGCTGCTGGGCGGCATTCTGGCCATGCTGCGCCTGGGACTCTTCAGTTATTGGGTCAACACCTACACCGGCGGCGGCCTCATCCTGGCTCTCGGCGGAGCCCTGGTGCTGGGCGCGCTGCCGCGCCTCATGAAGACTGCGCGTTTTCGCTACGGCCTGCTGATGGCCGTCGGCATCGTACTGCTGGCTCTCACCCGCCCTTATGAAGGGCTGCTTCTTTGTCTTCCTGTGGCGTTTGTCCTGGGCCGCTGGGTCTGCTTCGGGAGAAAGCGCCCGGCGTCTGCCGTGCTGTTGCGCCGCGCCGCCGTTCCCCTGGCACTGCTGATTGCCGCCCTGGCCTGGCTGGGCTATTACGATTACCGCGCTTTCGGCAGCCCGCTGACCTTGCCCTACACCGTCAATCGCGCCGCCTACGCCATGGCGCCCTATTTTATATGGCAATCCCCGCGGCCGGAGCCGCACTACCGGCACCCGGAAATGCGCAGGTTTTACTACGAGAGCGAGCTGAAGATCTACACCAAAGTCCGTTCCCGTGCTCTCTTTATTCCTTTCACTCTCGTAAAAGTGTGGACGGCTACCGTGTTTTTTACCGGCTTCGCCTTGCTTCCTCCGCTCATCATGCTGCACCGCGTGCTTCTCGATCGCCGCACCCGCTTCCTGGTGCTGTGCGTACTGGTGCTGATGGCCGGCATGTTGATCATGATTTACATGATTCCCCACTACCTGGCGCCCTTTACCGCGGCCTTCTATGCCATTGGGCTGCAGTGTATGCGCCATCTCCGCGTCTGGAAGCCTGAAGGCCGGCCCGCCGGAGCGGCGCTGGTGCGGCTCTGTGTGCTGCTCTGCTTTGTGCTGGCCGGGTTGCGCGTCTTTGCCGCGCCGCTGCACTTCACCATTCCCGAATGGCCGCCGAACAATTGGTCGAGCTTATGGTATGGTCCCGAGCGCTACGGAACCGATCGCGCTCACATCCAGGACGAACTGGAACATCTTCCCGGCAAGCAGTTGGTGGTTGTGCGTTCTTCACCCAAGAGGAATGTCCTGGACCAATGGGTCTACAATCAGGCGGACATCCCCGCAGCCAAAGTCATATGGGCGCAGGAGATGGATGCCGCCAACAATCGGGAGTTAATAAACTACTACCGGGACCGTAAGGCCTGGCTGGTGCAGATGGATACCGAGCCGGCAACCCTGACTCCCTACCCCGTGCCTGCGCTGCCTGCTGCCGCCAGGCACTGAGACAACGGCCGGTCGCCAGCAGCCATAATAAGAGAGAAACAAGTTTCAGGAGTTGAAGAAATGATTAACGGAAAGCGCATTGCGGTCGTGATGCCCGCGTATAACGCTGAAAAAACGCTCGAAATGACAGTGCGGGAATTGTCCGACGTTGTCGATATCAAAATCCTTGTAGACGATTCCAGCAAGGACCAGACCGCGGCTCTGTCCAGAAAACTCGGTGTCAGGACCTTTGTTCACGACGCCAATTACGGCTATGGCCGCAATCAGCAAACCTGCTACCGCGAGGCCCTGGCCGCCGGCGCAGACATCGTCGTCATGGTCCATCCCGATTACCAGTACACGCCGTCCCTGGTTCCCGCCATGGCCGGCATGATCGCCAGCGGCGTTTACGACATGGTTCTCGCTTCGCGGATTCTGGGAACTGGCGCGCTCAAAGGCGGAATGCCGCTCTATAAATTCATCTCCAACCGCTTCCTCACCGCCTTCCAGAACCTCTGGCTGGGCGTCAAGCTGTCGGAGTATCACACCGGCTTCCGCGCCTTCTCACGGGAATTGCTGGAAACCCTTCCCCTGCTTGAGAACTCCGACGATTTTGTCTTCGACAACCAGATGATCGCGCAAGCAATCATGTTCGGCTACAACATCGGAGAAATCTCCTGCCCTACGAAATACTTCAAGGAAGCCTCCTCCATCAACTTCAAGCGCAGCGTGCAATACGGATTGGGCGTGCTCGCCACCACAGCCAGCTTCGTCGCGCATAAATGGCACATCAGGCACATCCCCAGATTCGACGCCTCCGGAAGAAAATTGACGCCGCAGTATTATGCCCAGGTTAAGCAAGGTTCGTGAGGATCTGAATGAATCCGGTGGCAGCACGGCAAGAACCGCTGATTGAGCTTCGCCCCTGGCAGCACGGCGTAATTTTCCTGTTGGCGTGTGCCGTGGTTATCTCCCGCCGTCCGGACGCCATCCTCCACGCACAATTCTGGACCGAGGACGGCCACGTCTTTTTTGCGGATGCCTATAACCTCGGATGGTGGGCTTCCCTGCTCCGCACGTATCAGGGATACCTGCATGTGTTCCCCCGTCTTGGTGCTTCTCTTGCACTGATTGTGCCGTTGTCTTTGGCTCCTCTGGTGCTTAACTTCATCGCCATCGGCATACAGGCGCTCCCCACCAATCTTCTGCTTTCTTTCCGCTCTTCCGCGTGGGGAAGCCTGCGCTTCCGCACTCTTCTAGCCGCCATGTATCTGGCGCTGCCGAACACCCGGGAAATGAGCAACGGCATTGCACAGTCGCAATGGCACCTTGCGCTGTGCGCATTTCTCCTGCTTGCGGCGTGCGCCCCACGTCATGTTGCAGGCCGGCTTTTCGATCTATCCGTCTTGCTGCTCTGCGGCCTGACCGGGCCTTTCTGCATCTTTCTGTTTCCCGTCGCGCTTTTCCTTGTTTGGAAGCAACGCGAACCTTGGCGGTGGGCGGAGGCTAGTGTTCTTGCCGGGACCTGTCTTGTCCAGGCCTGGGGGCTGTTCAGCGGCGGATTCTCCGGCAGGCCGCATTACGTTCTTGGCGCGAGCCCCGCATTGTTTACGCGCATACTAGGCGGCCAGATCTTTTCTGCGACACTGCTGGGCGGAAACGGGCTGGCAGCGCACGCCAGCCCCGCGCTTCTCATTTCCCTGCTCTGCCTGGCAATGGGGGGCGTAGCCATTGTCTCCATCTGCTTCGCCAACTCCTCCCTGGTGATGAAGCTTTTCCTCCTGTTTTCCTCCATGCTCTTTGCTGCTTCGATCGTTTCTCCTGCGGCCTATCCGCCTGCCGGTGTCTCCATATGGGAGTTGCTTGTGGAAGCGGAGGGCGTTCGTTATTGGTATTTCCCCACTATTGCCTTTGCATGGTCGATCTTGTGGTGTTTGCGCAGCAAGGCTGCCCTTCTTAAGACTGTCTCAGCTGTTCTTTTGTGCCTGATGTGCTTCGGAATCGTTCGAGACTGGCGGCATCCCGCCTACGAAGACATGCATTTTGCCGAATATGCAAAGCGCGTTGAAGCGGCGCCCGCGGGAACGGTCGTTACCATCCCGGAAAATCCAGAAGGTTGGAATCTGCAGTTGGTCAAACACTTTTCAGGTCGATAAGAGGGCAGAATGCAAGAACCACAACAAAGGCAGGCAGGCCTCCAGCCCTGGCAACAGGGCATCGTCTTCCTGTTGGCCTGCACTGCCATCGTCTCGCGGCGGCCAGATGCAATCTTTCACGCTCAGTTCTTCGCCGAGGACGGCCGTGTCTGGTTTGCGGATGCCTACAGACTCGGGTGGTGGTCCCCGCTGTTCCAGGCCCACACCGGTTACTTCCAGACGCTGCCTCGTCTCGGGGCTGCGCTTGCCTTGCTTGTGCCTTTCGCCCTGGCCCCGCTTGTCCTCAATCTCGTCGCGATAGCCGTGCAGGCTCTCCCTGTAAACCTGCTGCTCTCTTCCCGTTCCGCCGCGTGCGGTAGTCTGCGCTTCCGCACCCTCTTGGCGTGCGTCTATCTGGCGCTGCCAAATTGCGCAGAACTAAGTTCCAGAATCACCTCTTCCCAATGGCTGTTGGCTCTGAGCGCATTCCTCGTCCTTGTTGCGGCTTGGCCCATGGACGTTGCGGGCTGGCTGTTCGATTTGTCCATCCTCCTGCTTTGTGGCTTGACTGGACCATTCTGCTTCTTCCTCTTGCCCGTCGCGCTCATCCTCGCATGGAAACACCGCGAACCCAAACAGTGGTCCAGGGCCGCTCTTCTTTCCGCAGCCTGTCTTGTACAAGCGTGGGGGCTGCTGGTTGTGGATCCCTCCGGCCGCTCCAACTATGTCCTCGGCGCCAGCCCGCAATTGTTTACCCGCATCCTCGCTGGCCATGTCTATATCGGAGCCCTGCTCGGCGGCAACGGGCTTGCCACCCATCCCAGCCGCGGGCTCTTCCTCTTCTTAGCCTGTGTCGCCCTTGCCGGAACCGCTCTGGTGACCGGCTGCTTCGTCAAGTCCGCCGCCGAGATGAAACTCTTCCTCGCCTTCTCAGCCATACTCTTCGCCGCTTCGCTCATTTCGCCAACCGGCTATCAGCCCGCCGGCATAACCGCATGGGCAAATCTCGCCGCCATCCCCGGCATTCGCTACTGGTTCTTCCCCACGCTGGCCTTCGCCTGGTCGATCGCCTGGTTTCTGCGCAGCCGTTCTGTCGCTCTCAAGTCCCTGTCGGCCGTGCTTCTGGTCATCATGTGCTTTGGCATTGTGCGCGACTGGAACCAGCCGGCCTATAAAGACATGCACTTCGCGGACTATGCGGCGCGCTTTGCAGCCGCGCCTGCGGGAACCGCTGTTTCCATCCCGGAGAACCCTGAGGGCTGGACGATCCAACTGTTTAAACATTAGCCGGCACAAAATAGAATCTGCCCGCAGCACCTCCAGACACCGCCCGGTGATCCGCATCACACCCCCGCCCTCCCAAATCCTCAATAATCGTGAAGGGTTGCTATGGACCGCCTCTGCCATGGCGCGCTCTTCGTCCCGCGTCCATTCTGCGCAAACGTGCGCGGAAGTAAAATGCTTATAGTCCAGAGCAAATCGGAGTCGATCCTTCATGTACAAGATTGTGGAAGCCCGCAACGTCGGCCTCAATATCAAGCAGTTTGTCATTGAGGCGCCGCGCATCGCGGCCAGGCAGAAGCCGGGCCAGTTCCTCATTCTCCGCCTTCATGACAAAGGCGAGCGCATTCCGCTCACCATCAAAGCCTCCGATCCCGTAGCCGGCACGGTCACCATCGTCGTGCAGGCCATCGGCAAGACCACCTCGCTACTCAACTGTCTTGAAGCGGGCGATTGCATTCTGGACATCGTGGGCCCGCTCGGCCACCCTTCGGAGATTGAAACCTACGGCACCGCCGTCATTCTTGCCGGCAGTGTGGGCACAGCCATGGCGCTGCCCACCGCCAACGCCCTCAAGCAGGCCGGCAATCACGTGGTCTTCATTGAGGGCGCGCGCAACAAGGAGATGGTGGTCTTTGAAGACGAGGTCCGCCAGGCCAGCAACGAAACCTACATCATGACCGATGACGGCAGCTATGGTGAACAAGGCCTGGTCACCAAAAAGCTCAGCGAACTCATCGCATCCGGCCGCAAAATCGACTTCGTCCTCGCCGTCGGCCCGGTGCCCATGATGCGTGCTGTCGCGCAAGTCACAGCTCCGCTCAAAATCAAAACTATGGTCAGCCTCAACTCCATCATGGTGGACGGCACCGGCATGTGCGGCGGTTGCCGCGTGCTGCTCGGCAACAAAAGCAAGTTCGCCTGCGTGGATGGGCCGGAGTTCGACGCCTCTCTGGTCAACTTCGAGGTTCTGATGCAGCGCAACGCCATGTACCGCGACAAGGAGTGCGAGTCGCTCAAGCAATTTGTGCAGAACAAGCACAAGGAAGTGGCGCAATTACGCGCCGAGCTGGCCGCGGCAGAAGCCATGGCGAAGGGAGAACTCCATGGCTGAGAAAAATGCTCTGCCCCTCAAAGACCGAATGAAGATTGCGCGCATCCCCATGCCCGAGCTCGATCCCTCGGTGCGCAGCCGCAACTTTGAAGAAGTCAATCAGGGTCTCGAAACCGCCGCCGCCCTTACTGAAGCCACGCGCTGCATCGCCTGCGCCAAGCCCGGCTGCGTCGTCCATTGCCCGGTAGGCGTAAAAATCAGGGATGTCGTGGCCCTCATCTATGCGGGCGACTATCTGGCCGCCGCAAAAAAACTCCGCGAAGACAACTCCCTGCCCGCCATTACCGGCCGCGTCTGTCCGCAGGAGAACCAGTGCGAAGGCGGATGCATCCTGGGTAAAAAGGGCGCGCCGGTCGCCATCGGCAACCTGGAGCGCTTTGTGGCCGACTTCGAGCGCACCAGCGGTCAGCTTGGCTTGCCCGCCATCGCGCCCTCCACAGGCAAGAGCGTGGCCATCGTCGGCAGCGGTCCGGCCGGCCTCAGCGCCGCCGGAGACCTCATCCAGAAGGGCCATCGCGTCCGCGTCTTTGAAGCCCTGCACGAACTCGGCGGCGTGCTCATCTACGGCATTCCAGAGTTCCGCCTGCCCAAGTCCATCGTCAAAGGCGAAGTGGACAACCTGCGCCGCATGGGCGTCGAGTTTGAGACCAACGTCGTCGTCGGCAAAAGCGTCACCATCGACGAGTTGATGCAGAACGAAAAGTTCGATGCGGTCTTCGTCGCCACCGGCGCGGGGCTGCCGCGCTTCCTCGGCGTTCCCGGCGAGCACTTCAATGGCGTCTACTCGGCCAACGAGTTTCTTACCCGCATCAACCTCATGCGCGCCTACCAGCCCTCCGAATACGACGAGCCTGTCTATGACTGCCGTGATCGCGACGTGATTGTGGTCGGCGGCGGCAACACTGCCATGGACGCCGTCCGCACCGCCCGCCGCCTGGGCGCGCGCACCGCCACGCTCGTCTATCGCCGGTCCGCGGCGGAAATGCCGGCCCGCGCTGAAGAAGTAAAGCACGCCCGGCAGGAAGGCATCGAGTTCCACATGTTGACCAACCCCATCGAGTTTCTCGGCGACGAAAAGGGCTGGCTCACCGACGCGCGCTGCATGAAGATGAAGCTCGGCGAGCCCGACCAGAGCGGTCGCCGTTCACCCGTTGAAATCAAGGGCTCGGAGTTCGTTCTGCCCGCCAATGTCGTGATCATTGGCGTCGGCACCACCGCCAATCCCCTCATCCAGAGCAGCACGCCAGACCTCAACACCACCCCGCGCAACTACATCGTGGCCGATCCGGAAACCACCCGCACGTCCAAGCGCGGCGTCTTTGCCGGCGGCGACATCGTCACCGGCGGCGCCACCGTCATCCTCGCCATGGGCGCCGGACGCAAGGCCGCCGCCTCCATCCACAGCTACCTCACCTCCGGCCTCTGGTAAACGGCAGATACGGCCCAAGCCTACAGCATTTTCGATTCTGCTCTTTACTGAATCCTGGAAGCTGAGTAGCTTTTTCCTCAGGAAAAAACCGCCTTCCATGATCTCCAAACGTCAACATGTGAATCGAAAATGCTCTGGAGTGTTCGTTGAGCGTTCCCAGGTTGCTGCGCGCCAAAGTCATGTCCTGCCGAGCGGGAATTCACAGGCGTCGCATCGATCATTCCTCCATGCGCTTATATCTTCAGTAACCTTTAATCGATACATCAGTAATGCATTTTAAGATACGTCCCACATCGAGGGAAATTATTTGGAATTTCCACAGAATATTCTCTGGTTCTTTGCAGAATTTATACGGCAAATTCTTGACAGGTCTAAACGGTAACACTAGAGTTAGGTTACTTTCACGCTGTGGAAAACATGGGGGAAACTTTATGTCACGTAACGTAAAGTGCCGCCTTTTTTCAAACGCATTGCAAAAGACATCTGAATGAGAGATTTCTCATTGAACCTCATTCATTTGGCATCTTAATTGCACCTTTAACCTCAAAGATCGGCGTTGAATCGTATGCGCTTACATTCCATCATCTTTCGAGCGAGGGCAAGGTGCCTGAATCCAGTAGCTCTTTCACTTTTTTGACACGGCATATTCAAAATTTGCGCGGCGGTTCACAACCCATTTTGGCTCAGGCAAGTGACGGGCTGCTCTATGTAGTCAAGTTTGCCAACAACCCCCAAGGTGCCAACGTATGCTTCAATGAGAGCGCCGGGAGTGAGCTGTACCGGGCATTTGGACTGGCAGTTCCTTCATGGAAGCCACTCATGGTCACTGACTCCTTTCTCGACCGGAATCCAGGCTGCTGGATGCTAACCCCAGAGGGGCGTCTCCGGCCTGACTCTGGCATGTGCTTCGGCTCTCGCTTCCTGGGCGGGGAGAGCGTACGCATGCTGGAGATCCTTCCTCGAAACAGCTTCAAGCGCGTACAGAATCACCAGAGCTTCTGGCTCGCATGGATGATTGATATCTGTTCCGAACATGCTGACAACCGGCAAGCAATCTTCCTGGAAGGCGCACAGCGCGACTTTCAGGCTTTCTTTATCGATATGGGACATTGTTTCGGTGGTCCCAAAGGCGAACTGCAACCGCGATTACAGGCATCCCGATACCTTGATCCATGCATCTACCAATGTGTATCCTCGGAATATCTTCAAAGTCTTGAAACTGGTGCTCGACACCTGGATGCCGATTTACTTTGGCATCGGATACGGACTTTGCCGGATAACTGGAAGACTGGGTCGGCTCTCGATGCGTTCGCCAGGTGTCTTGGTAGCTTATCAACCTCTAGTCTTATAGAGAGCATTCTCAATGTGATGGTGGAAACTCTACGACAGGCCAATGGGAGAGAATATAAAAATCTCAAATGCGGGCCAAGAACCCAAGTTTCAGTTCTGCACCCTGGAGTACAGACCGCAGAATTGGGACGTTGCTTCGTCGCAAACAGCGCCAGTCATCCTGCTTGTGCTTAGGAACGAGCAAAGTAACCTGCGCTTCCTCATTCATCCGGAATTGCGCATACTTGTACATCCTGAGGATCGGGACTACATCGGATCTCTGCTGCTGGATTTCGGCGAGCGCGCCAACCAGCATCCGGACGATCTCTTCAAGCAGATCTCCTCCCTCAATGTTGGGCCGCTGGTAACCCAAGAGGTAGGATCGAGCCTTTCAGATTTCCCCGCTATCCAGAAACTAACCTCGGATTTCGTGCAACTTTAAGATGGTGCGCTGCCGCGTCCCCCAGGTACCGGGAAAAGCAAGCACAACCACTGCAGCATTGAAACACGTATCCGCAGAAATCCAGCCTGTTTTTACGGGCAAAATCCGCCAAAAACAGGCTGGATTTCTGTGGGAACGCATCCATTTCACGATGGAGCTGTGAAATGGGGCACCGAGCTGCTGGTCTGAATGCGCTCGTTCAATGGATGCGAGTTTCGTCCCGGCCCTCCGGGACGGGGTGGGTTGTGGGGGGAGGCGATGACCCAGGGTTTCGTCCGCGCGGCGGACTCCACCCATGGGCTATTTTCGTGTCCTCCCTAACGGGAGACTTTCCACAACTTTGCGCAACTCGCGCTGGATTGAGTTTTTCCGCAGCCTCAAAAGCCCGTGCCCTTCAAAGCTGCTCTACACCAAGGGGGGGAAGATGCTCTAGCTTGCGCGCACCAGCAGGCAGGTAATGTTGTCGTGACCGCCGGCTTTGTTGGCGGCATTGACGAGGCGCGTGCACATATCGTCGAGGGGAAGATCCACGGACAAGAGGGATTCAATGAGGGGGTCGGAGAGCTCGCGGGTGAGGCCGTCGGAGCAGAGCAGGAAGAGATCGCCAGGTTCGGCTTCAAGCTCGAAGATATCGGGAGTCACGTGGCTCTGGGTGCCCAGGGCGCGGGTGATGACGTTGCGGAGCGGCGAGCGGAGGGCCTCAGAGCAGGTCATGCGGCCCAGGCGAACCTGTTCCTCGACCAGGGAATGGTCCAGGGTAATCTGCTCAATGTGGCCGTTGCGCAGGCGGTAACAGCGGCTGTCGCCGACGTTGACGACCCAGGCGTTGCGCTCTTCGACGAGCAGGCCCACCAGGGTGGTGCCCATGCCGCTGAGCCTGTAATTGCGCTGGGAGCGGGAGAAGATGGCCTCGTTGGTGGCGATGACGGCCTGTTCGGCAACGGTGGGCAGCGGCTTGCCGGGGGTGCGCTCAGCGAGCAAGCGCAGCATTTCGTCGATGGCCAGGGAGCTGGCGATCTCACCCGCCGCGGCGCCGCCCATGCCGTCACAGACGAAATAGACGCCATGCTCGACGGAGTAGCCGAATGCGTCCTCGTTGGAGGCGCGCTTGCGGCCGCGATCGGAAATCGCCGCAGCCGTATAGTTCACGACAGCCGTAGCCAAGAAAAATCTCCCGTCATTCAGTCTACACAGTTCTGGACTGCGCGGAAACGGCGAAGATCACGGCTGACCGGAAGCCGGGATTATAGCGGCTCCACAATTGGCATACCCCGAAACCACGATGCCAAGTGGCCTTTTACTGGGTAGGTCAGGCTACGTGAATTGTGGAACCGCTCTAAAAGGTGAGCGGAGGCGGAGGGGGCAGATCGAAAATCCGGATGGCGCCGGCGTTGAGAACGGCCACGCGCCGCCCGGAGGGAGAGATGGCGACGTTGCCGCCGGCATCGAGAGCCGGACTGGCCGGAGCTTCAAGCGCCACTTTGCCGGTGGCGGCATCGAAAATCCTGACCAACTGGCCTTTCACGTCCTCTCTGCCGAGGGGTTCGTAGGCGTTGACCGTGTGGGTGACGGCCAGGGTCTCCTGGGCGAGCCGCGAACCATCCGGCCCCATCGCCAGAAGCGGCCAGATAGCCTGCACGGGAGACGTATCCTGCCACAGGCGTTTGCCGCGGGTGGAGATGGCGATCAGCGTGCGCGCGCCGGTTTTATCGCACGCCGTGACCAACACTTCCTGCTGCGAGATAAAGTCGAAGATGGGCGTGCAGGTGGAGTCGATGTGACCCAGAATTTCGCTGCCGCCGACGAAGTAGTTCATATTCAGCAGCCACTCCAGTCCCCTGCCGCGCAAGGCTTCAAGATATCCGTCGGCGTTGACGGGCAGATGGACAGTGGTGCGGGCGCGGCTGACCAGGATCACTTTTCCGGTGTCGCGGCGCAGGATGCGCACCACCAGATCGGGCTGGCCGGCAGGTTTCTGCTCTTCCGTATCCAGGTTTGCGGAGGCCGTCGCCGGGGCTTGCAGCGGGTCAGAGTGGGCAGCCGGCTGGGAATCGACGCTGCTTTGGGGTACGGCGGGCGCGGGCTCGCGGGAGCTGGTAACCATATAGCGTCCGGTTGGATCCATCTCCATCCACAGCAGGGCGCCGGGAAACTGGAGGAGGGGCTTGGTCTGCAAGTCGCCGCCGCCCTCGACGACTGTGTCCCGGTCGCGGAGCAGGAAGTGGCCATCCTTGAGCATCCACAGGTAGCGCGCCCGGTCGTGCAGGGTCCACACGGCCTCAGCCAGAACGGCCCCGGAAGGCACGGCAAGCACCAGGGCGCGAATCTGGCGCTGATCGCTGTCTTCGGCTTCGCGGCGCATCAGTCCAGGCACGCGAAAGGTAAACAGCACGCGGTTTTCGTCAAGGAAGTCCAGGGAAACCATGCTCAGGCGCTGTCCCAGGTAGAGGGAGCCAGGGGCGGAGAAGCCAAGCTGCTCAACAGGAATGGAGGCCGCGGGCGGCAGGGAGGGCTTGTCTGGAAGCCGTTGAGCCTGGCTCTGCGCCTGCACGGCGCGCGAAGCACACAACAGAAGGGCAGCCGCGGCCAGGATCAGGCCCGCACGCATCCCAAAAAATCGCAACCGAATCACCATCGAACTGTATTTTCGCCGATGCGCCCGGTTTTGGGCAGTGATACCGGCCTCCGCCCCGTGTGCGACAGTAAAAGAGGGACAGCGAATCACCTGAAAACGTGCCGGAGTCTCCAGAGTACGAACTTTGTTCGATGGATTGAAGGGATAGATTTTGGCGGATGGAGCAGCAGACAGGCGCATTGCGCTGCTGGGTTACGGAGCGTGCGCACTGGCCGGTACCCTGTGGGGCACGGGCTTCTACTTTGGACGGCTGGCGCTGAACGAGATGAGCGTGGAGCACATGGTGCTTTACCGCTTTCTGTTTGCCAGCCTGGGCATGTTGCCGGTGATGCTGATGAACCGGGTGCGGCTGACCGGCGGCGAATGGCGGCTGCTGCTGCTCTCCGCGGCTTTCGGCATTCCCATTCAGTTTCTTCTGCAGTTTCATGGGCTGGCTTTGACCACGGTGAGCCACGCCTCGCTGATGGTGGGGGGGATGCCGGTGATGCTGGCCGGCGCCGCGGCTCTGTTTGCCGGGGAGCGGCTGGACCGGCTGGGCTGGGCGGCCCTTTGGGGATCGACATTGGGCGCGGCGCTGATTGTGTTGGGCGCCGGCCGGGGTCCGGCGACGCACGGAGAGCCCTCTCTGGCGGGCGACCTGCTGGTGGTGGCTTCGCTGGTGACCGCGCTGGCCTGGATTCTGCTGAGCAAAAAGCTGATGGAGACACACAGCCCAACGGTGGTGACCGCCTACACCATTCTTTCCGGGACGGGGATGCTGGTGGTCTGGATTCTGGGCCCTGGATTGCTGAGCCCGCTGACCCATCAAAAAGTGCAGCCGCTGCCGTTTGCCCACGTGAGCGTGACGGCGTGGGTGGCTCTGGCCATCAGCGGCCTGCTGTGCACGGCCACCACCACACAACTGTGGAACTGGGGCATCCATCATGTACCGGCCTCGCGCGCCGGGGTGTTTTTGAACATTGAGCCGGCGCTGGGCTCGTGGCTGGGCGTGGAGTTGCTGGGCGAGCATCTGGGCCCGTACGCGTGGGTGGGCGGCGCGCTGATTCTGTCCGCGGCCGTGATCCTGACCACGCGCAGCCGCGAGCCGGAACCGGCCGTCATTCTGGAATAGCCGGTGCGGCGGCAATCCCTGGTTACCAAAGGAGAGTGAAAGAACGGTCAGCAACGGCGGTGCGCAGCCGATAGTGTCTTTATTAATCAATGGAGGCTCATGTGACACTTCTAACCTGGAATCACTCATGCGGCGTGGGCGTTCGCGCCATGGACGACCAGCACGGCATCCTGATGGATACCATGAACGAGCTTCGCCTGGCGGTGGTGTCCGGGCGGGGGCGGGAGCAAATGAGCGAGTTGCTGGACCGGCTCATCGAGTTCACGCGCATGCACTTCTGGAGCGAGGAGCAACTGCTGGAGCAGAGCGGCTTTCCCGGCCTGGCAGCGCACCGCGCGGCGCACCACAGCCTGCTGGCGCAGATGCTGGAAGCGGCGCACCGCGTGCAATACGGCAAAGGGGTTGAGATGAACTCGCTGCTGTGCTGGTTGCAGGACACGTATGCGGAGCACACCGAGGGACTGGACCGCAGGGCAATCGCATTTGGATTTCTCTTGACAGCCGAAGTGCGGAAAAACTCCGGGTCCGTCGGTTTTCGACTCCATCTGGTGCTAATTTGCCCACACACTGCCCCCGAAATGGCAGTTTTCGGCATCACAAAATTGGATT
>JARLGF010000072.1 GCA_031296165.1 Occallatibacter sp. | reverse complement strand
TCCCCTGACCGCGGTCGTGGGCATCCAACAGCTTCCGCCGTAAATCATCCGAATATGCTCGCGCCATGAGCTTGTGACGCGGAAAGTCGCCTAATTAACTCTACACTATCTGTCAAGATGCTCTAAGTGACGTTGGTGCTGAGTTGCGTGCTGATGTTGGAGTATGCGGTTTTAACGCCGGTGGCGAGTCTATTTATGCCAGCAGTAGCGCCAAATGCGATCAGTGTGATAAGTAGAGCATATTCGATAAGGTCCTGCCCGCTTTCCTGCCGTATCAGGCTATGCAGCCGGGCGATAAGTCTGCGTAATTTAGAATGCATGATCTTTCTCTTGCAACCCGTTAGGCACCTGTTCTTCGACAAGGAGAGAGCGTCTGACCACCGTGACCGGTGTGCGCATCTCTCCCGCGAAGGTGCTAGGCTGGGTCGTTCTTACGTTGCTTTGCCAGCGAACTAGGTGATGCTGGTGCCGAGCTGCGTGCTGATGTTGCTAAAGGCGGTGCTGATGCCGGTGGCCAGACCCTTCATGGCAGTGGTAGCGCCGAAGGCGATCAGAGCGATAAGCAGGGCGTACTCGACCAGATCCTGACCTTCTTCACGGTCCATCAGGTTCTGGAGCTTGACGTACATCTTGAGAAGCATGGTATTCATTGTGTCCTCTTCCTCAGTTGATTTCCCAGCCTAGAGCCGGGGCACCCTTCATATAGCATGTAGCGTGCCATACTTAGGGATTGCTGGTTATCCTTATAAATCAATAATTTGTACTTGTGAAGCCTTATTAAGCCGTGAACCAAAGTGTATACGCCTGTTTACAGCCTGAGCTATTTGGACCTGATCCGTATACATCCTCTGGCAACATAGATAAGAGGAATACAGCATGTTGGCGCCAGATTCCGAGCAGAATGGGACACTCCCCGGCACACGTAGAATAGCGTCCATGGCGAACAGAGGAGATACTTCCGCGGATAAGTCAGGCCACACGCTCGCAGACTTGCCGATTGCCGTTGTAAGTGGATTAGGGCTGGCGCTTGCAGCTCTGTTCCTCTGCGTGGTGCCGCTGGCGGGCAACATGGCAGGGGCGCGCGACTATGTGGTTTTTTGGGCTACCGGCCAGCAACTGGTGCACCACGCCAATCCCTACGATGCGGACGCTATGATGCGGATTGAGCACTCGGCGGGACTTTCAGCCGGGTACGGGGTTTTATATATGCGGAACCCACCCTGGGGCTTGCCGCTGGCGTTGCCGCTGGGGCTGGTTGGCGTGCGGGTTGGAGCGCTTCTGTGGTCCCTGGCTCTGGTGGCGTGTCTGGCGGCTTCAGTGCGCATGATCTGGCAGATGCAGGGGCGGCCCAGGAGCCGGCTGCATTGGCTTGGGCTTTCATTTGCGCCGGCGCTGGTCTGCTTGTTCGTCGGCCAGACGGCCCTGTTCGCGCTACTGGGGTACGTCCTGTTTGTTCGCCTGCACGGCACGCGCCCCTTCCTGGCGGGGATTTCTCTTTGGCTCTGCGCGCTGAAGCCGCACCTGTTTCTGCCTATCGGCGTGGTACTGGTGGCATGGGTGCTGGTATCGCGAAGCTACAAGCTGGCGGCCGGAGCAGCGGTAGGCCTGGCCGCCAGTTGCGCAGCCACGTATTGCATGGCGCCCACGGCATGGCGCGACTACATACAAATGATGCGCGCACCTGGAATCGCAAGGGAGTTTGTCCCGTGCCTGAGCACCGCGCTGCGCCTTTGGCTGCGTCCGCAGGCGATGTGGGTGGAATACCTGCCGGTATTTCTGGGCTGCGCCTGGGCGCTGGACTACTACTGGCGGCGGCGCCAGGCATGGGACTGGAGCAAGGACGGCAACCTGCCGATGCTGGTTTCGCTGCTTCTGGCACCGTATTGCTGGCTCTACGATCAAGGGCTGGCGATACCGGCGCTGTTGCATGGCGCGTATCGTACGCGTTCCCAGGGCCTGCTGGCGGCGCTTGCGCTGGCCAGCGTCGCGATTGAGATCGAACTGGTCAGCGGCATCAAAATACCTTCAGCATTCTATCTTTGGGCCGCGCCGGCGTGGCTTCTGTGGTATCTGCTGGCCTGCGCCTATGCGGCGGACCTGAGTCCCGCCTCCAAGGCAGCCGAGTAGCTCAGAATCGTGCAAGGCCATGCATACGCGGGTCAGGAGGCGCGCGCAACTCGCTAAAGGCGTGCACGAGAGTACCACATACCGGCACCCTACCCCCCCCTCCCCCTATGTAGTTAGTCAAGTTCTCCAGTTTCAATGAGATACGAGGTGTTTATCGCCGCAAAAATTAGATTCTAAAGGGGTTATATGCCAAAAATTAGATAACAAAGGAGTTATGGGTAGTTTTTGGCTGTTTGGGAGGTTTTTGTACCGTAATGCGAGATTTTTACGTTTCTGCATCGGGTTGAAAACTCCTTTGGTGCGTTCCTTTGCGGCCCGGCGACCCACTCATCGCGATAAAGCCGCGATGGGGCACAGATTCGCCTTTTTGGGATGGACAGGTGGACCGGTGAGTGGGCCACCTGCCTCCTGCTGCGCTGGTTCAAAAAAGACACCATAGAACAATTGTGCGCCTGGGCAGGGTAATTATCTGCAAACTTCTGCGGTGGGGCAGACACGCGGCGCGTATTTGGTTCGTGGTCTCCCCGGTGCCCAACAGCGAGGCACAGGGGCACCCGCGCGTTTTTGGTTCGTGGTGCTTCAGCCCGAATGGGCCTCCGGCGGCGGAAATCGGCGAAATGCGGCGCTGCAGAGGCAGTGGAGAGAGGCTCTCCAGCGCGTCATTTCGGATGGATTGACTGTTTTTGGCGCATTTTGCCCGCAAAAACCGGCTGGATTTCAGTGGAAACGTACCTAAAAAGGTTGGAAGAGAGGAACGCCGTCCCTCGGGACTAAAAAACGAATTCCGCAGGCGAGAATTCCAGCATGTCACCCCTCTGTGTTTGCGTGCCGCGGATGACGCCAGCGGGCAGCTCGAGGATGGAATGCGCGGAGAGGCAGGCCGACATCCGCCAGGGCGGTACGGCATTTTTGATCTTTCTGACGCGGTGGTTGCGGTCCAGGTAGACCAGGTCGATGGGGAACTTCATGGCGAAGGTGTGAACGGCTTCGCAGGGGACGATCCACAGGCCCTCACCGGGAGCGAGCCGCTCGCGTCCCAGCAGGCCCTTGCTGCGTTTGGGAGCGCTGTCCGCGACTTCCAATTGGGTGGCAAGCAGCGAGTGGCGGGTGAGGTTTGTGACGCGCAAACGGACATCCGGGGTTGCCGGCGGTTGTAGGTTTCCGAGCCGCGTATAGATCCAGCCGAACGGATTCATCCGGTTGCCTCAGATCCTTTCGGCAGCGGGCCGCCGCTTCCTGATGGCCGCGTCGACTTGAATGCAATGGTTTCGGTATGCATCGACTCTGGTTCTGCTGGTGCGGCTCGAAAGCGGCCGGCTGCCCTGCGGGGGCAGCCGGAAACCTTATTGTTGCGGCGCAGAAGAGGTGCTGGCAGCGGGCGCCGTGGTGGAGGCGGCGCCAAAGACGCCGGTAGTGGATTCAATGACCAGCGGTGTCTCCGGCTTCATGCTGTCAAGCAGCTTCTCCACGGGGATGGATGCCGGTGCGGGAGCAGGCGTGTTGGCAGCCGTCTTGGCGTCCGGCGTATGCATGGGAGTGCTGGAGTTGGGCGGCAGGAACCTGGTGGGTAATTTGGGCTCGGGAATGGCCGTACCGGCCTGGACGGGCGCCACGATCTCCGGGGTCACAATGACGATGAGCTCGGTATTGGTTCTGTTCTTGACCATGGACTGGAAGAACTTGCCCAGAATTGGAATGTCTCCGAGGATGGGGATCTTTTCGTAGGTTTCAGTGTCGCGGTTGTCGAGCAGGCCGCCGATGGCAAAGCTTTGGCCGTCTGCCAACTCGACTTCGGTGTTCACTTTGCGGGTGGTGATGGCGGGTACGCTGAATCCCGAAATCTCGACGGAATTGGTGGAGTCCAGCGCGCTGACTTCAGGAGCAACCTGGAGACGGATGGTGCCGCGGGGAGTAATGGTGGGGATGAAGTTGAGGCGTACGCCATACTCCTTGAACATGATGGTGACCGCGCCCGCGCCGCCAGTCGCAGTTCCCTGAACGACAGGATAGGGGTATTCGCCGCCGGCAAGAAAGCTGGCCTCCTTGCCGTTTGCTGCAAGCACGTTGGGCTGCGCGAGAATTTCTACAATGCCTTTGGTCTGAAGAGCCTCAATGGTGGCGCCAAAATCCAAGCCGGGGAAGTAGGCAAAGAGGTTGAGATCGTTGGAGACCGTAGCCGTGCCGCTTGTGGTAACCGACGGCGCAGAATACTGACCGGTTGAAGTGGCGCTCACAGCATTTCCCAAGCTGGTACTGAAAATATTGATGCCG
Organism: Occallatibacter sp.; assembly: GCA_031296165.1. GTDB lineage: Bacteria > Acidobacteriota > Terriglobia > Terriglobales > Acidobacteriaceae > Telmatobacter. The sequence goes on along the minus strand of JARLGF010000072.1, from coordinate 24,395 downwards.
AGCTGTAATTCCTTGCTGCGGTCGACACTGGCAAAGCGGACCTTGAGGAGAATCTGCGGGTCGGCAGGAGGCACATCCACATTGAGCAGGTTAACCACTTTACCGGCAGTGGAGGCAATCTGGACCGCACGCCGGGAACTGGTGAGATCCTTTACGGTGCCGCGCAGGAAGATGTTGCCGTTCTCGAAGCTGATTTTGAGGGATTGTCCGGGAAGCTCGGCACGGAGTTCGCGGCGGAGCGAGTCCAGGCTGTCTCCGGAGACTTTAGCGGTGGCGTGCACCGTGATGTTGAAGAACTGGCGGCCGCCGTTGACGTCCCAGAGGATGAGGCTGGTTTCTCCAGGGACTTTGCCATTCACCATGACTTCGGTTGGGCTGATTGCGGTGGCTTCGGCAATGTCGCCCAGTCCGATGGCAACGCGCTTGAGGGGCTTGGCGCAGTCCACCAGAACGGTTTTACCGACGGCGACGGAAAGGTCGTTTGCGGAGTCCTCGATGGAACTTCCGGCAGCCGGAGAAGCAGACGGTGACGTTTGCGCCTGCAAGCCCGGCGCGGCGCAGAGGGCAAAGGCCACTGCGCTGAACCATGCGATGGTGATGCCAGCCTTTGCTCTCACTGCTTTCCCTCGGGAGAACCGAATTTTTGATTGCTCCGATTGTTGCCGTTGATGACCTCGATGGAAAAGGCCTTGGGCGCGGTGCGAACTCTAGGTGCGGCCTGCTGCGGTTTGGGCGGAGCGGCATTGGGGTCCGCAAAGAGAACGCTCGTAGCCGTACCGGGGACCTGAGCAATTTTTGTATCGAGCGGGTTGCGCAATACGAGCTGGATTTTGACCTGATTGCCGCCGGCCAGACTCAGGGTCTCCGCCTGCTCGGGTGTGACGAGGAGGTTGACGACCTGCACCTGCTGGGGTTTGCCTTCAGCGTCCTTTTGAATATCGGTGCCGGCCGAAATGACCTGGATGTTCTGCAGGATGGTTCTGGACTCAATGCCTTTTTCAGCATTGGGATTGCCGGGAGGCACGCCGGAGATGAGAACGTCGACGCGCATGCCGGGAGTAACGAATCCAGCCACGCCCACTACGTCGTCAACTTTGACGGCGCAGGCTCTCATGCCATTGGGGATGGTGGCTGCCAGACCGCCTCCGGAGCCGATGGGGGCGAGGCGGCTTTCCAGAATGGGCTCGCCCTGATACAGGTTGGAGATGACGCCCCGTCCAATGGCATTGGCGGTGTTGAGCACAGCGCCTTTGGGAAGCGATCCCGTGATCTCGACGGTGGTCAGGTTTGAACCGGTCAGGACGGTACCGAGTTTGATGTCTGCGGCAGCGGCGACAACGCGCGTGGTGACAACGGGCTGTCCTCCGGCCACGCGCGTTGCGACCAGGCGATAGACCAAAAAAGAGCAGGCGCCGGCAATGACGAAAGCGAGAAGAAGAATCGTAACGAGTCGACGGTTCATTCGAAGCCTGTTTGAACTGGCCGCCAGGCCAGCTCCGCCTTTCTGTCCTTTGAGACTTCTGCTTCGCCCCTGAATACGCGTTTCGGGAGCACGCCACGCGTACGGTGCGCCCGAATAGAAAGCCGAACAAGTACTGACGCGTGTTCAGTGTATTCCGTTGTTAGTTAATATGAAGATTTTAAAGCGCGGTTGCATGAAGGTGAGGTATCAAGAGAGCTATGAGGCGGAGCCCGGCTGGAGCGACCGGGGAAGAGAATACAATGGAATTCTGAAGGCGGCGAAAAAGCCTCATGCAGTGTTTGTCCATGCTGGAGAGAACATTGGCACAGTGACGAACCCTGCAGGAACAGACCCGGCTGCGCGTGGGAGGGAGTCATCCGTTCATGAGGTCTTCCCGTACGATAACGCTCTTTTCGGTGATACCGGATACGGGCCAGCAGTCCTCTTCCTTTGTGCTCTCGATTGCGATGCATGGCGCGGCGATCGGGCTGGTGTCTCTGGGCATTCTTTACACGCCGAAGATAAATCCCCGGCTTCTGAACGAACGGTATACCGTGCGACACCTGGACCTGCACACGCCGGAAGCGCAGATGCGGCGGGCAGCCGGGAGCGGCATAGCGTATCCCAATCCGCATAACGCGGCGGATACGGGGCCCGGTGGAAAGACAACCGCGCAGACACCGCTCCAGGAACAGATGGCACACATGACGCCGGGGCCGCAGACGCTGGTGCAGGCGGATGTTCATTCTCCTTTGAAGCTGACCCAGGAAACCCCGGTCCCGACGGTCGTGATCTGGTCTCCGGAGAAGACCCCGGTCAAATCCATCGTTCCGCCCAAGCCGGAAAAGCCGACAGCCGCGGATGTGCGGCCTTCAGTCGAACCGCCCAACGAGGAAGTGAATCTGGCCGACCTGGGCATTTCCGCCACCGACCTGGCAGCGCAGAACCCACTGATTTTGCCGAGCACGACCTCCCCGGTGGTGGTTCGCGGGCCGGAGCTTGTGCAGTTGCCGCCGGTGAGCACATCGGACTCGTCCGCGCAGCCGACTCCGGCCACGGTGCTATCGCTTTCCGATCTTCATATGCCGGATGGAACCGTGACGCTGCCGCCGGTGAACGAGAGCGCGTCCGCAAATTCACCGGGAGCGCTGGCGGCGGGGCAGGCAAAGAACGCTTCGCAAGCAGGGAAGGGCAACCAGGGCGGAGGGCAAGCCGGGACTGGCCAGGGAGCGGTTGCCGGTTCCGGCACCGGCAACCAGCTTTCAGCGGACCACATTGCGCTGTCAAGAAACGGGCAGTTCGGTGCGGTGGTGGTGGGCGCCGCGATGGAAGAGAAATATCCCGAGTTGGCGGCGGTTTGGAACAGCAGGCTGGCTTACACGGTTTACCTGCATGTGGGGCTGGCCAAGAGCTGGATTCTGCAGTACTCGCTTCCGCGCTCCGCCGAGGCGGCTGCCGCGGGAAGCATCGGCCGCCTGGAGGCGCCCTGGCCGTACAACATTGTGCGCCCCAACATTGCTGCCGGCACGATTGATGCCGATGCACTCATGGTGCATGGGTTTGTGAATCAGGCGGGGCGCTTCGAGTCGCTGGCGATCACCTTCCCGCCGGAGTTTGCGCAGGCGCAGTTTGTGCTGAACTCGCTGGAGCAGTGGCAATTCAGGCCGGCCGTGCAAAATGGGCAAAACGTCAAAGTGGAAGTGCTGCTGATTATTCCGGAAGAGCCGGAGTAAGGCGGCGGCCCGAGGCGCGCCCGCCTTACTCCGCGAGAGCCTACGTGGTTCCGTTGGGAATCAGGCGCGCGGTGGTGAGGTTGGCCGTGATCTGATGGAAGATCGCGGTCAGCGAGGTGATGGCGGCGTTGGTGGGGACGGTTGCCTTGCAGCCATTGGCGTTGTCGGAATAAAAGTTGACCGGAGCGGAGGCCATGGCCGCCAGCGCCTGGCAGGGGGTATCGCCGGGCGCCCAGCTTCCCCCGCCGGTTGTAACCGTTGCACTATAGGTTTGATCCGACGAGCATCCGGACAACTCGGAACCGTAGCCGATGGTGTACACCGTGGTTCCCGCGGCGGCGGCTGCCTGAGCTGCGACCACCGCCTGCCCGCACTCGCCCATCGCCGAGGGATAGGTATAACTCTTCGGGTTATGGGACGAGATTCCGTTCAGGCTGTTCGTAGACGAGGGTTGCAGCCAACTAGTTGAGGAGATGCCTCCTCCCCAGGAGGTGGTGACCGTAGCTGTCGCGTCGCCATCGGAGAGAATGATCATCGCATTCTTGGAGCCGGCGTTGGAATTCTGCTGCGTAATCAGATCGGATTGGACCTGGTAGATGACCTGCGCGTAGTAGGTGCTGCCCCCGGTCTGGATGCCGGAGCAGTTGGTACCCGAGTAGCCGGTGGCCTTCACGATGTTGGCGCTGGTATTCAGTGTGGTTGCAGAGTCGGAGGTGCGGTAGTCGTTGGAGAAGGGAATAACCCGGTAGGTCCACGAAGAATTCAGTGTAGGGACCATATAGTACTCAGTTGTGGGGCCGCTCGAGCCCCAACCCCAGCCCGAGCCGCCACTTGCGCAGTAATCCGACCCCACTGTCGAGGTCAGCACCGGAGGAAATACATACAGGCTGACACTGTCGACATCGGCGATGCTGGAGGTGCAGGTCTGGCCGAGGGCGCAGGGATAGAGGTCGCTCAACAGGGCTTGCACGCCTTTCAGGGCGCAGGAAATTTGCGTGCCGCTGCACTGCACGCCGCTGTCGGAATAGCCCATGGACCCGGTGGTGTCGAGGATGATGGCAATGTTCCACGGGGTGTTGGATCCGCCTTTCATGGCCGCGGTGGCGTAGGCGGAGATGTTGAATGTTTTGACGCCGAACAAACTGCCGAACCACAGCGGCACACTGGCCGTTTGCTTAACCTGGAGGGCGTTATAGCCTCCGGCGCTGCCTGTCGATGTGGTGCAAGCGACACCCAAATTTTTGCTCACTGAATCCGCGCATTTAAAGGTTACCGTGGCCGATGCGTTCTGCAGCATCGGACTCGTGTTGCGATCTCCGGATCCCGAACTGTAGGCGGTCACGAAGCTGGTTGCCTTTGCGGTGTCGGGCATGGCGGCCGCACCGGCCAGCGCGGCGGCATTGGTTGAGGCCTTGAGCTCCTGATAGGCGTAGAAGCCATGGCCGAGATCCATTGAAATTCCTGCCAAACCGATGACCGCCAGCAAGGTGAGCGCGACAAAAACCAGTGTTTGGCCGCTCTCCTCGCATTGCAGTCTGCGTGCAAAAGACACTCTGGGGATATTCATGGCACTATGCTTCCTTTCAATCGACAAGTACAGTTTCGGTCGTAGAGAGATTGCCCGATAATTTCAGCAGATACGCGGGAATCCAACTGTATTGATAGCTGACTCCCACCGTGAGGGGTTCGTTCTGCGCCATAACCGCTGCCCCGGCGGTGCAGGAAAACGACGACCCGGTGGTGGGACCGTACAAGGTGGCTGTACCGGTCGAGTTGGTAATGGTCACAGCATAGGTAAACTTGGTCGTAGTCCATGTGGGCAAAGCGGCGGTAATCGTGGAGGCGACCGTAGCGCAGGGGTCGGAAAGCAGTCCCCGGCCGGCTCCAGCCTGCTGCGCGGCGGTAAACGCGGCATACGAGAGCTGCTGGTAGTTGTACAAGGCCATGGTGAGCGAATACATGCCGAAGAGGACGGTTGCCAATAACGGCATGATCAGGGCGAACTCAACGACCGACTGCCCCTCGTTGCCGCGGCGCAACAGGGCGCATATCCGGCCAGGGAAGGACCGGGGCCGGAGATGAATTTTTTGTGGTGCCGCGGCACGGTTGAAACCACGCGTGAACCGTGTTGTTTGCCGGCGCAGACTGTCTTGAATTCGCATACCCTTTCCCTTCCGGCATTGTGGACCGCAAAATGCGGTCTGAGCCATGCCGCTTACAGCAAATGCCAACCTACCTGCAGGGCGCACCTGAGGGAGCGCCTAAGACTTGCGTTTGTTAAGCTGCCGCAGGAATCGATCGAGTTCCTTCCGATCCACTGCGCTTACCACGCGCTCGGATTCGTTGTGCGCAGCCAAGTCGTCGGGGAGGATGAACTGGAGACCTACGCCATCTTTGCCCCATCGGACGGCCCTGGTATGCACGGAGATGGTACGTTCGGCGCTTTCTTCACCGTTGGCGGTTTTTTGCAGCGTCATGAGGATCAGGGTTCCGGGATACCATCGTTCCTCTGTCACCACGTACAAACCGGTGGAGCTGATGTCCTTGATGTTGTGCGCCTGCGGAGCGCCGCCGTTCCAGAAATAAGCAGCGAGGCCGGAGGAGGGCTCCCGCGGAGCTTTCCTGGGATCCGGAGACCACCAGCGCTGCAGCCAATTCTTCGGCTGCCAGGCAATTTTCTTGCCCGGTTCCACAAGGTCCATCTCGTGTGTTTGCTCCGCTTCCGGGAGTTCCTCGGTGGTGCGATTCTTCAATTGCAGCACGCCGGGTCCGCCGCTCCAGAGCGGTGTCTCCCTCAAGAGGACGGCGCTTTGCACAACCTCGGCCGCGCTGCTGGAGCCGTAGAATTCCTCGAGTCTGTGCTCCATCTCCTCGGCTACGCAGATGACTAACAGATCGCCCGATTGGGTCTGCGAGGAGTAGATGGAGTGGGTGGGCAAGATCAGGACGCTGGATGCCTGCCGGCTTGAAGGGTCGACGCGAAATGTAGGGAACGATTCGACTACGTCGATAACGAGATTTGCCTCGTCCAGGTAAATGAGATCGACAGGCACACTCATGCCGGTCTCCGGAAATCCCCTGAAAGGCGTCAGCCAGAGACCTTCCCCGGACTTGAGCGCGAGCTTTGCCAGCGTGTCCGTGAGATTTGCGAATGAGATATCGGCGGCATTAATCTCCAGGCCGAGAAAGCATTCGCGCGTATGGTTGTATGCGCACTGTTTGCGAGATTCCATGGTACCTCCGGCCTTGGGCGAGTCCGCGGCAACCGAATACCGGTTCAGAGCCCCGTTTGCGGATTCAACCTTATCAACCAAGTACATGCGTGCAAGTCCTTTCCCTGCGATATCCAGGCCGTACGCGGGCTTGACTTTTCCTGGTTCCGAGGTGCTGTCTTCCTTAGACATGCGCAAGGAGACACTTCACCTAACCCGCTGCCGGCAATAGGACGCAGAGGGAATCATCCTCTCCTGCGCGCGAATTTCCAGTCAGCAGAATGCTCGAGTAGGCGAGCGGAAGCCGTGAAGTTTCACGCTGCCTCCGGAGCATTTTCGGAATACATACAGGCTTTTTGAGAGCCATAACAGGTGTCTTCGACTTCCGACCCAGCGACAAAGATCCGTCCCTTCACCCCATGAAGCAAAGTTTGCTTCATGGGGTGAAGGGAAAAGACGCTTGAGCGCACGGCTTTTGTCCACACCGATTCCGAAAATGCCAAAGCCCGCCGATGGTATCCGCGCTACTTGATGCGTGTGCGGCGGCGCTGGATCAAGATGACCAGCACGATAACAAAAAGAACACCGGCGACGATCCGAATAATTGTGGTACTGTCCATTGGAACTCCCCTTTCGTTCAACAGCATGATGAAAACGTTGCCAGCCTGAACCGGGCGCGGGAAACGTGCGTGCCAAAGCGCGCATGTTTCCCGCCGGCAGGCCGGTGGCGCCAGTCAGCGGAGCTCGTAGAGTTGCACGGCGCCGCAGGAACCTTGAGCTACTTGATGCGTGTGCGGCGGCGTTGAATCAGGATGACCAACACGACGACAAAAAGCACGCCGGCGACAATCCGAATAATCGTGGTACTGTCCATATCGAACTCCTTCCCTGCTTATTTGGCACCAAAAGATGTTTTGAATTGTTCCATCATAAGAATGACCGCGGGTCCCAGGGTAACCAGGAAAAGCGCGGGAAAAATGAAGAGCACAAGCGGAAAGACCAGCTTGACGGAGGTCTTTGCCGCCATCTCCTCAACCTGCTGCACACGCTGTGTTCTGAGCGTGTCGGAATGGACCCGCAAGGTCTTGGCGATGCTGGTTCCAAATTGTTCCGATTGAACCAGCATGGAAACGAGATTGCGGACACTGTCCACGCCGGTGCGCTCGGCGAGATGCTTCCAGGTTTCGTCGCGCGGGCGTCCGGCGCGCTGCTCGAGCACCACAACATTCAATTCGTCGCACAGGGCGGGCTGGGCCTTGCGCAACTCCACAGCCGTGCGCGCCGTGGCCTGGTCGAGGCTGAGTCCTGCCTCGATACAGATAATCAGCAAATCCAAGACATCGGGAAGGCCGCGGCGAATCTGTTTCTGGCGCTTCTTGATCTGCCTTCCCAGCCAGAAATCCGGCACCAGGAAGCCGATACCGAGGGCGCAGGCATACACGAAAAAGGGGCTGAGGTCCCCGAGTCCCGTAACCAGGGCCAGCGCGCAGAGCAGCAGCGGGACCAATACTTTGGAACCGTAGAAGATTTTGACCGCGGACTCATTGCGGTAGCCGGCGCGGATTAACCGCTGCAGGGCAACGGAGACCTCGGCCTGGCTTTTGGGCAGGACGTTCTCAAAGTGCTCAACCACGCCACCAATGGAAAAACCCGATTCCTGAAGCGAACTCAACAGGGTTTTCTGCTTAGGGTGCGGATTGATCACTTCGGAGATCCGCTGAATCATGGCTTCGCGATAGAACAGGAGCAGTCCGCCGCTGGCGATCAGCAGAAATACGACACAGAATGTGAAAATCGCAAATCCCATAAGCTACCTTCAAACGTCCATGTTGACGATCTTGCGAATGATCAAACCGCCGATCACGATCATGCCGGAAGCGGCCCACAAGAGCTTGATGCCAATTTGAGTTTTCCACAGGATGCTCATCATTTCCGGGTTAACAAAGTAAATCGCGATGCCCAGTACCACGGGAAGCACGGTAAGGATGATTCCGGTAAGCCGTCCCTGCGCGGTGTGGGTCATGACCTGCCGTTTGAGCCGGAACCTTTCGCGGATAACGTGCGAGGTTTTGTCGAGCACCTCGGCAAGGTTTCCCCCGCTCTCTCTCTGGATCATGATCGCGGTAGAGACAATTCTGAGATCCTGAAGGGGGACGCGGTTGATCATGTTATCCATGGCGGTATTCATTTCGAGTCCGTAGTTCTGCTCCTCGAAACAGGCCCTGAATTCTGCGCCGATGGGGTCAACGCATTCACGGGCCACCAGGCCCATGGCGGCGATGAGGCTATGCCCTGCGCGCAGTGCGCTGACCATCAGATCCAACGCTTCCGGCAACCCCTCCTCAAACTTGCCGAAGCGCTTGTTGCGCTTGAAGAATACCCAGGCAACAGGAGCGGCGCCGACAGCCAGTCCGCACGGCACGGCGGCGAGAAGCAATCCGGTGCGAGCCTCGATCAGATAGAACGGAATCACGGCTCCGGCCGTGCACATGGCGAGCAGACCACCGGCGGTCCACTTGAGATCGGCCTGAGCGAGCAGCCGGTGCAGGCGGGGCGCCAATTCCAGTTTCTGCAGCTCGCGATTGATCCAGGGGATGGCGCTGAAGCGTTCGTTTTTGCGAAGATTGACGACCTGTTCCTTCGCTTCCGGGGTATCGGTGGCCAGGACCGAGTCGAGCGTGGCGAGGACCTGCCGGGCTTTTTGCGAGGCCAGGGTTCCACTGGCGACCATCAGCAGAGCGGCAACCGCGAATACGCCCAGAAATACCAAAATCAAAATCAATAACATATAGGTTGCCCCCTTTCTGTTTCCCTCTTAGTTGACTTGCGTTTCGTTCTCGAACAGGGCAGGCGGCAGGATGATGCCCGCGACGCGGAGCCGTTCGAGGAACCGGGGACGGATACGGCTGGGCACGAATGCGCCGATTACCTTGCCGTCCGGGCCGATTCCTTTCCGGTTGAAAGAGAAGATCTCCTGCATACTGATGACATTTTCTTCCATGCCGGTGATCTCGGAGATGCTGGTTACCTTGCGCGTGCCGTCGCTCATGCGGGTTGCCTGAACGACGATGGTAAGCGCCGAGGCTATCTGCTGGCGAACGGATTTTTCAGGCATATTCATATTTCCCATGGCGACCATGGATTCGAGCCTGGCAATGGCATCGCGGGGGGTGTTGGCGTGAATGGTGGTCATGGACCCTTCATGGCCGGTATTCATGGCCTGCAGCATGTCAAAGGCTTCCTCGCCGCGCACCTCGCCGATGATGATGCGGTCGGGGCGCATGCGCAGGCAGTTGATGAGGAGCTGGCGCTGGCGGATGGCGCCCTGACCTTCAATATTGGGGGGGCGGGTTTCCAGGCGCACGATGTCATCATGCGCGAGCCGGAGTTCGGCAGCGTCCTCGATGGTGACGAGGCGTTCGTTTTTGGGGATGAACTGCGACAGGATATTCAGGAAAGTAGTCTTGCCGGCGCCGGTGCCGCCGGAGATAAGGATGCTGATCCGGGCTTTTACCGCCGAGGCCAGCACCTCCATCATCTCCGCGGAAACGCTCTTCAGTTGCACGAGCTGATTGGCCGCGATGGGACCGGTTCCGAAGCGCCGGATGGACATGGAAGGGCCGTCGAGGGCCAGCGGGGGGATGATGGCATTGACGCGGGAGCCGTCGGGCAGGCGCGCATCCACCATGGGCGAGGACTCATCCACCCTGCGGCCGACGCGCGAGACGATACGATCGATGATCTGCAGCAGGTGGCGATCGTCGCGGAACGAAACATTGACCCGGGAAAGGAGCCCACCCTTCTCAATGAACACATGGTCCTTGCCGTTGATGAGGATGTCGGAAATCTTGGGATCGCGGAGCAGGGGTTCCAGCGGCCCAAGGCCGAAGACTTCATCGAGCAGATCGGCCTGGATTTTCTCCTGCTCGTCGTAGTTCAACGGCACGCGCTGCTCAGCGATGATCTCTTTCACGATGCCGGAAACAGCCTGGCGCGCCTGGTCGGAATTGACGCGCGACAGTTTTTCCAGATCCAGCTTGGAGATCAGGGTCCGGTGAATTTCCGCTTTGTACTTTTCCAGATTCAGCAGTTCCAAGTTAGTCCTTCCATCGCGACACAAACATCGTACACAGAGCCATTACCCGAATAAACTGAAACTTTTCTTCTTGGCCGGAGCTTCCGGCAGGCCGTTGACGGACCTGGCCATCTGCCGGATCAGCCGGGAGATGGGAGAATCGGCAAGCGCGAGCGGAGTGGCGGTGATCTGCATCTTGCGGACCGCGCCATAATCGTTGGGGATTTTCCACTGTGCCGGCCTGGTGAGCGCCTTGGTAATATGCTCTTCAGAAACGCCAAGGGCGCGCGGCTCATAGCGGTTGATGACGATTTCCAGCTTGGGACCGCCGGCGTTGAAAAACTGGGAGATCAGGCGATTCGAGTTGCGCAGTTCGGGAATGCCGGCCTGGGTGACCAGGTAGATGGTATAGGCATTTTTGAACAGAACCGTGCTTGTTAAATCGAGCCTGGAGCCCACATCGACCACGACGTTATCGAATTCTTCCCGCGCCACGGTCAGCAGCCTGTCGATGGCCTCGTTTTCAGCGTGGTACTGGGGAAATTTTCCGGGCGCCGCGAGCACGGAAAGCCCCGAGCTGTGCTTGACGAGCAGCTTGGAGAGGAAACTTGCATCCAGACGGCCGGAATTCTGCAAGGCGTTGATGGTCGAGTACTCGGTGACGATTCCCAGGTTCAGCGCCGCGTCTCCCAGCGGGAGATCGAGATCGATCAACAGAGTGCTCTGGCTGGAATCCTGTGCCAGCGCGACCGCGAAATTGCAGGCGATGGTGGTGACGCCGGCGCCGCCCTTGGCGCCCATGAATACCAGCAGCTTGCCCCCCGCTTTTTTTGGCTCGCGCGCTGCAGGACGGCGGGCCGCCGCCCGAGCCAGAGCCTCAGCCAGGGTGCTTTGGGGGAAGGGGATGGTGAGAAACTCGCGAGCGCCTGCGCGCATGCAGCGGACCAGCAGGTCCGGATCGGCCTTGGCCGAATAGACCATCACGGTTACCACGCCATTTGTGCAGATGCTCTCCACCAGGTCGAGGGCGTACTCCGGGTTGCTGTCCAGATCGATGACGATGATGTCGCAATTCTGTTCGAGCAACCGTGGGACATCGTTCAGGCCGGGGGGATAGGAAGCAAACTCGCGGACTTCGTTCTCCCCACATGCAGCCAGAGCGCTGGCTATCGCCTTGCGGCGATACTCGTCAGGGCCGATCAGCGCGATCGACAAGGCGCCGGCGGCGGGCGCGACTTGACCTTCGTCTACCCGATCCGGAGAAGAGCTTGAATGCACGAATTGCGTGTCCCCCGATGAATACGAGTTCACTGGCGGGCTAACCGGCTCCTGCGGGTTAGTCATGAATTGATAGTTGGTTGGCGAGCCGGACATAATAAACTCCCATCCTCAGCGGGCAAAAAAGGAAATCAGCGTTCCGATGGCAATGGCCGGAGCGTATGCCATCTTGCGTTTCAGGGGATTGGTGAGAGCCAGTTCCGGATCGCGATGCATTCCGCGCTGCTTCCAACCGAAGACCAGATCGCCAGTACCCGTGAACAGTTCTTTGAGGAATCCTCCAAACGCGGCCCAGCACAGGACCATGATTCCTCCAATCATGCCGGTGATGATCAGCGCCATGAATAATTGACCTGGGCCTATCCAGGCTCCGATCGCAGCACACAATTTCACGTCCCCGGCTCCCATGCCGCCCAACCAGAAAATGAAGCCGTAGATAAGCAGTCCCAACCCCAGACCGGCAAAGCTCTGTCCGATCCCCTGCCAGCCATGGAGCCAGCCTGAGACCACAATTCCTGCCAGCAGGAAAGGGAACACCAACCAGTTGGGAATGCGCCGGCTGCGCAGGTCCGTAAAGCTCGCGACGGCGAGAACAATCAGCGTCGGCCACCAAGCGAACGAGTGCATGCCCCTTATCCCTTTCCCCTCCAGCTACAGGGGATACTTTCCATAGAGCAATTGTCCAACCAAATTAAGGAAGCCAGAAACGCCTTGAATTCAAGTAGTTAACCAAGAGCTGCCGGGACGGGTGTACACGCGTGTTTACGGAAGGCAGACGGAGTGAAGCGGGGCGTTTACACCAGCCGGGGCCGCAAGACCCGCTGGCGGGTAGAGCAGGGAAGGTCTGCCACTGGCCAGAAACTGTTTAATAAGCTCGGTTTCAGTGTTGCGCAGTCCCAGGCCGGGAGCAGATTTCCGGCTGTTTCCGGTTATGTTTTCACTTAATGTGTCAGCAATCCCTGTTCCACTTGGCTCTAAAGACCGCACCCGGAGCAACATATTCCGGGTTATGGTAACGCAGGTCACGTTACCAATGAGGTATAGATATACCGCTAACGTGTTATAGGGCATCGTGGGATGTTGCAGCGCCCGGGGTGCAATTATCTACGGACGATACCGTTCAAGTGTTTATATATAAATGGTTTAACGATATGAGTATCCATTAGCACAGCAATCGATAAGTGGAGGCGCTATGCTCAATGCGAGTTATTGAATCTCTCACGTATACGGATTTAGTACCGAGGTCGTAGTACTAAGGTGGCATTGACCTGGATCAGATTGGCAACTAACGTCATAAGTACATACCCCGAGTAGTTTTTTAAGTAGTTTTTATGGCGAAGATAACTTGTTCCATGCGGAATGGCTACTTTGTTAGAGCATACTGCAACAGGTGTATGCCGTCAGAGAAGGTATTAACCATACGGCATGAAGTGTTACCAACGAGGCACATTGCTAACACGAAGCGGGGATTTTATCCCATTCGGCAGATATACGACGATAATGACAGTTTTCCCGCTTCTCCTCCGCGAGAGGTCGATGCGCCAAGTGAGAGAGTCAGCACTGACATGATGAAGATTGGACTGTACTCGGAAGATCGAACGCTGCACACGTTGCTTTCTTCGGCACTCGGGAAGGAATTTCATGTTCTGTTGGAGCCGGATGAAGAAGGGGTAAACGACCGCGTATTGGCGGGGGACTGCGATGTTCTGATTCTGGACTTGAACTCCAATCACGATTCGTTGCAGGAGCGTATTGAATTTTCCAGGAAGTTGATAGAGTCGAAAGTTCCCTCGGTGGTGATGGCGGACGACAGCCTTCGCTCGACCGCATTCGAAATGGTCCGGACCGGAGCCTTTGGCTACTGCCGCAGGCCGCCCTCGATTCGCGATCTCAAGGCCATGCTCAGCAGGGCCTATGAGAACTCCTCGCTGAAGCAGCAACTGCACTCCGTGCAGCAGCGGCTGGAGGCGCCCACCGGCTGCGACCGGCTGATCGGGTCCAGCCCGCAGATGCAGCAGGTTTATCAACTGGTGCGCCGTGTAACCAATCTCAATGCCTCGGTGCTGGTGACCGGCGACAGCGGAACCGGCAAGGAATTGATTGCCCGCGCCATCCATAATCTGGGTTCACGCGCCAATCGTCCGTTTGTGGCTGTTTCCTGTGGCGCTATCCCGGAAACGCTGATTGAGGCCGAGTTGTTTGGGCATGAAAAAGGCGCCTTTACGGGCACGGTAGGGGCGCGCGAGGGCTACTTCGAGCAGGCTGGCGACGGCACGCTCTTCCTGGATGAAATCGGAGACCTGAGCCTGTTTACGCAGGTCAAGCTGCTGCGCGTTATCCAGCAGATGGAATTCAGCCGGCTGGGAAGCAACAAGCTTATCCCGTTACGGGCGCGCCTGATCTTCGCCACCCACCAGGACCTGGATAAATTGGTGGCCGAAGGGAAATTCCGCCAGGATCTTTACTACCGCATCAACGTCATGCGGATTGAATCGCCGGCGCTTCAGGAACATCCCGAAGACATTTCGCGCATCGCGAAACATTTTCTGCAGCACTATGGTCAGGTGTTTCAAAAGCCGATGTCGGGTATTGAGCCCGATGCGCTGGCCCAGCTCCAGAGTTATTCGTGGCCCGGCAATGTGCGCGAGCTGGAAAACATCATGCAGAGGGCCATCATCATGGCTCCCGGACAGAGCGTTCGCGCGGAAGATTTGAATCTGAGCGTCCAGGAGGACGATGCCGCCGATATCGACGACATTGCCGACATTGCCGATTATCAGCCCGCAGGCTCATTTGAACGGCAGCTTCGCGACTATAAGGTCAAACTGGCCGTCAATGCTGTTCGTGAGAACAATGGGAACAAGACGCTTGCGGCCCGCAGCCTGTGCATCTCGCGGGCTTATCTGCATCGCCTGATCCGGCTTGCCGAACCAGATGCGGATTTCGATCTGGATATGCGGGAAACAGTGCACGCCTGAGCTTCGTATTCCCTTTGGCCCTGGAGATTACCGGTTTGGCGCCAAGCGATCCGTCTGGATTCATGCCGCCAAAGTTACCGATCCCGTTGCCACCGCTCTAAGTGTGCAGGCTATATGCGGGCGGCCCGGCAACAACCAGGCCGCTTTTTTGCCGACCGTGAATGTACCAGCAGCACCAGGCGGTTTCATGGGTTTGCTGGCCGGCAGGAGCAATTAAATCCTTGTAGACGATCCTTCCGTAGATAAATATCTTTTCCTCCCAGTTTTCGATGCGCTTGAATTGTTCCTCGGAACCGCAGAGCCCTCTTACATTCTCCCGGCTGAATGTCTTGAGAGACGCGGATTCGCCGGGAAGCAAAATGATTGGAACACGCGGCGCGCCCGGTTCCTCATCTCGATATTGAGGGGTGGCGGGGAGGTGTGCTTCATCGGCCGCAATCGTGATGTGGTTCGCGATTGCGTCGATTTGAGCGGGAGTGCGGCCACGGTTCATGACTACAGCCGCAAAACTGTTTTCAATGTTCAACGATGGCTCGACCACGATCAGGAGCCATGGCCTTTCAGCATTCACGATTGACTGGGCATGCAACAAGGCGGCCTGGGCACTGGCGGCCGCGGCATCGGCAGCGGTTTCAGCGTAGCGCGTCTGGCGTTCAATTTTTCTGAGTGTTGAGACGGCCAGCATGATGCCGGCGTAACCCAGCAGGACAAGCACCAGATTGGCGGCCCACGTGATGCGATCGCGCAAAAGCCACTGCACGGGCAGGACCGGCGGATTGGCAACGGTGATGTGCTGCGGCTGGTAATCGCAGGGCACGGCCAGGCAGTCGGGGCTGGCGGCTGAGCCTGGCGCGGCGGCGCTGGATGAAGTGGAAAGGGCCGGTGACGGAGGCTTGGCGCCGGGTGTTTGCGCGGAGCCCGGCAGTTGCGCCAGTGCAGTGGCCAACAGCGCTGCGACGATGACCAAACCCTTTACGATCATGGCGCAAATGTACCACACGACCCGCTCGCCCTGCCCGCGGTTCCGGGTTGGATCAGAAGTAAGTTTGGACCACGTCGACAACCTGATACTGGGCGTTGAGTATTGGCAATGCACGCCACTTGTCGAAGGTCAGGCAGGGGTGCGCGATGTCGAAGCCTATCATGTCTCCCACGCGCAGATCGTCCCCGGCGGCAATGCCCATATAAGCGTGCTGGTCCATCATGTTTGTAAGCTTCCAGTGCGCGGGCGCTGCTTTCGGTGCTGCCTCGCCCGGTCTGAAATGGAGTGCCGGGACGGGCAGGCCGGAGTCGAAGGCGGCATCGCGCTTGCCCATGCCGATAATTGCTTTTTCGGCTTCCGGCACCGACTGCACATATGCCCAGACTTGAAGCGCGGGCAAAAGCCCGGAACTCATCTTGCGGGCAATCGGATTGCGCTCCAGAATTTTTGCCTGCGACTCGCGATACGCGCCGATGTCGTGGGTGAGGTAACAGCCGGGACGCAGGACAATTTCAACGGAGTCGCCAAAGTTCGCGGCGGTAAAGACCTCGGCAACCACGTCGTACCATGCCGAGCCCGCGCCTGAAAGCAGGACGGGCGCGCGCTGAAAACGATTTTCTTCCACGAGCTTTTGGGTCACGGCAACCGCATGGTGCAGGAAAGTGCGAATGGAGGCTTCGTCATGGAGCACGCCTTCGTAAATCTCAATGCCACACAGGGCTATGGCATCGCTCCAGTGGGATAATGCTTCCAGCACGGACTGCAACTGTTCCTGAGTGCGCACACCGGCGCGACCGCCCTCGACGCCCAGTTCCAGCAATACGCGTAAACGCTGCCCATGCTTGCGAAAAAATGCGCCTAGCAGGTCGATCTGCGCCGCCGAATCCACAAGGCAGTAGTATTCGAACGCGGGATCCTCAAGCAGGCGTGCAACGATGGACATATTCTCTTTGCCCACCAGTTGGTTCGCCATCAGGACGCGGCGCACGCCATGCGTATAGGCAACCAGCGTTTGCTGCGCGGTGGCCAGCGTGATGCCCCATGCGCCGGTTTGCAACTGCATCTGAAACAAGCGCGGGGCCATGGTGGTTTTGCCGTGGGGCGCCAGCTTTACGCCGTAGGCGGCGATGAACTGCTGCATCCAGTTGAGGTTGTTCCGCAACCGCTCTTCATAAAGAACGGCCGAGGGCAGGCTGAGGTCTTCGTGCAGCAGGTTCCAGCCGAGCCGCGCAATCTCATTGGGTTTGAGCGCATGTTCCAGAAAGCCCAGGCCTTTGTTGAGCGTAGGGATGGCAGTTGAAGAAGCTGATTGCGCAGTTGCTCGATCGTTCACCGGATGCATCTCCCGCTGGTCTCAAGGCAATCAAAGTGCCTGCCTTGGAACCGCACTGTATATAGCCTATATTCTTTTAGAGAGCCGATATGTTGAATTGCGACACGCTTATTCGAAATGCGCGCGTGGTGGATGGCAGCGGCGCTGAGGCGGAGACCCTCGACGTTGCCTTGCGCGACGGCCGCATCTGTGTGCTTGGGCCGTCTCTGGATTTTCATGGGACGTCAGAGGTGGACGCGAAAGGCCTGGCGCTGGCGCCGGGATTTATCGATGTGCACACCCATGACGACATGGGCGTAATCCGCACGCCAGCCATGTTGCCCAAGCTGTCGCAAGGCGTCACCACGGTGATTGTGGGCAATTGCGGCATCAGCGCTTCGCCGGTGAGCTTGCACGGCGCGCTCCCTGACCCGATGAATCTGCTGGGAGGCGCGGAAGATTTCCGCTATCCCACCTTTGCCGCCTATGTAGAGGCAGTCCGCGAAGCACAGCCCGCAGTGAATGTGGGCGCGCTGATTGGCCACACGGCACTGCGCAACAACCATATGGACCGGCTGGACAGGTCGGCCACCAAAGCTGAGACGGAAGCGATGTGCGCGCAGTTGCAGGAGGCGCTGGATGGCGGCGCGCTGGGGCTGAGTTCGGGACTTGCCTATCTGTCGGCGTACTCCGCATCAACGGATGAAGTGCTGGCGCTGGCTCATCCGCTGGCAGCGGCAGGCGCGGTGTATGCCACGCATATGCGCAGCGAGACGCAAGCTATTCTAGACGCCATGAACGAAGCCTTCGCCATTGGCCGCCTCAATCGTGTTCCGGTGATCATTTCGCATTTGAAGTGCGCGGGCATTGACAACTGGGGACGGAGCGGCGAGGTTCTGCACGCTCTGGAGACGGCGCAAGCCTCACAACAGACAGGCTGCGATTGCTATCCCTACTCGGCCAGTTCCAGCACGCTGGACCTGCGCCAGGTGGACGAGCGCGTCACGGTGCTGATTACCTGGAGCGTGCCGCATCCGGAGATTGCGGGGCAGACCATGGCGCAAATTGCCGCGGCGTGGGGCGTGACGCAGCTTGAAGCAGCGCGACGCCTGCAGCCGGCGGGAGCTATTTATCACAGTATGTCGGAAGAGGACATGCGGCGGATTCTGGGGCACCCTGCAACCATGATTGGCTCGGATGGATTGCCTAACGATCCGCGGCCGCATCCTCGCCTATGGGGCACGTTTCCCCGCGTGCTGGGCCGGTACAGCCGCGAAGAAAAGTTGTTCTCGCTGCCGGAAGCGGTACACAAAATGACCGGGCTGCCCGCGCAGCGATTTGGGTTGGCAGAACGCGGCCTGATTCGCGAAGGCTATTACGCCGATCTGGTGCTGTTCGATCCGGAGAAAATCATCGATACGGCGACATTTACCGATCCCACGCGCCCAGCCGAGGGAATCGGCGGCATATGGGTGAACGGTATACTTTCTTACACTGCGCAAGGCGCTACGGAGCGTCGCGCCGGACGCTTTGTTGCGCGCGGCAAGACGGCATGGATTCAGTAAGTCGAATAGTTCAGTAAGTCAACAATGGAAGGAGCACAGATGAGCATCAAGCGTTATGGCGTGGAAGGCGGCAAAGGCACGGGAGGGCAGCATCTTCCCTTTGCGCGGGCCGTGGAAGCCGATGGCTGGCTGTATGTATCGGGTCAGACGGCGATGGCCGATGGCGATGTGGTTGCGGGCAACATCACCGCTCAATCCCACCTGGCGATTCGCAATCTTCTGGCGATTCTTAAGGAAGCCGGCTATGGTCCGGAACATGTGGTGCGCTGCGGCGTCTGGCTCGATGATCCGCGCGACTTCTCTGCGTTCAATGCAGTCTTCAAGGGATATTTCGGCGAAAATCCGCCGGCGCGTTCCTGCGTCGTATCCAGCATGGTCGTCGATTGCAAGGTAGAGATCGATTGCGTTGCGTACAAGGCTCCCAACCGTTGAGCCTGGAATCTATTTAACCTGTTTTGCGTGCAGCAATTCAGCCTTGTGGAGAGTACGGCGCCGTAGCCTGACCTATGATCGATCCTCACAGTATATTTCTGCTTGTTTCGGCGCTGGCCGCTGTTCTCGGCCTGATTCTGCTGATTGCCGTCTTCAAGCTGAATCCATTTATTGCTTTGCTGCTCTCTTCGCTCTCATTGGCCGTGGTGGCGGGCATGCCGCTTTCCACTGTGGTCCATTCCTTTGAGACCGGCGTAGGCGGAACGCTTGGCCACATTGCGATTGTGGTGGCGCTGGGCACCATGCTCGGCAAAATGATGGCGGAGTCGGGCGCCGCAAACCAGATTGCGTATACCCTCATCCGGCTCTTCGGTGAGAAGCGCATTCATTGGGCGATGGTGGTGATCGGCCTGGTGGTTGGCCTGCCTGCTTTTTTTGAAGTGGGCTTTGTGCTGCTGATTCCGATTGCGTTCACGGTGGCGCGCAGAACCAAGACCTCGCTGCTGATGGTGGGCCTGCCCATGGTGGCGGGCCTCTCCGTGGTGCATGGGCTGGTGCCTCCGCATCCCGCGGCGCTGCTGGCGGTTACCATTTACCACGCGGATGTGGGCCGCACCATTCTGTATGCGCTGATCGTCGGTCTGCCTACTGCGGTGATCGCCGGACCGCTTTACGCCATGTTCATTGCGCCGCGGATCAAACTACCGGCGGACAACCCCATGGCCGATCAGTTTGTCGATCACGGCTCAGAGCGCAGCCTTCCCGGCATCTGGCTCTCGTTGATCTCGGTCCTCTTCCCGGTCCTGCTGATGTTGATCGGCAGCTGGGCAGACGCAATAGCAAAGCCCATGAGCGCGGTGAACCAGGGGTTGCACTTGGTGGGCAACGACGATATGGCGCTGCTGATCGGCGTGCTTCTCAGCTTTATCACTTTGGGCCGGATGCGCGGCTTCTCGCGCGAAACCATCCTGCGCTTCAGCAATGAGTGCCTGGCACCCACGGCGGCCATTACGCTGCTGGTGGGCGCGGGCGGCGGGTTTGGCAGGATCTTGCAGGACAGTGGCGTCTCCCAGGCCATCATTGCCGTTGCGCTGCACAGCCATGTTCCGCTGCTGTTGCTGGCCTGGCTGCTGGCTGCGTTGATGCGCCTGGCCACGGGCTCGGCAACCGTGGCCATGACCACCGCGGCCGGCATCGTCGCACCCCTTGCCCTGGCCAGCACTGGAGTTCATCCCGAGCTGCTGGCGATTGCCACTGGCGCCGGCTCGCTGATCTTTTCGCACGTCAACGACGGCGGCTTCTGGCTGGTCAAACAGTACTTCAACATGACCGTTGCGCAGACCATCGAGACTTGGTCTGTCTGCGAAACCATCGTCTCCGTCGCGGCTTTGCTTTTCACCCTGGCGCTGTCGTGTGTAGTCTGATACATGAATTGCCGGTCTGCAATCGCGCGTCCGGCGCAAACAGAAACAGCTAGAGGATGGATGAAATGACAGACAAGAGTTTGCTGCAGACGTTGTCCCGCCGGAATTTTCTCAAGAGCGCAGCGGCTGTGGCCGTTGCCACTGGAACGCTGGGTGAAGCACAGAAATCGGCCAGCCGTCCGAAGAAGGACAAGATCCTCGCGTATGCCGGCTCGTATTCGTTGCCGGTGGACGGCAGCGGCAATGGAGAGGGCATCTATCTGTTTGAAATGGATGTGCACACCGGCGCGCTGACCAACCGCAAGCTGGTAGCAAAAGTCGAAAACCCTTCCTGGATTGAAATTCATCCTTCCCGCAAATATCTCTACACCATCAATGAAATCACGACCTTCGAAGGCAAGAACGGCGCTGTGAGCGCCTACTCCATTGATCCGTCCACGGGCGATCTCACGCTCATCAATCAGGCGAGCACGGAAGGGCCCGGTCCCGCCCATCTCAGTCTGGATGCTCACGGTAAATTTGTTTTTGTGGCGAACTACATCGGTGGGTGCATCGCCGTGCTGCCGATTCATGAGGATGGATCGCTCGGCTCGGCAGTCGATGTTCATCACGACATCGGCTCGGTCGGCAGCATTCATGCCACACATGCTTCTCCGGGCAGCTTTGCCATCAGCGGCCACGATGCTCCTCATGCGCACATGATCTTACCGGATCCGCGCAACCGTTTTGTTCTGCACACCGATCTCGGCCAGGACCGCCTCTATATTTATCGCTTCGATGCCGCCACTGGAAAGCTCACGCCGGCCGCCACGCCCTTTGAGGCGCTGCCCACCGGTGACGGACCGCGTCACTTCGCGTTTCATCCCAATGAACATTGGCTCTACACGTTGCAGGAAGAAGGCAACACCATCGTCTTTTTCCACTACGATGCGGAAGCGGGAGCAGTGACTGAGCAGCAGACCATTTCCACGCTGCCAGCAGGCTTTGCGGGGTCCAGCTACACCTCTGAAATTGTGATCTCGCGGAATGGCAAATTTCTGTATTGTGCCAATCGTCTGCATGACACGATTGCCGTCTTTGCCATAGACGCCGACGGCCATCTGACTCATATCGGCGATACATCGACGATGGGAGACTATCCCCGCCATTGCAGAATCGACCCAACAGGCAACTTCCTGTTTGCTTGCAACCATCGCGGCGACAACATTACGTCTTTCCGGATTCATCCGGAAACGGGCCTGTTGACCTTCACGGGCCACTACGCGGCGGTGGGCAGCCCGGCGGTTCTTACCTTTTTTGTGTAATTGTCCATCCACAGCGGCGCGCATTCCCATGCGCACCGCCGTGGATTAGAGCAAAACCAGAGTTGTAGTTTTATAAGTTTCACGAAGGTCGCCACTCCCTGTTGGTCGCGTCGACTTGAGATCTTCGGTTCCGGGATGCAGCAACTCTGGTTTCGCTTTATGCGTTGCGCCCCAGAAAAACGGGCGCGATGTGGCGGCTGTAAAGGTTCTCCGTCACGTTCTTCGCAATGACAGCCTCATTGGCTTCGAGCAATCCAAGATAACGACTGCCCATCTTTGCCGCGACCTTGAAGCCGACATGCAGCAACTGGCGCAGGCTGCTGTTGTAAGCCGCAGCGCCGCGAACGTGGCGCAAGGCTGAGGTGTATTGCTCGGAAGACCAACCGCGCACCTCGGCTGGCGAGGGCAACTTTGCGGGATCGATGTCGATGACCGTGGCATACGGCCCGCACAACTCTTCGCGGTGCGCAAACGCCTCGGCGTAAATTTCCTTGGCCAGCGCAAGACCGTCGCCTCCTGCCTCTGCCAGGCCGATCAACTCTTCCAGCCACGTGGTTCCCGCGGTCTTCAGGTGAACGCCAGCATTGAATTGCTTGGTGGTGGCGTAAATGGCGGGGTAGATTGAGAACTTGTCGCTGCCGGAGTGCACGCTCAGCTTGAGATTATCCGGCAGTCCGTATTGCCGGACAGCGTGGGCAATGGCCGCCACATCAAGCACCATCTCGCGCTCGAACTGTGCCACGTCACCCACGTAATCCACGCCCTTGTTGAAGCGACCGCTGAACTTGGGAGCGATGGTCTGGACAGGGATGCCTTCATCGCTGATGGCTGCCAGGATGATGAGCAGATCGACAGGACTTTGCGCAAGATCGGTCTCGTCCATTGAAACTTCTGCGATGAAGTTGCCCGCGCCCTTGGCGCTCTCAATGATGCGGTAGACCTCGCCGGCTTTTTTCACGGCGGCAAGAAATTTTTGCACGGTCTGGGTGAGATCCGCTTTGGTGATTGCAAAGGCCGCGTCCACGCCTGCCAGTTGGATGCTCCCCAGCAGTTCGGGATGGCGCTTTACAAAATTCTCAATGTCGGCTGCTTCTGCGGGTTGGCCGATGAAGTCTGCCACGTCGATGGTGAAAAAATCGCAGGGAGCAAGGAATCGGCCGACAGTTTGAATTGTGATGTGGTCGGCATCGACAAAATACGGATGCTTCCAGGCGAGTGCCTTGACGGCGGCATCGGCGGCCAGCCGCGCCGAAAGGGGCTCGGAGCCAATGATCGTGTGCTCGCGATTCGACTTGTTCCAAACGGGAACCACCTCGACCCCATGATCGAGAGCCTGGATGCAGGCCTGCAACTGTGCCTTGGCCTGATGGGCAAACCTGTCTCCAACGCCAACAGAAAATTTATTGAGCTTCACGTTTCAATTCCCCCATGTTTTCTACCATCTCAAAGACGGTTGTTCCGCGTCTGCAGCTTCAACCTCGCAGGCAGGAAGCTGATTCCATTTCCGATCGATACGCCGGTCTGGCCGGTCTGCTTCATTTGGGAGCAGACGATCTAACCGCGCAGAGGTCAGACCACAGTATATATGCTGGACAGGAGAGCGCAATTTCAAGGGAAGAGACCTTCCGGCCATCTCCAGGGCATTGAGTGTTAATCTCATTTTGCTCTATATTTTAGGTAATTCAGGAAAGTGTCTGCCGTATATGCCGCGGATCAAACAGGATGAACCCGACACCCATCGGGCCATGCACGTGGTCAACCACTTACGCACGCTCATTGAAAATGGGGATCTGCTGCCGGGCGACAAGATCCCGCCTGAGCGCGAGTTTGCGCGCTCCCTGAAAGTGAGCCGTGCAAGCCTGCGTACGGGCATTGGCTACCTGGCGGCGATGGGCGTGATGAAGGTGCGCCATGGCGTGGGGACCTTCATTGCCGATGGCCCAGCCGAATTCGGTAAGACCTCCTTCAGCCTCATGGGCGTGCTGCATGGATTTCAGTCCTGGCAAATGTTCGAGGCACGGCTGATTCTTGAAAGCCATCTTGCCGCGCTGGCAGCCGAGCGGGGCAAGCAGGAACACCACGCCGCGCTGGCCGATGAGGTAGCCGAGATGTTCGGCGCCATGGACAATCCGTCGGATTACATCGTCCATGACCTGCTCTTTCACCGCATCGTGTCGCAGGCTTCCGGCAATCCGATTTTGGCGGCTTTGATTGAGACCATCATGTCGGCTCTCTACGATAAGCGCCGCAAAACCGTGGAGCGCTCGATTGATCTGCGCGAATCCGCCGAGATGCATCGCGAGATCTACCGCGCCATTCGCGCGCGCAAGCCGGAGGAAGCACGAAGGCTCATGGAAGAGCACCTGCGCATGGCTGAAACCGCGCAGGGGATGGAAAGCGCCGCAGATCGCAAGGCCGCCAAAACTGCGCGTATGGGAAAGACTGCTCGCGTCAAGCCGAGCTCCATCACATCGTAACCGGGAATTGACGGCTGCTCAGTCCAGCGCCTTGTGAAAGCGAAGGATGGCAATAGTGAGCAGACTGACTCCCAGTCCGGCCATCGCCGCCATCTGCGGCCAGAGAATATCGAAGCCCACGCCTTTGAGATACGTGCCGCGAAGCACAACCAGGAAGTAGC
>JARLGF010000071.1 GCA_031296165.1 Occallatibacter sp. | reverse complement strand
TTCGACTCCATCTGGTGCTAATTTGCCCACACACTGCCCCCGAAATGGCAGTTTTCGGCATCACAAAATTGGATTATGTCTCCCAAATCAGTTTCGCAACCCGCGATCTATCGGTAAGAAATCCAAATGCGATTGCCCTGGACTGGACCGGGAGTATGGGCCGTGGCTCAACGAGCGGGGAGTATCATAGAGCGTGTTCACGCGGCCAGGATTTCCATTCAACTGCTTTGGATTCCGACCGATGTGTGTCTTGACGGACAGCTTCCGCCGGGAGAGGGCGAATGGCGCTGTTGAGGTGGAGCAAGAAATACTCCGTAGGCGTAAAGGCCATGGACGATCAGCACATCGCCCTGGTCCGGATTCTGAACGAGATGCATTCCGAGTTTGAAAAGGGGCAGGCGCAAAGCGCAACCGGCAAGCTGCTGCGCAAGTTGACAGAGTACGCGCACACCCATTTTTCCTCGGAAGAAGAGATGCTGGCGAGCGCCGGCTTTCCGGGATTGGAGCAGCAGCGCGAACAGCACCGCGAGTTGCTGCGGCAGCTCGATGAATATGGAACCCGCTACCAGCAGGGCGACCAAACCGTGTACCTGCCACTGCTGTTCTTTGTGCGCGACTGGCTTACCACGCACATGCTGAAAGAAGACAAGGAGTATGGTCCCTGGATGAATAAGCTGGGCATACACTGAGCCGCAGTTTAGACCAGAGCGGATAGAAAGAGCGCTCCCAGGGTCTGGACCAGGAGTCATGACAGTGGCCCAATAAACGGGGCGTTTTATAGAGCGCGTTCACGTTGCCGACGAATTTTCCACTCACATAATTGCTTGAGTTTCCGATAACTCCCTTACCGGCACATTCCGGCATGAGGGGATCTATGGCTTTAATGACCTGGAGCGAGAAGTATTCCGTGGGGGTGCGCGCGCTGGACGAGCAACACACGGGATTGATTCAAACCCTGAACGATCTGCACACGGCCATGCTGAAAGGCCAGGGGCAAAGCCTGACCGCCCCCATGCTGCGCAAGCTGGTGGAGTATACGCAGAAGCATTTTGCGGCGGAGGAATCGATGCTGGCGTCAACCCGGTACCCGGGACTGGCCGGGCACCGCGATAAGCATCGCGAACTGAGCAAACAAGTTGAGGACTACGTTGCCCGGTTCGAGAAGGGGGAAATCACCTTGAACCTGTCTCTCATGGATTTTCTGCGCGACTGGCTGATCAACCACATTCAGAAGACGGACAAGGAGTACGGCCCCTGGCTGAATGAACACGGCGTGCGCTGAGTCGTGTTTGGTGAATCCAGGAACCGTGTCTTTGTGGCAGGCGGGGCTCAGCCCCCTGAGCAATGTTTTTCGAGCTTCGCTTGGGAACGGGACTTTTTCCGCAGCCTGTAAATCCCGTACCCTGCAAAGATGCTCTGCAACATTGCTTGAATCTACTCGCCAATCACATCGGGGTCTTTTTTTGCGCCGTGGCGCAACCGCTGAAACAGCAGCACCAGCGGGATGCAGAGCAGCGCGAGATAGCCCAGCAAGCGGAAGTTATCGGCATAGGAGAGAACCGATGCCTGCTGCTGCACGCTGCGGTAAAGAGCTCCGAGGGCTTCATATTGCGCGGTCACAGCATCGGAACCTCCCATGCGGAACTTTGCCGCCATCCCCTGGAGCAGCATCCCCGTGGCGGAGTTGCTGGCGGTGAGGTTGGCGGCCAGGTAGTTCTGGTGGGACTGGGAGCCGCGCACCAGAATCGTGGTCACCGTGGCAATGCCCACGCTGCCGCCAATGTTCCGCATCAGGTTGTAGATTCCGGCCGCGTTGCCGATCTCCTGCCGGCGCAGGCGGCTCATGGTCATAGTGGTGAGGGGAACGAAGATGAAGCCGCCGGCAAAGCCGTTCATCAGGTTCGGCACAATGACCGAGCCGATCGAGATACCCAGATTGAGATGGCCTAGCATCAGCGTCGAATAACCCAGCAGCGCGAAGCCGAAGCCCATCAGGATGCGGCCATCGACATAATTCACCAATACCCCGACGATCACCATCGAGAGAATGGAGCCGACGCCGCGCGGACTCACCGCAAGGCCGCTATCGAGCGCCGAGTAGCCCAGCAGCGTCTGCAGGAACAAGGGCAGCATGGCAGTGACGCCGTAGAGAGCAAAACCGTAGATGCCGGTGATTAGAGTCCCCACACAGAAATTGCGGTTGCCGAGAATACGCAACTGCACAATCGGCTCGCGGCACATGAACTCGCGGATGATAAAGCCCGCCAGCGCGATGGCCGAAACCGCGGCCACCCAGCAAATCCAGGGTGCTTCAAACCAGTCCGCCTCCTGCCCCTTGTCCAGCACCAGTTGCATGGCGCCCAGCCAGACGGCCATCATGCCAAAACCGAGGTAGTCGATGGCACCGCGAAAGGCGTGGCGCAGGTAGGGCGGGTCCTCGATGAAGAGGTTGACCATGAACAAGGCCAGCAGGCCCACCGGAAGATTGATGTAGAAGATCCAGCGCCACGAATAGCTGTCGGTAATCCATCCGCCCAGCGTGGGGCCAATGACCGGCGCAACGACGATTCCCATGCCGTACACGGCCATCGCCGTGCCGTGCTGATGCGGCGGAAAACTCTCCAGCAGAATGGACTGGGCCAGCGGCTGCATGCCGCCGCCGCCCACGCCCTGCAACACGCGGGCAAGGATGAGCATGGGCATGTCCATGGCGATGCCGCACAGCAGCGAGGCGCCGGTAAACATAAGGATGGAAACGATCAGCAAGCGCTTGCGTCCAATGCGCCGCGCAATCCAGCCGGAGGCGGGCAGCATGATGGCATTGGAAACCAGGTAGCTGGTCAGAACCCACGTCGACTCGTCCGTCGATGCCGAAAGATTGCCTGCAATATGCGGCAAGGCGACGTTGGCCACCGAGGAATCCAGCACCACCATGAACGTGGATAGCATGACCGAGGCCGCAACCATCCACGGATTCACCGAGGGCCGCCACTCGCCGGGCGCCGCTCCCGCAGATTGATTTGTACTGCTGACCATATGGTCATTTTAGTATACTGAGCAGTCAGAACGATTCTGGAGTTACTCAAACCGAAAAGCGCGAGGCCTGGCCCGTGATGAAAAGCAAACAGCAGGTAGTGTCGGAATTCCGGCGTACGGAGATTGTCGATGCCGCGCGCACGATATTTGCGCGTCATGGATTTGCCCTCGGCATCATGGATGAGATTGCCAAAGAAGCGGGCATTGCCAAGGGCACCATCTATCTTTACTTCCGCTCCAAGACCGAGATCTTCAAAGCCGTCCTCGCGCACGATATGAAGACTCTCAAATGCAGCACCCTGGAGCGGATCGACGCGGCAACGGGCCTGCGAGACAAGATCGGAGCCTTTATCCTGACCCGTCTGGAAAACGCCGAGACGCGCAAGGAATTCTTCCGCATCATGGACTCCGAACAGGGGAATCTGACGATGACGCGCAGTCAATACCGCGAATTTCTTCGCGAGCCGGTACTGCGCCTGGCAGCGGCCATCGAACATGCCTCGCGCAAGGGAGAAATCCGCCGCGTGCCTGCTGAAAAAGCCGCATGGCTCATTGCCGACGTGATCCGGGGAACCATTCAGCGCAGGCTGCTGGAGCATAGCGAAACGCCGCCCGCGGAGGACTCACGCTTCCTGCTGGACTTTATCTGGCCATCGCTTGCGCTCAAGCCGGATTCGCCGGAACTCTGACGCTGCGCCGTCATTTTGCGAAATCGATGGATTTACTTGCGCAGCGATGAAGCGCGCACCACCAGACGGGGGCTCACCAGCTCCGTCCGGGGGCGCACCGTGCCCTTTGCGCTCACCAACCGCAGCGCCATCTCCGCGGCCAGCCTGCCAATTGCAGCGCTGTCCTGATCGACGGAGGTAAGTGGAACGCGCAGGAAATCCGAGTACAGCACGTTGCCGCAGCCCACGACCGCAATGTCCTCGGGAATGCGCAGACCCGCGTCCAGAATCGCGCGCATAGCGCCAAGCGCAATGGGATCGTTGAAGCAGAAAATTCCGTCCGGTCGCGGCTTCAGGCCGAGCAGCGTCTTCGTAGCCTCATAGCCACCCGGCGCGCCGCGGTCGTCTCCGGAACTCCCGATGGAGACAATGCGCTCGGGCCGCACCGCGATGCCCGCGGCGGCAAGCGCCTGTTTGTAGCCTTCCATGCGCCCCAGAGCCGTGCTGGTTTCAGGGCCACGGATGTGCGCAATCCGCCGCGAACCCTGCTGGATGAGGTGCGCGGTTCCCATGCGGCCCACAGCCTCATCGTCCACGCCCACAAAGTTTGCCGGCAGCCCCGCAAAACGGCGGTCGATGAGCACGTAAGGAATTCCACGCTCTTCAATGCGGCGAAAACTCTCCACCGTCCACTGCGCCGAGGCAATCACCAGCACGTCCACGCGGCGTGCCAGCAGTTGCGCAATCTCCTGCTGCTCCAGTTCTGGATCTTCTTCCGACGAGGTAATGATCAGGCTGTAGCCCTGCCCGCGAATACCCGCCGAGATGGCTTTGGCCACCTGCGCAAAAAACGGATGCAGCAGGTCGGGAACCACCAGGCCGATGGTCCAGGTCCGTCCGGTAATCAGCGCGCGCGCCGCAAAATTCGGCTGATAATTCAGCTCCTTCATGCGCTTGAGCACGCGCTTCCGCGTCTCTTCGCCGATGTCGGAGTGGCCGCGCAGCACCTTGGAGATGGTCACGGTGGAAAGGCCCAGGTCCTGCGCAATGTCTTTCATGCGCACGGGCGCGTTGCGGCGCACCGCCTTCCGTTTTTCGCCGCCGCCCGGTACATTGCTCATCGCTACCGCACCGCTTTCATTTCGGATTCCTTGCCGTCTTGCGTCCGAAAGTGCTGCTGCACCGAGTATCGCCAATGCAGCAGCTTTAACGATAACTCTATTTTCACTTCCCGCAAGATGGATGTTGACACTTTCATGGTACCCGCGTATTCTTCGCTGGTCGTAGTTACCGATAACTTTCAAGTCGCCAAGGAGCCTGCATGGGCAACCCTCTCAACAGCAATTCGGCCCCCATCGATCCCGCGTCCGTTCCGCAACGACGGCTCTATACCGGCGCTCTCATGCCGGCCGTGGGCTTGGGAACATTCGGCTCGGACAGCGTTTCGCCGGCACAGGTTGCAGAAGCCGTGAAAGGCGCTGCCGCCGTGGGCTACCGGCACTTCGATTGCGCCTCGGTCTACCAGAATGAAAGCGCCGTGGGCGCATCGTTCGAGGAGATTTTGCGCGGCGGGCTCAAGCGCGAAGAGATCTGGGTCACTTCCAAAGTGTGGAACGACAAGCACGGCGAAGACGACGTAATCGCCTCCTGCCGCCAGTCGCTGGCCGACCTGCGCCTGAACTACCTGGACATGTATTTGGTCCACTGGCCGTTTCCCAACTTCCATGCTCCGGGCTGCGACGTAAGCTCGCGCAGTCCCGACGCCAAGCCGTACATCCACGAAAATTACATGCGCACCTGGCGGAGCATGGAAAAGCTGGTGGACATGGGCCTGGTGCGCCATATCGGCACATCGAACATGACCATCCCCAAGCTGAAGCTGGTGCTGCGCGACGCGCGCATCAAGCCCGCGGTTAACGAGATGGAGTTGCACCCGCACCTGCAGCAGCCGGAGCTGTTCCGCTTTGTCGTCGAGAACGGCATTCAGCCCATCGGCTTCTGCCCCATCGGCTCGCCGGGACGCCCGGAGCGCGACCGCACGCCTGAAGACACCGCGCCCACGGAAGATCCGGTGATTCGCGAAATCGCCAAGCGGCACGGCATCGGTCCCGCGGAGGTGTGCATTAAGTGGGGCGTGCAGCATGGGCAAACACCGATTCCGTTTTCCATTCATCACTACCGCGAAAATCTGGCGTGCGTCACCGGCGATCCGCTGACGGACGAAGAGATGCGGCAAATCGCAGCGCTCAACCGCAACTGTCGGCTCGTCAAAGGCCAGGTCTTTCTGTGGAAGGCCGGCCAGACCTGGGAAGACCTTTGGGACATGAACGGCGAAATCAGCTCTTAGCTACTAGCTTCTAGCTGTTAGCTGATTCCCGGTGGTTCGCGCTGTATTCGGCAGCCACAAAACCGAGCTAAGAGCTAAAAGCTGATAGCTGAATTTGGAGAGATCGACATGAATTCCACGATGACCGCTGCGTTTCTGCCCGGCAACTCGACCGTTGAAATGCGCACCGTGCCGGTGCCCGCTCCGGGCCATGGCGAAGTTCTGCTCCGCATGAAGGCCTCGACCATCTGCGGCTCGGATATTCGCTGCATTTATCACGAGCATCTGGGCAAAGGGCCTGAAGGCTACCAGGGCGTGATTGCCGGGCACGAGCCCTGCGGGCAAATTGTGGCCGAGGGGCCGGGCTGCCGTCGCTTCAAGACCGGCGACCGCGTGATTGTGTACCACATCTCCGGCTGCGGGGTGTGCAACGATTGCCGCCGCGGCTACATGATCTCCTGCACCAGCGAGAAATATCGCCGCGCCTACGGATGGCAGCGCGACGGCAGCATG
>JARLGF010000070.1 GCA_031296165.1 Occallatibacter sp. | reverse complement strand
TCTGGCGAAGCCTGGATCGATTACGCCGCACACGGTATTCAAGGGCGAAGTGTACGTGTTGAGCAAGGAAGAAGGCGGTCGTCATACGCCGTTCTTCAAGGGCTACAGGCCGCAGTTCTACTTCCGCACGACGGACGTGACGGGCGTGGCGGAGCTGCCGGAAGGCGTGGAGATGGTGATGCCGGGCGACAATGTGTCGCTGCAGGTGGAGCTGATTACGCCGGTGGCGCTGGAAAAGGGCCTGCGGTTTGCAATCCGCGAAGGCGGGCGCACGGTAGGCGCGGGTACGGTTTCGGAGATTATCAAGTAAGACAGGGAACAGTGGACAGTGGACAGTTTGCAACTGAAGAGCGAAACTGACCACGGTTCACTGACAACTGACCACTGGAGAGGATTTTCAAATGCGGGAAATTGTTACATTGCAGTGCACTGAGTGCAAGGAGCGGAACTACTCGACGACAAAGAACAAGAAGACGACCACCGGCCGTCTGGAGTTCAAAAAGTTCTGTAACCGCTGCCGCAAGCACCAGGTGCACAAGGAATCGAAGTAAAGCAGTTGTCAGTGGACAGTGAACAGTGGTCAGTTTGAGCATGGGCGGGAAAAGCGAATTGGCTTGCATCTGCACGAGAGCAACTGATCACTGTTATCTGTCAACTGTTCACTGCTTTTAGGGGCGTAAGCTCAACGGCTAAACTGTCGGTCTCCAAAACCGAACTTGGGGGTTCGAATCCCTCCGCCCCTGCCAGATTGAGTACGGAAGTGCCCGGCAGGACGCTGGGCGCGAAGGAATGGAAGTATGGCATCGAAGGCAACAATCGTGAACGGGGAAGAGCGGCCGGCGCCGAAGTTGTCGCCGGTGAAGCGCCAGGAGCCGAATATGGCGGTGAATCTCTTCGACAAGGTGGTTGGAACGTGGACTGAATTCAGCCGCTTTCTAAGCGATGTCCGCGCGGAGATGCGCAAGGTGGTTGCGCCAACACGGAAGGAAGTGGAGGCTACCACTTCGGTGGTCATCATTGCGGTCTTTGTCTTCGCTGTGTTCTTTTTCCTCGTGGACGGGATTTTCGCCAATGGTATGAACCAGTTGCTGGGCAGGCTGGGCGGATTGCAGTAATAACAGCAGCCGCGAAACGAGAGCATGATGGCAGAAGAATTGGAACAACCCGTCGCACAGCCGGAAGCGCAGCCGGAACCTCAGGCAGAGGCGCAGCCGGAGCGCAATCCTAATTTCAAGTGGTACATTTTGCACGCCTACTCGGGCTTTGAGCGCAAGGTGCGCGAGTCGATCGAGAGCCGCGTGCAGGCCTTTGGGCTCCAGGACAAGGTGGGCCGGGTGATGATCCCGACCGAGCCGGTGACGGAGATCATCAACGGCAAGAAGCGGACCATCGAGCGGGTATTTCTTCCCGGCTATGTGCTGGTGGAGATGGAACTCGACAACCACATGTGGCATGTTCTGAAGGACACGCCGAAGGTGACAGGTTTTCTGGGCACGGGTGACAAGCCGGTGGCGCTGTCGGAGGAAGAAGTAGGCACGATTCTCTTCCGTTCCGAGACGTCGAAGGACAAGCCGCGGCTCAAGATCAAGTTTGAAAAGAACGAGCAGGTCCGGATTACGGACGGCCCGTTTGCCAATTTCAACGGCGTGGTGGATGAGATCAACGAAGATCGCGAGACGCTGAAGGTCATGGTGACCATCTTCGGACGCTCGACGCCGGTGGAACTGGAGTTTGGCAAGGTAGAAAAGATTGAGTAGTTGGTTTTAGCCGCTAGCTACTAGCTTTCAGCTTCTAGCCGGAGTGCCCACCTAGCGGGCTCCGGTTGCAAGCGAACGCTTCCGGCGCCGACACCAAAATTTGCACCAGGAACCAACCAGCCAAAAGCTAGAAGCTAGGAGCTAAAAGCTGGTTCCGAAGGAATAACACCATGGCACCTCCGAAGAAAATTACCGGTTACGTGAAGCTGCAGATTGTGGCTGCCAAGGCCACGCCTGCGCCCCCAGTCGGCCCCGCGCTGGGTCAGGCGCAGGTCAACATCATGGAGTTCTGCAAGCAATTCAACGCGCGCACGCAGGGCAAGGAGACGGAAGGACTGGTTATTCCAGTCGTCATCACCGTCTATGCCGACCGCAGCTTCAGCTTTGTCACCAAGACTCCTCCGGCAGCAGTTCTGCTGAAAAAGGCCGCGGGCATTGCCAAGGGCTCGGGCACGCCGAACAAGGAAAAGATCGGCAAAGTGACCGAAGCGCAGGTGCGCGAGATTGCCACGCAGAAGATGCCCGACCTGAACGCAGCCTCAGTGGAGACGGCGATCAAGAGCATCAAGGGCACGGCACGCTCGATGGGCATTGAGGTTGTAGCTTAGGTTTCAATCGAGTTGGAAGGAAAACAAGAGACAGGCCCTCCCGGTGGGAGGGCCTGTCTGCGTGTGCGCCGAGCTTGGCGGGGAGGACCGTGGTGGGAGGATCAGGACTTGCGGCGCCTTTTCCATTGCCGGCCATCGGGATCGGAGTAGACGGGGTTTCCGTCTTTGTCTTTGCCGCCGGCCCGGGAGTGCGATTTGCCTGACTTTTTGGGAGCGCCGATCACGGCGTCCAGGCCAAAGATCGAGAGAAACAAAATGCCGATAAAAACCACCGCAACCACGGCCGTTTCCCAGCCGGATTTCAGCAAGAGTTCATGCATCGCGTTCACCCCGATCAACTGCCGCTCACATAGACTTCTCTCATAGTATCGGTGCGAGGAGCAGATCAAAACGATACAGGTTCACATTTCGGCAAGCGAATGGGGATTTAAGCAGCGCGGGTAAAAGGTT
Source organism: Occallatibacter sp. (assembly GCA_031296165.1). Lineage (GTDB taxonomy): Bacteria > Acidobacteriota > Terriglobia > Terriglobales > Acidobacteriaceae > Telmatobacter. The sequence continues at coordinate 3,361 of JARLGF010000070.1, read as the reverse complement.
CTATCCGGGGTTGTTTTTTCTGGGATGCTTGCCACATATCGTAGTCGGTTTGCAGCTCATACCAGATTTCAGCGTGGGTGCCAAAGGCGGCGGAAAGACGGAGCGACATATCGGCCGAGATGCCGGCCTTGCCATTGAGGATGCGGGAAAGCGTAGCGCGGGAAACCTTCAAATGCTTTGCGGCAGCCGTAACGTCAATGTCGCCCAGAAACTCCCTGAGCACTTTGCCTGGGTGTGGCGGATTGTGCATGCGCATATCGCTGTCTCCTAGTGGTAATCCTGGTAGTCGACCAGAATCGCGTTCTCGCCCTCGAAGGTGAATGTCAAACGCCAATTGCCGTTTACCTTCACTGCCCAATGGCGTTTGAGATCGCCGCGCAAAGAGTGCAAACCCCATCCGGGCGCATCCATGTCGCTTGCCGATTTAGCTCGATTCAACTGAAAGAGTTGAACCGAGAGTTTTGCAGCATGGGATGGCTGAATTCCAGCCTTGCTACCGGTAGCGAAGAATTTTTCGATGCCGACATGCCGGAAGCTCTTAATCACCCGTATAGCGTAGCGCTCCACTATCCAGGAGTCAAGGCCCTTTCGATGGAGCGAAGGCTCTCACCCGTCAGAACAGGCGGCCGAGGGTGATGAAGACCTTGCGGTGGCCGGCGTCGCCCACGGAACCGCCCACGGAGATGGCTCCAAGCGGAGTGGCGGCGACCAGTCCCAGGCTCCCATCCTGGCGGAGGATGGTGTGCAGTTCGGGCGACCAGATTTCGCCGGCCTCGTAGCCGATGACGCCATAGAGGCCGTGCCCCAGGCCGGTGGGAAGAGCCGCGATGCGGCGCAGGTAGGCGGCGCGGGCCAAAGCGGTATCGGTGCCGCGATATTCATCGAAGGATGAGGCGGAGAGCTGGCGCGGCCCACCTAGCGTAAAGCGAAAAGGCTCGGCGACATTGGCACGCAGGTAGGAATTGATATCCGCGCTCAGGCCAAAGGTATTTTTCTCCTTCCAGGTTGCGGTGCGTCCTGCGGAGATCATCACCAGCGGTGCGTTGGCGCTTTCGGTGGCGTGATAGAGCGCACCGGCGGAGGCCGAGAGGCGAAATCCGTTGGGCGAGATGGTGCCGGAGGATGCCTTGTCGAGGTTGATGTGGAGCAGACCGGTTTGCGCGGTACCGGTAATGTAGGGACCGCCGCCGGAGCCGGTTCTGAGGCTCCAGCGCATGTCTTCAGCGCGCAACTCACCGGAGACCTGGAGAGAGTTGCCAAAGGTGCGGCCGGCCGCGACGCCAGCCACGAGATTTTCATGAAAACGCTCGGCGATGCGCTTCTGGTTGGCCCAGATGTAGACGGGCTCGCGGACAATGCCGGCGGTGGGCTGAAGGAAATAGCCGCTGGGGGTGAGCAGACGGTAGTATTCGGCGGAGAGGTCGGTTCTGTAGCCGAGTTGGGCGCTGGCGCGGAGTTCGGAGCCGAAACCGCCGAAGTTCTGATCGACGAAGCGGAGATTGAGCGCCATGCGGCTGATGTTGGATGTGGAGGCGGCCAGTTCAGGACCGATGAGCAGGTAAGGCGGACCGATGGGGTCCTTGGTGAGGCGGATAAGAATGCCCGAGTCTGGCGCGGGAACCGGCGTGGCGACTGCGGCAGGCGCTGGGTTGAAGGATTCGTAGGTGGCGGAATATCCGCCGTTGGACTGGATGGTTTTGAGGGCGTTGACCGTGACGCCGGGCGAGACCGGCTGACCCTTGAGGGGGTTCATGTTGCTGAGGACCTGCTGCTCGGCGCCGGGGGCTCCGCCTTCCACACGCACCTGGAGCAGCGTGCCGGGAGGCGCCAGGCGGCGGCGGTCGCGCGCGGCGAGATAGGTTTTCCAATCTGCATCGTTGAGGGCATAAGGCATGAGGGCGGCACGGCTCTGTTCCGCGGCCTGGTAACCAACGTCGATCAACTGCGCGGCCTTGGTGTAGTCCGTGGATGAAAACTTGCCGGCCTGCAGGTTAATGACGACGTTGGCGAGGAGCACGGCGCGATCGACATTGCGCTCGATGCCGGCATCGAATGCGCGGTTGAGGACGCTGACGATGGAACTGGTATCGATGCCGGCGAGGGCGGGGCTATCGATGTGCACGGCGAGGACGATGTCGGCGTGGAGGTCGCGCTTGACCACGTCGGTGGGCAGGTTGTCGAGGATGCCGCCGTCAACCAGGATGTGGCCCGTGCGGTCCTGAACCGGGGAGAAAACGCCGGGGATGGAGATGGAGGCGCGGACGGCCTGGGGCAAGGGTCCGCCGGCAAAGGTGGTTTCCTGCAGGTTGTTCAGGTCTGTCGCCACGCAGCGGAAGGGGATGGGCAGGTGGTTGTAGTCCAGTTCCTGCTGGTTGTAGTTGAACAGGTTGGCGGTAAGGAACTCATTGACGCCGCGGTCGGCGAGCAGCGCGTTGCGCAGGCCGGGTCCGTGCTTCATGCCGACGATAATGGCCGCGGGAGACTCGCGGCGGTCCTGGCGGCGGCGGTAGCTGAGGTCGGTGTAGGAGGTTTGCAGCGCAAAGACCCGGGAGAAGGCATCGCTTTCAGCAAGGGCGCGCATCTGTGCCGGGGAGTGGCCGGTGGCGTAGAGCGCGCCGACGAGGGCGCCCATGCTGGTTCCTGCCAGGCGGTCAACGGGGATATGGTGCTCCTCAAACCAGGCGAGGACGCCGATATGCGCCAGGCCCAAAGCGCCGCCACCCTCGAGGGCTAACCCGATGACGGGACGGTTGGGCGGGGCAATGGCGGGCAAGGCGGCGCTTGCGGCAGAGGGATTTGAGTTGGGAGATTGTTCGCCCCGTGCGGCGGTTGCGAAGACGGCAGTGACGAGGAGGATTGCGGCAAACTTGCAGATCATGAGAGCGTCTCCCGGTAGAAGGCCTGTACTCAAGCTAATCCCTTTTAAAGGTAAGGTGCTGTGATGCGCACAGCCAGATGAGCGGTTGCCGGCTGAAACGGAACTGGCTTGTCCGCACTTACCGGCATCGGGACGCAGTTGTAGGATGGAGAGTTTCAGGATTTGCAGTACAACGTTGCGGGCACGAGGGATTGAAAAATGAGGAAGGCTCTCCTACTTTGCGTTTTATTTCTGGGCGGCGGAATGGTCTGCGCACAGCAGGGCGTTGTTGCAGTTCCCGGCGCCGAAGACGAAAAAAATTGTACTGATGCTGCCGCCATCCGCGCGGCCCAGCGCATTGTAGATGCCTGGAAAGACGGGTACAACAGCGGGAATGCGGCCAGGGCAGGTGCGCTCTAAAGCGAAGATACCTATTATCTGACGCAGCATTTTGCTACGGGCATTGTGCATGGACGCGCCAGCATTCAGGCATACGTGCAGCGC
>JARLGF010000069.1 GCA_031296165.1 Occallatibacter sp. | reverse complement strand
TTTTCAGGGGCCTGAAGGCCCCTGCTCCCTCCGGATTTCTTCTTTGCGGGTGGAGTGCCGGGGCTTGCTCCTATTGCACTGGTTCAAAAAGACACCATGGAACAATTGTGCGCCTGGGGAGGGTAATTATCTGCAAACATCGCGGTGGGGCAGACACGCTGCTCGTTTTTGGTTTGTGGCTACTCCTGTGCGGGAGCGCTCTGGCCCACTGCCGTGAGCATGGCCTGGTGCGATTTGAGGGCGGCGATGGGAATTTCGACGGCGCCGACCCGGTCGCTGCCCAGATCGTGAATGCCGATGCGCAGGTAGTAGTTGCCTTGCGCGGGGACATCGATGGACTGGCGAATATCGAGACCGTGCTGGAGCAACGGGGCGAAGCGCTCCGCCGGCAGGCTGGCGCGGCCAACCCGGGTGGCGGTATTCACCAGGTTGCCCTCGGCGTCGTAGACAAGCGCTACGAACTCGATGGCTCCCTGATACAAGCCAGCGCTGTTGAGGGGCATTTTCACGTTGCGTACGTCGAGCAGCGCGTCGAGGGTGTAGTTGCGATAGGGCGGCTTCATGAGCTTGCGGTCAGGCTTGCTGCCTTCGCCGATCTTGTTTGTGGGGGTGTCGCCGGGAGTGACGCGCACCTTGAACAGAAGCTCGTTTGCGTCGGGGGCACCATGCATCATGGCTGCCTGCATGGGACCGACCGGCAACTTCTTTTTGCCGTGCACCTCCGCATCGGGATCGTCGGCGAAGTAACCCTTGCGATAGGAGAGGTGCGCGCCGGGCTTATCGACCTTGACCTCGACCTTGCGGAATTTGTTGTCCCATTTGTGCTCCGGCGGCGTGTAGGAAAAGGTGTAGTAGTTGGAGCCGATATTGATTGCGCTCTCCACCGCGTCTTTTAAACCGCCGGTGTTATAGAAGGCCTTGCCGCCGGTGTCGGCAGCGACCTGGTCCATGGTGAGATGCTCGGTTGCGGTCTGCTGCTGGAAATTGGTATTCAGGCTGGCAACATTGTTGAGATTAGTGCCGCCGTATCGAACGGCATTTGGTGTGTTTCGATTCACGCCGTAGGGGGTGGGGATGTTGAGGTTCACGGTGGTCTGCGAGGCATCGTCGGCGGAATTGCCGAAAAGGCCACGGGCATCGACCGGGTAGACGACCACCTGGCTGCGCGCGAGGAGATTGGTGGTGCGGCGCAGATCGTCGCCATAATTGGCCATTACCCGGAACGGGTCCTGCGAGAGGGAAAGATCGGGCTGGATGTAGATGGGAAACGATCCGGAGAACCAGATGAGGTTCTTGCGTCCGGGGAGGGCGGAGAGATAGCGGGCCAACTGGCCGAGGGCCTGGAGGGTGTATTCGACTCTCTGGGTGGTTTGATAGGTATGGATATCCTCATCGAATTGACGCATGCTTTCGAGAACCAGGAGGCTCATGCTGCTGTCATCGTTGGGATTGATTCTCATGATTCCAGCGGAGATGGTGGAAAGCTGCTCGACGGGCCCTCCGGAGACCGAGTCGCCGATGAGAGTGGAGGGCCGGATTTTGCCGCGTTTGGAGTCGATGGCGGCCTGGAGCACAGATGGGTTGGTGGTGAAGTCCTGGAGGAGGTAGAGGCGGGAGCCGAGACCGAAGATGGCGATGCGCTCGCCGGGAGGCAGGGTCTTGAGGTATTGGAGCATCTGCTGGTGGAGCCGGATCTGGTCGGTCATGGGTGTGTTCAGGGCATCGAGGAGCAGGATGTTGAGGGCGCTGTTGACCGGGACGGTGGGCATGTTGGTATAGACATTCGTCCCCAGATTGGGCGGCTTGAGAGCGGCGGCGGCCTGGGCGGCAGTGACTGCGGTATGCTCCTCAAAGCTCAGCGGCGCGACGGGCTGACCATTCTCTGTGACGGTGAAGTCGGCGGCCTTGAGGCCATAGATGGGATGGTTATTGCCATCGAGCACGACCACGTCCTCGACGACGAGGGGGACATGCATTTGAAGGCTGAACGGGCTGGACGACGGGCCGGCACCGGAGGCCTGGGCGAGCGGAAGCGGAGTTTGCGGCTGGGCGGACGGGACGGCAAAGCCCAGAACGGCGGCCAGACAGAGGACGGTTTGCGCACGGTACAAACCAGGAGTCAGGATGGCGTTCATGAATCTCCCTTCTGCCGCAATGGGCAGGTAAACCCTTCAAGGCGGGTGGGAATTTCCAGGGCAGGGCAAGAAGTGGCCACACAGGCTCAAAGACAAATGGGGCCGATTGACCTGCCTCTTCAATACCGATCCGCAGGAAGAGTTAATTCGCAGGAATAGTACCACTTTGCGGGGTGAAGGGAAGGGAAGGTCCGGACTCGCCCCTGGAGTGGGCCGAGCCGGAGGGTTGGAAAAGCAGTCAAATCGCCCTGGGGCGCGTCCAAAGCATAGCGGGCAAGCGCACAAGGTTCGCTTCAGGTGGTTTAATACCTATTGGGGGGAGCGCGCCTTCGGGCGATTGTGTGCTTCCGCACTCCCGTGGAGGAATTCCGAAACCGATGTCTTTATTTCGCCGTCTTGCCCTTCCGCTAGCGCTTGGCCTGTGTGCCACGCCAGTATTTTTTGCGCAGAGCTCGAGCTCCAGCAGCAGTTCCACAACTCCGGATCAGGGGCAGGCGCAGCAGCCCGCGGGCGCGCAAACGCCGGCGCAGATGAGCGTGCAGGCCCGCATCCGCGCCCGGCGCAACCAGCGCCGCGCCACAGCCATCCACGACACCTACGCGCATTTATACGATGCGTATGCCAACATGGGCTACCTGCGCTTCAAGCCCGGCCCCTCACTGCAGCGGCTTACGTATTACGCTTGGGACACCGGCGTAACCCGCTACCTGAACGAGCGGCTGGGCGTGACCGTGGACGGCCGCGGCTATTACGGAACAGCCTATGTGGGACTGAACTACAGTTCCATCACCAGGCCGGCGGTCAGCACCTATACCGCAATGGCTGGACCGACGTACCGCTTCTACATGCAGCCCCGCTATGCGGTCTCCGGCAGAGTGCTGGGCGGCTATGCGCGAGGCAAGTTCACGGGCGACACCAACGGCTTTGGCACACTCAACGGGCTGCTTTATCCCAATAGCAACACGTATGCCGCCAGCGCCAGCATCCTGGGCGAGTTGAACCTGACGCCGAACGTGGCACTGCGGCTGGCGCCGGAGTATTTCGTCACGGGGTTCGGCTCGACGACGCAGAACAGCGTGGGATTCACGGGCGGCCTCGTCTACCGCTTCGGCAAGCAGTAGAGCGGAACCAGAGTCACGTGTCCTGATGAGTGTTGTTGAGGGTCGCCTCTCCCTGATGGTCGAGTCGACTTGAATTTTACGGTTTCGGGAACCATCAACTCTGGTTCCGCTATAGAATTCTGGTGAATCAGTCTGCCTGCTCAGCCGGTGCCGAGCGGGCAGACAGCCCTGCCCGGAGAACCCGAGGAGTCTCCCACACAATGAAAGATATTTTGTCTCGCCGCACCTTTGTACGATCTGGCGCGCTGCTGGCTGCTGCCTGCACTGCTTCCGGCGCTGTTCCCGCCCTGGCCGAGGCGCTGCCGGAAACCGGCAAGCCATTGCCGGTGAATCTGGGCCTGTGCAGCTACACCTTCCGCAACTTTACGCGCGCGCAGATGATCGGCTTCATGAAGGATCTGCATGTGAGCGATCTGAACTGCAAGGACACGAAGGATCACTTGCCCACGGACCCCACGCTGGAAGCCCAGGCAGTGGCGGACTACGCTGCGGCGGGCATCAAGCTGCACGCGGCAGGGGCGATTTATTTTCCCAAGGACGACGAGAGCGATATCCGCGGCAAGTTTGAATATTGCAAGCGCGCCGGGATCGACGTGATTGTGGCCGGCGATCCGACGCCGGACTCGCTGAAGTGGATTGAGAAGTTTGTGAAGGAGTACAACATCAAGATCGCGATCCACAACCACGGGCCGGAGGACAAGTTCTTTCCGTCCCCGTTCGACGTGCTGAAGGCGATCAAGGATCTGGACCCGCGCATCGGCTTCTGCATCGATGTGGGGCACGCAGCCCGCGCCGGCGCCAACCTGGTGGATGCGATTCACGCGACCGGATCGCGGCTCTACGACATGCACATCAAGGATCTGACGGACTTCCACAACCGGGAGAGCCAGGTGGCCGTGGGCGAAGGCATCCTGCCCATCCGCGAAATTTTCCAGGCGCTGATCGACATCAAGTACAAGGGGTTTGTGGATCTGGAGTATGAGATTCATGGCGACAATCCCATGCCGGGCGTGATTGCCAGCTTCTCGTATATGCGCGGAGTGCTGACGGGGATGGGATATAAAGCGAACGGCTGAGCGGAGATTTGAACGCAGTGAAAACCGGGGAGGAAAGACGATGGATCGTCTTTCCTCCCCGGTTGTTTTTTGGGGATGCGGCTTGATGCAAGAGGGAGCGCCACGGATTTGCCAGGGGGCAGGAGCATGAGCGCCGTCCCTACGGGACTCCGGATCCAATGTTCGTTTACGCCAACCCCACGCTAAAGCGCGGGGCTAACAACCGTTGCGCCTACGGCGCGGTACGAAGGGCTGCGAACGACAAAAGGGGCTCCAATTCCTGGCAACTTGTTCATGCAGGATGGGGATGTCCTGGCAATTTGTTATTGCAGAATCGGGATGCCGGCGATGCGCTGCTGCCACTCTGCCGGGCCGGTCTGGTGGACGCTGGTGCCCTTGCTGTCCACGGCAACCGTAACCGGCATCTCGCGCACGTCAAACTCGTAAATCGCCTCCATGCCGAGATCGCCGAAGGCCAGCAGGCGCGAGCCGTAAATGGCCTTGGAAACCAGGTAGGCCGCGCCGCCTACGGCCATGAGATAGACTGCGCCGAACTCGCGGATGGCGTCGATGGCGACAGGGCCGCGCTCGGCCTTGCCGACCATGCCGAGCAGGCCGGTTTCAGCCAGCATCTGGCGGGTGAACTTGTCCATGCGCGTGGCGGTGGTGGGGCCGGCGGGGCCGACGACTTCGTCGCGGACCGGGTCGACGGGGCCGACGTAATAAATGAAGCGGCCCCGAAAATCGACGGGGAGCTTTTCTCCGCGGCTGAGCATGTCGGTCATGCGCTTGTGGGCGGCGTCGCGGCCGGTGAGCAGCTTGCCGGTGAGGAGCAGGACTTCACCGGGCTTCCATGTGGCGGCTTCTTCGCGGGTGACGGTGTCGAGATTGACGCGGCGGGCCGTCGAGACATCGTAGGTGAGCCGGGGCCAGTTATCGAGGCTGGGCGGATCGAGATAGACGGGGCCGGAGCCATCGAGAACCAGATGGGCGTGGCGGGTGGCGGCGCAGTTGGGGATCATGGCGACGGGAAGATTGGCGGCGTGGGTGGGGTAGTCGCGCACCTTGACGTCGAGCACGGTGGTGAGGCCGCCCAGGCCCTGCGCGCCAATGCCGAGACGATTCACCTTGTCGTACAGCTCGATGCGCAGTTCCTCGGCGCGATTGGCGGGGCCGCGGGCGATGAGGTCCTGGATGTCGATGGGGTCCATCAGGGATTCCTTGGCGAGGAGCATGGCCTTCTCTGCGGTGCCGCCGATGCCGATGCCCAACATGCCGGGAGGACACCAGCCGGCCCCCATGGTGGGGACGGTTTTGAGCACCCACTCGACGACGGAATCGGAGGGGTTGAGCATGATGAACTTGGCCTTGGCCTCGGAGCCTCCGCCCTTGGCTGCGACGGTGAGATCGACCGTTGCGCCCTGGACCAGCTCGACGGTTACGCAGGCCGGGGTGTTGTCTTTGGTGTTGATGCGCTTGCCGGCGGGGTCGGCGAGGATGGAGGCGCGGAGCTTGTTGTCAGGATCGAGATAGGCGCGGCGCACGCCTTCATCGACCATCTGCTGGACGTTTTTCGGCTCTTCGCCGGGAGCGGCTTCAAAGTGCACGTCCATGCCGACCTTGAGGAATGCAGTGACGATGCCGGTGTCCTGGCAGATGGGGCGGTGACCCTCAGCGCACATGCGGCTGTTGATGAGAATCTGCGCGATGGCGTCCTTGGCGGCGTGGGACTGTTCGCGCTCGTAGGCACGGGCGAGGCTCGTAATGTAGTCCACCGGGTGGTAGTAGCTGATGTACTGCAACGCGCCCGCAACGCTGGCGATGAAATCTTCCTGGCGGATGACGGTCATGGAAGCTCCTTGAACTCTCTAGGGTAATGGATGCGCGGCAGGGTTGGGGAGGAACGAGATGTGCGGAGTCTGGATGCAGATTGCACGCCTGCGAAGCGGGAATGGAGGCGAGCGGAAGCGGCGTCAGCTTTCAAGGGCGGAACGGAGGTCGGTATGCACAAAATCATTGCCCTTGTAGAGCAAGCGTTCGCGCTTGTCGCGTGCCAGGGCGTAGCTGAAGCAGTCGCCGAAGTTGAGGTTGGCGGGGTGGCCGCTGCCTTTGCCGTAGTCGCGGTAGGCCTCCCACGCAATCTTTGCCTGCGCCGCGGTAACAGGTTCGATCTGGAGCCCGGGGTTATCGAGGATTCCTTCCAATCGGGCCATGAGAATCGGATCCTTGTACCGGCCTACAACGATTCTCGACTCAAGATAAGATGCGGCGGAAATGCGTACAACCTTTGCCGCCTCTATCGCTTCAGAAAAGGCCTCGGCTTCGGGCTCGTTCTTGAGAATGGCGATGATGGCTGAGGTATCAACGATCATATCGGCAGTCCGGTTTCCGGATCGTAAAGCTCATCCATCAGTTCCTTGGAGGTTTTGCCGTCGTTCATCATGGGACCGGTCTCGCGGCTGATTTCCATCAAGAAGTCTGCTGTGAGTTTCTTCCGGTGCTGGCTCTGTTTCTCCCTTTCAATTTCGTTTTTGACGGCTTGAGTGACTGCGGCGACAAGGCTAACGTCGCGCAGAGCCGCTAACTCACGAATCAGACCTTCAGACGCGGAATTTTTGATACTGAGCGCCATATTTATACCTTTCCACCATTTCTTTCTACCATTCTACCATTTAATGGGATCGATGGGGATCAAGGGGCTGGATTCGCCGTGAATCTGTGGAATGGCCTAAGCTAGAGCCATGAACGAGCCAATATCGGTACCTGAGGCGCCCCAGAAAAAGATCATCGATCTGTTGGTGATCGGGGCTGGACCTACGGGGCTGGCGTGCGCGATCGAGGCGCAGAAGGCCGGCCTGCGGGCGGTGGTGGTGGACAAGGGCTGCCTCTGCAACTCGCTGTTTCATTACCCGGCGCACATGACTTTCTTTACCACTTCAGAGTTGCTGGAGATTGGCGGGATTCCGTTTCCGAGCACCCACGCCAAGCCGACGCGCGACGAGGCGCTGGAGTACTACCGTCTGGTGGCGGCCTACTACAAGCTGGAAGTTTTGCAGTATCTGCGCGTGGAGCGCGTCACCGGAGCCGACGGCGCGTTCACGGTGCACATTCATGACCGCTTTGGACGGCAGGGCACGATGGAGGCCCGCAAGCTGGCGGTGGCCACAGGCTACTACGACCTGCCCAACTACATGAGCATTCCCGGGGAGAATCTGAGCAAGGTACACCACTACTACAACGATCCCCATCCGTGCTTTGAGAGCGACGTGCTGGTGATCGGCGGCAAGAACTCGGCGGCGATTGCCGCGCTGGAGTTGTGGAGGCACGGGGCGCGGGTGACGCTGGTGCATCGCGATGCGGAACTGCACCAGCACGTGAAGTACTGGATCCGTCCGGACATTGACAACCGCATCAAGAACGGCGAGATCAAGGCCTACTTCCACTCGCGGGTGGTGGAGATTACCGCGGACGCGGCGGTGGTGGAAACGCCGGAGGGCCGGGTGACGATCAAGAACGATTTTGTCTTTGCGATGACCGGCTACCACCCGGATTTCGACTTCCTTCAAAAGCTGGGCGTGCGCTTCGAGGGCCCGGACCGGCTGCCGGCTTACAATGCCGAGACGCTGGAAAGCAATGTGCCCGGCATCTACCTGGCGGGAGTGATTGTGGCGGGCTCGCGGACCAACGAAATCTTCATTGAGAACGGGCGGTTCCACGGGCGGCAGATTGCCGCGGCGCTGACATTGAAGTAGAGAGTGCACATGGGGTTGCGCGGCAGCCCGGCAGATACATCCGGTACACTGTGGCTCACTGAATTTTCAGAGGAGTAGAGGTAGCCCATGCGCTGGTGGCCACGGTCGATACGATGGCAGATGCTGGCAGGACTTCTGCTGCTGGAGATGCTTTCGCTGGGGCTGTTTGCCGTGCTGCTGGTCCACCAGCAAACGGAGGAGGTCCATACGCGCGCCCAGCAGCGGCTGGCGTACGAGGTATCCTCACTGGCGCTGCAGTCCCGGGAAGCCCTGCTGCAGCAGCGGCCTGGCTGGGTTGGATTGTCAGTGAAGATGATGGGCGAGGCGCCCACGGTATTGGCCGCCAAGGTTACCGATCCGGCCGGCAACGTGCTTTTTGTCAGCCGGGGAGAAGCGGATCAGACTGTGCTCGATCCCATTGAGCGCACTCAGATACGGTTGGTCAGGCGCGACGAGCCCCGATTCTTCACGCTGGAAGGCAACCGCTGGGAGAGCATGAAGGCGATCTACACCGGAAGCGATCTGCGGGGCTTTGCGTGGGTTGAGTTCGACCAGTACTGGGCTCGCGAACAGCTTAAGTCCATACTCCGGAGCACGGCGATCTTCGGCATCATCTGGATTGCGGCTTCCGCACTGCTGGTTCTGCTGATGGCCCGATCGATTTCGCGCCCTCTGGCCACGCTGCACCGCGGCACACGCGCGCTGATGAACGCGCCGGAGAGCGGCGGCAAATTTCCTTTGCCCGTGGCCATGCACAACGAGATAGGGGACCTGATCGAGGCCTTCAACCGCATGGTGGCCTCGATTGCGGAGCAGCGCGCGGGGCTGAACGATACGCTGTCGCTGCTGGACTCGATGCTGGCCAACGCACCCATCGGCCTGGCGTTCTTCGACCGGAGTTGCCGGTTTGTGCGGGTGAACCAGGTGTTTGCCGATATGACCGGGTTCCCGCTGAGCCGCCACCTGGGCAGGACGCTTCTTGAGTTGTTCCCGGAACCAGTGGCCACAGATCTGGAAAACACGGTGCTGCGCGACTTTGCCGAAGAGGAAGCGGTGCGCAACCTGGAGATCAGCGGCCTGAGCGGCAAGCCGGGACAGCGGTGGACCTGGCTGGTGAGCGCGTACCCGGTGCGGACGACGCCGCAGCAGGTACGCTGGGCAGGGGTCATTGTGCTTGACGCCACGGACCGCAAGCGCAGCGAAGAGGCCTTGCGCAGGACCGAGAAGCTGGCCGCGACGGGCCGGCTGGCCGCCTCGATTGCTCACGAGATCAACAATCCTCTGGAAGCCATTACCAACCTGCTTTTTCTGTTGCGCAACTTTTGCCAGCTTGAGGATCCGGCGCTGAACTACGTGGCGATGGCCGAGCACGAGGCCCACCGGATCTCAGAAATCACGCAGCAGACGCTACGCTTCTACCGGCAGTCCACGCTGCCGACGCGCGCCAAGATGTCAGAGCTTCTGGATTCGGTGCTGAGCCTCTATCACGGCCGGCTCCATGGCCTGGGCATTGAAGTGGAGCGGGACTACGACCCGGAGATGGACCTGTTCTGCTTTGCCGGCGAGATGCGCCAGGTGTTTGCCAACCTGATCGGCAACGCGATCGACGCCCTGGGCGCCGATGGCCACCTGCTGGTGCGCGCCCGGCGGTCGCGCAACTGGAGCGATTCCAAGCAGACGGGAGTGCGTTTTACGGTGGCCGATACCGGCGCCGGCATGGAGCCGGAGGTGCGCGAACGCGCCTTCGAGGCCTTCTTCACAACCAAGGAAGTGACCGGAACCGGACTGGGCCTGTGGGTGAGCCAGGAGATACTGGTCAAGCACCACAGCGTGATGCACGTGCGCAGCCGCTCGACTGCCCAGTACGCATCTTCACAGAAAAAAGCTACCGGAACCGTTTTCCAGATTTTTATTCCAGACGACCCAACCCTGACGGCGCCCCCCCGGCCCGCCGTTGCCGCTGTAGTTGCAAAGCCTTTGGAATAACTTGCAGCAAGGCACAGAAACCCAAAATTATTTCAAGGTGAGCAGAATTGAACAGACAACCAGCCAAGCGCAATGCTCATCTTAATGCAGTGTGGCTACCTCTACGTTCCGCCAGGAGCAGCAGAGGATAGACCTGGAGGATTCAACCTCCATTCCGTACACTGGGCCATGTAACTGGTTAACTCACAGTGGGGTATTGCAACCCAGGCGCTGGAAACTCCGCAAGGGCAGGCATTTTCCCATACATCACGATTCCCCAGTCGTGCGATACAGGATGTACGCCAGCGGTGCTGAAAATCGCCGGCGTACAGCCTGCAGGTTTTAGTTCTCATCTTCTCCCAACAGGAATTGTTCCATTGGATTGCACGCGGCTCGACGATGGCCCGCACCATGCCACGTTCAGGTTCCCGCACCATCGTGCGCAACACCCGCATCGCTGTAAGCTGTTGCAAAAATGAGACAATCAGAGTAGCGGCCGGCTGGTTTTCCCTTCCATCCGGCACAGGGGGCCCTTTTTGACCATGCTGCGAGTTCTGTCAACGCACCTGTTCCTGAACCAGCGTCTGCACCCGGGACTGCTGGAACTGGCGGCCCGATCCGGGGCGCAGGGGGTTGAGGTTTTTGCCGCGCGTCAGCACTTCGACTACACCAGCCGCGAGCATGTGGCCGAGCTGGCCGCGTGGTTCCGTTCCAATCCGCTGGAAGCTTTTTCAATGCACGCTCCGCTGTTCCCGGACCGCGAGATGGGCCGCGCGGGTGCGCCGGCGGTGAATGTACTGCACCCTGAAAAGGCGCGGCGCATCGACGCCATGGACGAAATCAAGCGCGCCCTGGAGAGCGCGGAGCACATCCCATTCCGCAACCTTGTGGTGCACCTGGGCGAACGCGAGGACGGCTGGTCGCCGCGCACGATCGAGTACGCGCTGACCGCGCTGGAACATCTTGGGGCCTTTGCACATCCGCTGGGCGTGCGGCTGCTGGTGGAGAACCTGACCAGCGAGCCGACCACTCCGGAGCACCTGGTTACGATTCTTCAAATGGGACATCTGGACAATGTCGGCATCTGCCTGGACCTGGGCCATGCGCACATCACGGTGGGCATCGCGGAGGCTATCGGCATTCTGGGCGAGCGCATTGCCACCGTTCACGTACACGACAACCATGGCAGCAAGGACGAGCACTTGTGGCCGGGCGACGGCACTATCGACTGGACGGCGACGATTACGGCACTGAAGGCGCTGAAGGCGGCGCCGGCCACGGTGCTGGAAATCAGCCAGACTCAGAGCGGCGAACTGACCGCACTGCCAGCGCGCATTGGGCAGGCTTTCGGTCGTTTCGCCTGAGGCCCGGGCCGCGACTGCACGCGTTAAAGCATTGCGTCATTCTGCGCGCAACATGATCTTGGGATCGATGCGCGAGGCGCGTACCATGACTGGCAACGCAGACAGCAGGGCGATCGCCAACAAGACAAGCGCGGGACCGGCAAGCATGAGCGGGTCACTTCCTTTTACGCCATACAGCAGCGTCTGAACAGAGCGCACGGATACAAACCCCAGTGCCGCGCCGATAGCTGCTCCCGTGATCACCATGAGGAAGATCCGCGACGTAGCTTGCCAGGCGATGTCCCCGACTCGGGCGCCGACTGCGATACGAATTCCAAATTCGCGTTCGCGCTGCTGCAGCGAATAACTAAGCACTCCGTAGAGGCCAATCGCCGCCAGCAAGAGCGCTACGAAGGAGAAGAAAGCCGCCAGCATGGCCAGCAGCCGTTCGCGGACGGTCTGGGCTTGCACCAGATCGCTCTGGGTGCGAAGATCGCTGACGCGGAAGCCGGCGCGCGCCTGCGGAACGGCCTTGCGCAGAACAGAAGCGAGCGCGAGAGGATTGACGCCGGAAGTGCGGACGAGAAATGTTTCCCGAGTTTCCGGCTTGGCGACGCCTTGAGCACTCACTTCATGAAAAGGAATGTAGGCTACGGGCACAATGGGATCTTTGAGATTGCCATAGGGAGCATCTGCAACGAGGCCCACAACCTGGTAAAGATTTCCTCTCTCCTGAAATGTTTTTCCGACCGGATTCTTTCCATCGAAGAAGGTATTGACGAAGGTCTGGTTGACGATTGCCTGCCCTGGAGCGGTATCGCCGGAACGAAAATCCCTTCCGTCGAGCAAGGGTATCTTCATGGTTTCCTGCCAGCCGGGCGAAATTGCAAGCAAGTAGGTCATAACCGGTCCTGGCGCTGCGCCATTCACGGAGACGAAGTTGTTCCATGAGCCGCCTGACAGCAGCGGCCAGCCCGCAATGGCAACTTTCTCAACGCCGGGGACGCTCCGCAGGGTATCTGCGATTTGATCCCACACCACAGGGGGTTGGCCTTGTTGCGAAATCACGTCAAGCAACAGGAGTTTTTCAGGAGAAAAGCCCAGAGGCTTATTGGCCAGGCTCGCGAAGGTTCTTACAAAGAGCCCCGACATAAATATCACCAGGAAACAAAACGCAACTTGCGCGGCGATCATGCCGTGCATGAGGCGACGCCGGGAGTGAGGATTGTCGTCACCGCCCTTGAGCGCGCTGACCGGCTTGACCGCGGAGGCGCGGAGCGCGGGGAGCACTCCGAAGAGCAGCAGGACGCAGAAGACCAACCCGACACCAAAACCGAGGACTCTCCAGTCGGTGGAGAGAAGCAGCCGCACCGGGTTATTGGTGGACTGGATCATGGCCAGGACCAGCGGAGCGGAGCGCCAGGCGAACAGCGCTCCAAGGCCGGCAGCCAGCGCGGCCAGCATGGCGTTCTCTACGAGGAGCATCTGCACCAGGCGGCCTCGTCCGGCGCCGATGGCGACGCGCAGCGCCATTTCACGCGATCGCATTGCCGACTGCGCCATTTTCAGGTTGGCGACGTTGGCGCAGGCAATGAGCAGAACCATGGCGACAAGAACACCGAGAATGCCGAGGGCTTTGCGGTATTCCTCCTGGAGGCTTGAAATGCCTGCGCCCGCGGGTTCCATCAGCAGCGTTGCGTCGATGATCCTCTGAAAAAATGCCAAGTCCGCGCCGGTAAACCCCTTGGCCCGTTCCTGCTCGAACGCGCGGCTGATTGCGCTCAATTTCTGACGGAGCGGATCAAGGGCGGTTCCCGGCTTAACCAACACGAGCGTCCGAATCCAGGAAGCGTCGGAGCGGGTGACCATGGGATGCATCATGGCCGGAAGAAAGATGTCTGTCACCGTGCCCGGCTCGGTGCCGGTAAATGGCCCGTCGACAACGCCGACGATTTCAAAGAGGTCTTTGCCAAGGCGCAATGTGTGTCCGACGACCTGTGGGTCTTTGCCAAATCGCTGCGTCCAGTAGTCGTAGGAGAGAACGACATAGGGATGGGCGCCGGGCGTTTGGTCGTCGTTTTCCGCCAGCAATCTGCCCTGGGCAGGGCGGAGGCCGAAGGCCTGGAACATTGAGCCCGAGACGTACTGCACATTCGCCTTCTCCATATCCTGGTCGGACCCGTAGGTAAGATCCTTGCGGCTGGCGGGGGAGACGGCGATCAACTCGGCCTGGTCTTTTACGGCATCCCGCATAAGGGTGAAAGAAGGATAGGCCCATGAGTCAGATTGAATGGGCTTGCCCTGGGGCGTGATTGCCTGCCGCGAGATGGCGTAGAGGCGCTCGGCATGGGCGACCGGCAGAGGACGCCAGAGCAGCGCATCCATGAGACGAAAGGCTCCGATGCATGCGCCCATGGCGAGCGCAAGGGAAAGGATGGCGACGATTGAGGTCACCTTGTTCCGTTTGAGCTGCCTCCAGCCGAAGACGATGTCGGCGCGTAACGCCTCAAGCCAGCCCACGACGCGGATCTCATGGCTGGCCTGCCGCTGTTGGCGCTGCTGGTAATCGCACCCGAATGCGCGCCGAGCTTCGACAGGATCGCGCCCTTGCTCGACCGCTTCGGCAATGTGCGACTCCATCTCCTCGGCAATTTCGCCGTTCAGTTTTTCTCCGCGAAAAGCATTGGCAACTCTTGACCAAAGTGACATATCAGACCGTCCTCAATACCTGGTTGATGGCAGCGCAAGCCGATAGCCAACGAGACTCTTCCATCCCCAACTGCTTCTTTCCATCCGCCGTTAACTCATATACGCGCGCCCGGCGTCCAGAGTTCTTCTTTATCCATTCCGCTTGAATCCAGCCGGCTTCCTCCATGCGATAGAGGGCCGGGTACAGAGAGCCTTCCTCAACACGCAGCAGGTCGTCGGAGCAGTCCTTGACTGCGGCCATGATGCCGTATCCATGCGTACGCGGTCGGCGCGAAAGGATCTTCAACACCAGCAGATCGAGGGTTCCCTGGAGGGAGTCAGGTTTTTTCATACTGAGACGACTATATATAGATGGCTATGTGTATTGTCAAGGTTCTGTATTCATCGAGGGGTGCGGGAGTTTGAAAAAGGGAGCGGGTGTGGTGTCTGGGAAGCTCGCCGCGGTCCCGAACCGCAGGTCCTTCGACTCCCTTCGCTTTGCTACGTTGGCTCAGACAGCCTATTTTCGATGCGGACTTCAAGGACAGGACATCCGGTTATTCGGCGGGGGCGATTAGGTATTGCTCGAGCTTGCCGTTGGGGTAGGTGTAGGTGGTGAGCTGGAGATGGCGGTCGGGGTAGACGATCTGGAAGATGTGGAAGGTCATGCCGCCGCGTAACTGCTCGCCGGTCTGGCGGAAGGTGAGGGGTTCGCCGAGAGGGGCGAGGCTGGACTGAAAATCGGCAAGGGCTTCGGGGGTGAAGTAGTCGCTGAGGTTGGGGGCGAGCAGAGTGCGGTCAATGCGGCCCTTTTGCAGGCTGTGGTAGAGGTCGATGGCCTGCTGCTCGGGGGCGGCTGCTGGGGCTCCGAGGACGGCGGGGGCGGCGAGGCGGGTGATGGTGGAGGCTGCGCCGACCGCGTCCTGATTGGTGAGGACGGCTATGGCGACACCGTCGTCGACGAGGACCTGGTTGTCGGCGACGAAGCCGGAGACCTCGCCTGAGTGCTCGATGGATCGGTGGCTGTCGCGGTCCATGACTTCGACGCCGAGGCCGTAGTGGGTGCTTTTACCGTCGTTCAGTTTGACCTCAGTGAACATCTGCTTGTAGCTCTCGGGCTTGAGGAGGGATTGGGCGATGAGGCTCTGGTCCCAGAGGGCGAGGTCGTGGGCGGTCATGGCCAGCTCGCCGGCGGCAAACATCCAGCCGCGGCCCTCTTTGGGAGCGACGCGCAGGGGGCCGAGGGCGTGGCGATAGTAGGCGGTGGCGTCGGCCTGGGTGAGCTTGGTTTGGTCGGAGTTCCAGACCGACTGCATCCCGAGGGGGCGGAAGATGCGCTGGGTGAGGAAGTCCATGAGCGGATGGCCGGTGATTTTCTCGACAATCTGCCCGGCGATGACGAAGTTGGTGTTGGAGTACTGCCACTGCGTGCCGGGCTCGAAGTCGAGGGGCTTTTTGGCCCAGGTGTCGAGGATTTGCTGGGGGCTGACGGCGGGCAACATGGTGGTCATAACGTAGTCCTCAGGCCAGTAGTCCTGATAGCCGGAGGTGTGGGAGAGGATCTGGCGGATGGTGATCTTGTCGCCCGCGGTGAGGCCGGGGATGTATTTGCCGACGGCGTCGTCGAGCGAGAGCTTGCCTTCCTCCTGAAGGAGGAGGATGGCGGCGGCGGTGAACTGCTTGGAGATGGAGCCGATGGAGTAGCGCATCTCCGGCGCGGCGGGCAGGCCGGGGGCGGTTGCGGTGGCGAGGCGGGCGTGGCCGTAGGCGTGGGTGTAGACGAGCTTGCCGTGCTGGACGACGGCGAGGGAGGCGGAGGGAACGCCAGTTTGATCGAGGACCTGCTGGGCGATGCGGTCGATGCGGCTGGCGAGGGCGGGATCGATGCTGCTGATGGACTGGGCGGGCGCGGGGGCGGCGAGGAGGAGCAGGAACATGGGGATGCAGCCGGTGATTTTTGCAAACTTTCTCATTGCGCCATGTCTCCTTGAGCGGGTCTTGTTGGCATTGTAGAGCCAAGGATGCCGGCGGCGATTCAGGTTTTGAGGCCGGGCGCCGTTGCGATAGGCTGGGCAGAGGCTGTGGCAGGATGGAGGCGGACAAAATGGGCGAGGACCATATGGAGCGATTGATCGAAGGGCACAAGCGGTTTTTGGCGGAGGTGTTTCCGGGCAGGAAGAGCCAGTTTCACCTGCTGGCGGAGACGCAGGCGCCGGAATGGCTGTTTATTACCTGCTCGGACTCGCGGGTGCTGCCGGACCTGATTCTGGGGACGGGGCCGGGGGATTTGTTCATCACGCGGAATGCGGGCAACGTGGTGCCGCTGACCAGCCAGGATGTGGACGGTTGCACCGCGACGATTGAGTACGCGGTGGAGGTGCTGCGGGTGAAGCACGCGATTCTATGCGGGCACTCGGACTGCGGCGCGATGAAAGCGGCGCTGGACCGCGCGGGGCTGGACGCGCTGCCCAAGGCGCGGCGCTGGCTGCAGCATGTGGAAGCGGCCTTTGCACATCGGCAGCCGGTGAATTCGGCGGAGGGGGAAAGCGCGGAACTGGCCTCGCTGATCCGCGGCAACGTGGTGGCGCAGTTGTGGAATCTAAAGGCGCAGCCGTCGGTGGTGCGGGCAGTGGACGAGGGACGGCTGACGGTGCATGGGTGGTATTACGACATTTTGAGCGGGCGGATTGAGGAGTACGACGAGGAGTTGCGGAAGTTTGTGGTGTTGGGGGAGTGAGGTTTGGAGAGGTTGGAGGAGGGTTTCTGGCAAAAGAGGGCAAAATAGAATAAACTGGTTTGTGAACTAGTTTGTTTGATGGAGGCGGCAATGCCTACAGTTGGAACGTCTACCATTGGGATATTTGAGGCAAAGGCCCGGCTTTCCGAGATAGTGCGTCAAGTTGAAGCGGGTGAGCGATTCACTATCACGGTTCGCGGTGAGGCAAAGGCGTTGGTGATTCCGATCCCGTCGCTCTCTCCTGCCCATTCCCAAGAGGAGATAGAAGCCGCCTATCAGCGCCTCAGAAATCCGCGGATCGAGGGCGTCTCTGACGAACAGATTCGGGCGTGGATTGAGGAAGGCCGTCCGTGACCCTGATTCTGGATGCGTCCATGGCGCTGTCCTGGTTGCTGAAGCGGAAAGATGCATCTGAAGCGGCGCAGTCGGGGCTAGCTCTGGACGTCATACGCGCTTCAGGGGCGATTGTTCCGGCGCTCTGGTATCCAGAGGTAGCCAATACTCTGCTGCTGGCAGAGCGCCAGCGTGTGATCGCAGCAGATGAGACTGGAAGCTTTCTCGCCAGCCTGTCGTTTTGGCCGATTGTGCAGGATTCAGTTCTGCCGGCTTTGTGTCAGCCGCAGATTATCCACATCGGCCGCGTCTACAGGCTTACCGCCTATGACGCTACCTATCTGGAACTGGCCATGCGCCACGCTGCCGTGCTGGCTACTTTCGACCGCAAGCTGGCGGATGCGGCCAGGGCGGCTGGGGTGCGTGTGTTTGGGGATGCGGCCTGAGCCTGCCGATTGCAGAACAACGGCCTGCTATAACTCCTGGTTCGCCAGCCCCATGATGACGGCATAGAGCCGGGAACGATGGCAGTGCGATTCGTTGGCGCAGAAACAGCCGATGGAAACCGGCATGCGGGCCGCAATCTCCGCGATCAGCGCTACGGTCTGCCGGCTTTCCGCACTGCCCATTAACTCTTTTTCATACTTGTCAAGAATCGTCTTCCTGACCGAGGCCTCTTCCGGGCCGGTGCTCTGGAGCTTCGCAACCAATTCAGGAGACGGCGCCAGCGCGGGGAGCCAGACGTCAAAGCGGCCAATGCGCTTCCAGTCAACCTTAGCCACGCCGCGCGGCGGCCTGCGGGTGACGGCGATTCTGAGCCCTTCGCCGTGACGGACGGGCGTACCGATCTGAAATGTCTGCAGGCGGATAGGTTTGCTCATGCAGAGGACCTCCCAGCACTAATGTACGCCGGGCGGCGGGGGTGCTAGCTTCTTCGGCTTTTTAAAGAGCCAGACGGCACCGGCGCAGAAGAAGGCGAGGATGGCGGTCCAGCGGAAGATGTCGACGTAGGAGAGGAGGGCGGATTGCTGCTGCATGAGGCCGTAGAGCATGCCGAAGGAGCCGGGGCGGGCCTGCGCGGGGCCGAGGTGGTGTCCCAGATAGGCGGAGAGGATGGCAGATTTCTGCTGCAACTCGGGAGAGGAAGGCGAGAGGCCTGCGGCGAGGTAGGACTGGTGAAGGTCGGCGCGGCGGATAAGGGCGGTGGTGGCCATGGCGATGCCGATGGAGCCGCCGATGTTGCGGAGCATGTTGAAGAGGCCGGTGGCGTTGCCCATCTCCTCGCGGGTGAGGGTGGAGGTGGACATGGTGGCCAGCGGCACGAAGACAAAACTGAGGGCAAAGCCGGTGAGGGTGATGGGGATGAGCAGGGTATAGGGACCGATGTCGAGGTTGACGGTGCCGAAGATGAACGAGCAGATGCCGAAGCCGATGAAGCCGGCGCAGAGCAGCTTGCGGGGGTCCATGCGGGAGCCGAGGATGCCGATGATGGGCGAGCCGATGAAGGAGCCAATGCCGCGCGGACCGACGACCAGGCCGGCGGTGAAGGCGGTGTAGCCGAGCACCTCCTGGTAATAGAGGGGCAGGATGGCGATGGTGATGTAAATGCACATGCCGAGCATGGCGATGAGGAAACAGCCGGTGCGGAAGTTGCGGTCCTTGAGGACGTGGAGGTCGACCAGTCCCCGGGGATGGGACCAGGAGCGCCAAATCCATCCGGCCAGGGCAATGACCATGGCGGCGACGGCCCAGCGGACCCAGATGGCGCCGAACCAGTCGTCTTCCTGTCCCTTGTCGAGGACGATCTGGAGGCATCCGCTCCAGACGATGAGCAGGCCGAAGCCGAGGTTGTCAAAGGCGCCGACCTTGGCGTTTTTGATGTAGGGGGGATCGTGGACGAAGCGGGTGATCATGAAAACGGCGAGGATGCCGACGGGAATGTTGATGTAAAAGGCGTAGCGCCAACTGAAAGTATCCGTGAGCCATCCGCCGAGGGTGGGTCCGAGCACTGGGGCGACGACGATGCCGAGGCCGTAGGCGGCCATGGCCATGGAACGCTTCTGGACGGGAAAGCTTTCAAGCAGGATGGATTGCGAGAGAGGCTGCAAGGCTCCGCCGCCGGCTCCCTGCATGACGCGGGCGAGGAGAATGATGCCCAGTGAAGGCGCCGCTCCGCAGAAGAACGAGGCGATGGTGAAGATGATGACGCAGGTGAGCAGGAAGCGCTTGCGGCCGAAGCGGCGGGCAAACCAGTTGGAGGCGGGGAGGATAACGGCGTTGGCGACCAGGTAACTGGTGAGAACCCAGGTGGCCTCGGAGTTGGAGGCGGAGAGCGAACCGGCGATGTAAGGCAGAGCCACCGAGGCAATGGCGGTGTCCAGAACCTCCATAAAGGTGGGGAGCATGACGGAAAGCGTGACCAGCCACGGGTTCACGCCCTGGGTGAGCGGATAACGGGCTTGGGCGGCGGCTGAGGGCATGACGAGGAAACTATTTCAGAGGGTAAACGATTGGGGGGCTGGAGCGAAACCAGAGCAGGAGTAGCTTTATAGGTTTCACGAAGGCTGCCGCTCCCTGCTGGTTGCGTCGACTTGAGTTCTTCGGTTCCGGGATGCAGTAGCTCTGGTTTCGCTCTGACCGCCAGTGACGGAAAAGGCGGCGGGGCGCGGATTCAGGATTTCCGGGCAGGGAAGCGGGATGCAGGCGCCGGGCAGCAACGGCAGGCAAGTTCAGACGGGATGTAAGGGGCCATAAAAGGCTGGAGATAGGAGGATTGGGGACACGTTGGGCGGAAAGGCAAAGGGGCAGTTAAAGCGGGGACGGGAGGCGGCCGATGGTTAATAGAGATGCAATCAAATAAACTTGACACTATCTCACTCAATGATGCATCTTAAGAGAGTCGGAAATTCTCGGAACAGGCAGGAGCCCAAGCATGGCAAAGATTATTGGCA
This sequence comes from Occallatibacter sp., assembly GCA_031296165.1. Classification (GTDB taxonomy): domain Bacteria; phylum Acidobacteriota; class Terriglobia; order Terriglobales; family Acidobacteriaceae; genus Telmatobacter. Next base: position 1,894 of record JARLGF010000069.1, on the reverse strand, counting down.
TTGACCTCGGCACCACGAACTCGTGCGTGGCCGTTCTTGAGGGCGGAGAGCCCAAAGTGATTCCTAATGAAGAGGGTGCGCGGACCACACCCTCGATTGTGGCGTTTTCAAAGAGCGGTGAGCGGCTGGTGGGGCAGGTGGCGAAGCGGCAGGCGATCACCAACCCGGAGAACACGGTTTTCTCCATCAAGCGGTTTATGGGCCGGCGCTACAACGAAGTGAACGACGAGATGAAGATGGTGCCGTTCAAGGTGATCCAGCAGGGCGACCATGTGGGTGTTCTGGCGCAGGGCAAGGAGTACACGCCGCCGGAGATTTCCGCCATGATTCTGCAGAAGCTGAAGGCGTCGGCCGAGGCCTACCTGGGCGAAGCGGTGACCGAGGCTGTGATTACTGTTCCGGCGTACTTTAACGACGCGCAGCGGCAGGCGACCAAGGATGCGGGCAAGATTGCCGGGCTGGACGTGAAGCGCATTGTGAACGAGCCGACGGCGGCTGCGCTGGCGTACGGGCTGGACAAGAAGAAGGACGAGACGATTGCGGTGTACGACTTTGGCGGCGGCACCTTCGATATTTCCATTCTGGAAGTGGGCGAAGGTGTCATCGAAGTGAAGTCGACCAACGGCGATACGCACCTGGGTGGCGACAACCTGGACCAGCGCATTGTGGAATGGCTGATTGCCGAGTTCAAGCAGGAGCAGGGGTTGGATTTGGCCTCGAAGGGCAATGAGATGGCGCTGCAGCGGCTGAGGGACGCCGCGGAAAAGGCCAAGATCGAGCTTTCGACAACCATCGAGACCGAGATCAACCTGCCGTTTGTGACCGCGGACGCGAGCGGACCGAAGCACCTGGTGCGGAAGCTGACGCGGGCCAAGCTGGAACAGTTGGTTGAGGATCTGCTGGACCGTTCGCTGGAGCCGTGCAAAAAGGCGCTGTCGGATGCCGGCGTGACCGCAAGCCAGATCAACGAAGTGGTTCTGGTGGGCGGGCAGACGCGTATGCCCAAGATTCAGGAGATGGTGAAGAAGATGTTCGGCCGGGAGCCGAACCGCAGCGTGAACCCGGACGAAGTGGTGGCGATTGGCGCGGCGGTGCAGGCCGGCGTGCTGGCGGGCGAAGTGAAGGACCTGCTGCTGCTGGACGTGACGCCTCTGACCCTGTCGATTGAGACGCTGGGCGGCGTGGCGACGACGATGATTCCGCGCAACACGACGATCCCGACCAAGAAGACGGAGACGTTTTCAACGGCGGCTGACTCGCAGACCGAGGTTGAGGTGCATGTGCTGCAGGGCGAACGGCCTCTGGCGGCGCAGAACCGCACGCTGGGCAAGTTCAAGCTGGCGGGGATTCCTCCGGCGCCGCGGGGCGTGCCGCAGATCGAGGTGACGTTCGACATCGATGCCAACGGCATTTTGAACGTGACGGCGAAGGACAACGCGACGGGCAAGGACACGCGCATCACCATCACTTCCAGCTCGGGTTTGAGCAAGGACGAGGTGGAGAAGATGGCCAACGAAGCCGATTCGCACGCCTCCGAAGACAAGGAAAAGCGCGAGGAGATCGACGCGCGCAACCAACTGGACGGGCTGGTCTACAACATCGAAAAGATGCTGAAGGAGAGCGGCGACAAGATCCAGGGACCGGAAAAGGGCGAGGTGGAGACAGTTCTGGCCGAGTCCAAGAAGGTTCTGGAAGGCACGCCGTCTTCAGCCGACCTGAAAGCCGCGCACGAGAAGCTGACGCACGCGAGCCACAAGCTGGCCGAGGTTCTGTACAAGGCCAAATCGGCGGAGGCCGCGTCGGGAGCAGCGCCCGCGGAAGAGCCAGCGGCAGAGCCGAAGAAGGAAGGCGAAGTGATCGACGCCGAGTATGTGGACGTGGACGAAAAGAAGTA
>JARLGF010000068.1 GCA_031296165.1 Occallatibacter sp. | reverse complement strand
CGAAGACCAGAACCGGACTCGCATGGGCCACGGCCCTGAGAACTTGGCTGTGCTGCGGCATATGGCCATCAACGCAATGCAGAAGGAAGGCTCAAAAGGCTCCCTGCGAGGAAAGTTCAAGCGTGCTGGCTGGGACGACGACTTCCTCTACCGGCTCCTGGAGATGTTTTGAAATGCGATTGCCCTGCAGGACGTGCCGTTCGGCATCCGGCGGTTCATGAAGCAGATGTAAGACGTTGCCGAGCTTCCAGCAACGAAACCAACCCCATACGGTCGAACCAGGACTTCGGATAGGCGGCATTCATGTGCGAAGCGCCGCCGTTCCACCACGGACCACGCCCGTTGGTGGCTGAGCGCCACGCCCGCACCTCGTCTATCCCCGCCCGCATCAGGTTCTTTGCCCGCGCATAGACGCGCTTCCACTGCCGCCACAGAACGCTCCGCAGCTTGCGCCTGATCCAGCCATCGAGATCTTCCAACACACCTTTGACTTCGGTGAGCCGGAAGTACGCGATCCAACCTCGCAGTACCGGGTTGAGCCGTTCGATAGCTTGTTGCAGGCTTTGGCCACGTGCCTCCCGCATCATCTTGCGGATTTTCTCAGCCAGACGCTTGCGACTTGCTTCCGCGATCTTGAGCTTCGGTTTCTTGTGCCACGTCATGCTGTAGCCAAGAAACTTCCGCTCCCACGGGCGAGCCACCGCGCTCTTGGACGCATTGACTTTCAACTTTAGAGGTTGCGGAAAAACCTCTGATTCCAGTCCGATATCATCCCGAAGTCGTTTTTTCGCCCTTTGCGGCCTGTTTTGCGGCCGTTTACTCGTTTCGTTTAGCCCCTGGAAGCTATTTTACCGGCCTCCAGGCACACTTCGGCCTTAACGGGCCAGCGCTTCAATCGGCATCAACCTTCGCAGCCGCATCAGATTGTAAGCCGCCATGGCCAGCCGATAAAACCAATCCACTCGTTTGAGGCCCCGCACCTTGACCTGGCGCAACACGCTATCCAGTTTGGCCCAGCCGAAGACCTTCTCAATCAGCTTGCGTTTGCGCTGGCTGATCGCGCGACGCGGGTCGGCCCGCTCGGCTTCGTTCAGACTGTTCTTGCCCAGGTTGCTGCTCTCTTGCGTGTACTCGCTGACGTGCGGCGCCACCTCGCGCTCGCGCAGCGCCTCGATAAACTTTTCGTCCTGATACAACGTATCGGCGCCCAGAGTTACATCGAACCCGGGCGCTCGATTGCCCTTCGGAGGTATAACTCGATCCAATAACTCAAGCGCCGAGACGCGCTCCGCCGCGTTGCCCGCCTCGCTGGCTTCGGCGGCCACCGCCAGGCCGTTGCGGTTTTCGATCAGCGTGTGCCCCATGTAGGCGGGCACCGCCTTATCGGCCTTGGACTTTTTGTACAGCCGCGCCTCCGGGTCGGTGGCCGACTCCACCTTGTCGCACAACAGCAACGCGCCTTTGCTGCCCGAACCCTTGCCCGCAGCGGGCGGATCGTTCTTCTCCTGGAAGCTGCGCGCCGAGGCCCAAGCCTGGATCAGCGTGCCATCCACAGTGAAATGCTCCTCGCTGAGTAACTCATGCCGCCGCGCCTCGACCAACACCTCTTCCAGCAGCCGCTGACTGATCGCGCCGGCAATCAACCGCTCGCGGTTCTTGGTGAACACCGTCACATCCCAGACCGCGTCGTCCATCTCCAGACCCACAAACCAGCGGAAGAGCAGGTTGTAGTTCATCTGCTCCATCAGTTGCCGCTCGCTGCGAATCGAGTAGAGAATCATCAACAATGTGGCCCGCAGCAGCCGCTCGGGGGCGATCGACGGTCGGCCCGTGTCGGAGTACAACTTTTCCAACTCTGCATCCAGCCGCTCCAGCGCGCGGTCAACCAGCGCGCGAATCTGCCGTGCCGGATGGTCCATCGGAATTCGCTGAGCCAAGGTTAAATAGCTGAACATCGCCGCCTGCTTCTGATCGTTTCCTCGCATGACTTTTTAATAAATCAAATCCCAGCAAAAATCTGTGACCACCATCAGACCACGGAGTTTTTCCGCAGCCTCTGAAGTCGCTGCTCCAGAAACGCCGTGACCGCTTGCATTATCCGCTCCCCGCTCCGCTTGCTGCCGACGTAGATGTTGCAGTCGTCCGCATAGCGGCAGAAGCTCAACCCGCGCCGCTCCAGTTCACGGTCCAGATCGTCCAGCAGGATATTCGACAGCAAAGGAGACAGCGGGCCGCCTTGCGGTGTGCCTTCCGTGCGCTTACTCGTTACCCCGCCTTCCATCAGTCCCGCCTCAAGATAGCGCCGGATTAGCTTCAACACCCGTTCGTCCCCAACCTTGCGCGCCACCCGCGCCATCAGCACGTCGTGGTTCACACGGTCGAAGAACTTTTCCAAGTCGAGATCGACGACCCATCGCTTGCCGGACTCAACATACTTCCGCGCCGCTTCGACGGCTTGGTGTGCATTGCGTCCGGGACGAAAGCCATAACTCGACGAGGAAAACTCCGGGTCGAACAGCGGTTGCAAAACCTGATTGAGAGCCTGCTGAATCAACCGATCCGTCACCGTCGGGACGGTGGTTTCATAATGCACCTCCCTCTGTGTGCGCTGAGGATGTGGGCTGGATGCGGCTTGAGTTGCGGACCCAGTCCCGAAGATTCTGTTCCTCTGCTTCGTTGAGCGTGATCCAATATGAAGATCCCGCACTTAGCTGACGGGTCCGCAAAAGCGCATGCTGGATCCAGTAGTAGACCACATGATCACTGACTCCGAATCGCTCTGCTACCTGATGGACGGTTAACTCTTCTGGCTTTTTGAGAGTCGGAGGTGAGATCCGATAGCGATAACGAATCCATTGGATAATCGACGCCGTGTAGGGCTTTCCGGTTACGCTGAGATGCCCCTCTTGACGGAGTTTATCGGCGATCTCGGCGTCCCGCAGATGTTGAGCCAAAACCCGGACGCGGCTGACGATGGCATCAGGATACCGCATTCTATCCGCGATGTTAGGCGGAAGCTGGACAGTGAGGTCAGTACAGGCGTTCCCCTGCCAGCGAATGTGCACCATAAGGTGCTTGGAACCTGAAGTCTTTTCGACCGTAATATCCTTGATGAGCATCCGCAACATCCTCTTGCGGTCTTTGGCTTGTGTGCTGGGCGCGTACCACAAACGCGGCAGATCTTTAGCCAGAGCGAGAACTTTCTCCTTTTGCTCCGGAGTTGCTACACGCGCTTGCTGGCGTTCAAATTCCGCTGCTTGCTTTTTGAGATCCTCGCAGTGTAGCAGCGCGTCATTCCAGCGTCGCTCCAGGGTCGCCGCCACCAATCGCTGCGATGGATCGACTTCCTGATAGCGCCGCTCGGCAAGTGCAGCTTCATATTCGGCGCGTTCAAGCCGCATCTGCCACTGGCGTCCGATGGTGTGGTCGCGTGTCTCCAACTCGTGGAGAGCAGCGAGTGCCAGTTCAAGTTCCGCTGGTTGCAGAGCCCTTAGAAATTCGTCAACGACAGCGGCATCAAGCAGGTCGCAACGAAAGCTCATACAGCTTTTGCTGGCAAGGGCATCGCGGTGCAGCCAGTTGCATTGGTAGCAGGGATAGATGCCACCGTTGCCGGTGTAACGGACGGTGAGGGCGCGACCACACTGGCCACATACCAGTAGTCCCTGGAGCAAGGCCAGTCCTTCGCGTGCTGGACCGCTCAGTATCGTCTCTCCGCCATTGGTGCGATTTTGTTCCAACCGCTCCTGGTTCTTCATGTACTCGTCCCAGCCGATGTATCCACCATGGTGCTCTTGCAGGCTCACGCGCCAGTCCGCCATGGGAACCCGGTGCGTCTGTTTGCGCACCTCTCCCGAAGGGCTAATCTGACGGCGATATTGATAACGGCCAAATACGTACATGCCTGCGTAAGACGGATTCTTGAGCAGGTTCAGTACCCGGCCATGTGTCAGGGGACCCCAGATCAGCTTGCCATTCCATGCGCCCCCGTAGGACCGTTTCGGAAAGCGCAGCCCACTCTTTGCGTATTGCTGTACTACCGAATAGGCACTGCCCGTCTCGCGAAAAAGACGAAAGGCTAGAGACACTGCCCCCTGCACCTCCTCGTCTGGATCCAAAACTATCTGGCTCTCATCGTCATAACTGAACCCGACCGGGAGGGGAAATCGAAGCTCCCCTTTCCTGGCCTTATTGAGTTTGCCACCGAGGAGACGCCCGCGCAAGAGATGGAGTTCGGCTTGAGCCATTGTCCCCTTCAAGCCCAACAGAAGACCGTCGTTGAAATCGGCCGGGTTGTAGCAGCCATCTTCGTCGATCACCAACGTATCGGTCAGAGCACACAGCTCCAACAGCCGATGCCAGTCTAAATTCGAACGGGCCAGGCGCGAAACCTCCAGAGCAAAAACTGCGCCAACCTTCCCCATCGAGACATCTGCTACCAGCGTCTTGAAATCCTCCCGCCCTGTTATCTGCGCTCCCGACTTGCCCAGATCCTGATCCAGAACCTGGACCATCGGCCCGCTCCAGCCCATGTCCTGGGCTTTCTCCTTCAGAGCATACTGACGCTCCGTGCTCTCCTGATGGTGGCGAACCTGCGCAAGCGTCGACTGGCGCACATAGACATAGGCGGTCTTGCTCAGGTGAAGCTCGCTGATCGCGGCATTCATCATCGGCTGCCTCCACAAAGAACGAACTCTCCGGGTTGCCGTCGAGCCAGCTTACAAGCATGTTGGCGAGAAGCACGCCACCCAATTCCACATCCATCGGGGCGTAGACAACAGACGGCGATTCGCTCATGGTGCCTCTTTAAAGCGCTTCGCGGCGGCGCAGTAATTCGCGGTTGACCTCGCAGATTTTCTCCAGAATCTCGCGAGTCCGGTGATAGTTGGCGATAAACTCTGCGGTTTGTTCGTAATTGTCCTGCGGTACATAATCCATTTGTGGCCGTTGACCTGGGTAGCTCACCGACAGATAGTACTTGGGACCATGTCCAATCCCATCGGCACATTTGCACCCCGGCTTGCCACACTGTTTGAAGCGCTCGATGAGGGAGCCGCGCAGAATCGAATTGAGCGGGGGCAATTGACGCAGTAAGACGTTGCGGCGTTTCCGTAGGGCGGTAGCGGGTTCTCTCTGTATGTCCATCTGACCACGTTGATAACTGGTCTGAGAATAGAACTGTCAAACTTGTGCTTGTCAACATTTTTTCTCTCCCTTCGCAAGATGTTCCAGAAGAGTAACCAGTTGAAATAGCGATTCGGCCTCGAGTCGGCAAGGGGGAATGCCAAGCATGTCATAAGCAGACGGATCGGCCCAATCCGTCCACTCGCGTGCAACGCTGAAGCTACCGCTTTCGCTCCCGCGGAGGATCAATGTATCGACGCCGGCAATACACCGCTTCTTGAGCACTTCGAAGCGCTGGCCACGAAGGGGATGAAATGGATGGCGGATCTCCGCCCATCCCAAAATCGACCTGCGATCAAGTGCAGTTGGCAATGACCGTCGGGATGCCCAGCTCGCGCTCGCCTCCGTCAGGCTTGGGAATCGTTACCCGTCGCACCGGCTGAGGCCGGTACGTCCCATGCAGTAGTTGTTCGCGGATCGAAGGCCACTCGGCGCGCAGCCGCTCGGCGGTCTCGTCGATGCTGAGACCGTCGACGCCAGCCACGCCCTTGTTGGACCGCACCCGCTTCCAAGCTTGCTGCATGTTCTCTCTGGCCAGAACTGCAGAAAGCAGTCCCGGCCCCGTGTCCTCCGGTTCATGACACGGGCAGAGGACTTCGTCGCTGACCGGCACGGACAGGGCTTCACCCTGTTGCCTGCCGGACCGCTCCGCTTCCGCGGACATCTGACGCAATGCCCTCCGCATCGCCATGGCGGATTCCACTCCTCCTCGTTCAGCCCTTCACTCGCCTTGCGACAAGCTAATACGGCCTCGGCTGACTTCTCGCTCCGGTTCGACACCGTTGCCCTTTCAGGCACAAGGCGAGATCTCCCAAGGTAAGAACGCACTCCTTCACTGCACAACCGCCGGATTTACGCCGCCGCGCCTTGGTCACAAGAGCTTCGCGGTTTTGGGCCCGCTCGCCCTGCCCGACAACGCCTTTTATCCGGTTCTTGTTCATCGGCTCGCAGCTTCGCTCTGCGCTTCCTCCCCACAATCGGTCGCCCTCATGCAGTTGCGCTTCGCTTCGTTCGCTGTGACCTGCTTACGGCGGGACTTACACCCGCAGGAGCGCGCCCATGCTGGGCGCACCCAAAAAAAAACGCCGGGGCTAATTTTGCCCCGGCGATGCGCGTGCAACGCAATAAACTTTTTGGGTCCGGCCAGGCATTCCCAGGTACTGGAATCGAGACCCGGGCCATCCACAGCCTCTACCCGCGCCTTTTCCTGTGAGCGGAGAAAGACGAAGGCAATTGGCCCCACCGCAGGGGTTCAGGCCGCGGTGTTGCCGCGAATCTCGAGCGGAGCGCTCAACTGCTGGCGAAGATTGCCGGCCAGGTCCGCCACCATCCGCAGCTTGTCGGCAATCGGCGAGGACTGCTCGCTGCCCGACAGGGCCAACTGCGAGTGCAGCAGCAGACCCGCGATCGTGGTCTTCAGCTCGCTCTCGATGGCCGCCGCAGCAGCCCGGCGGGCCAGCGTCTGTTCCCGCTCGCGGCGGTGCAGCGCGGCGCGAATCTCCCGCGTCAGCCGCGCCGCCCCGGAGAGGGCAAAGTTGATCTGTAAAGGGATGGCCAGGCCGGCGCGCTCGCAGATCGCCTCCGCAGCCGCCGGATCGCACTCGGCCATGGTTTCATCCACCACCACGACGGAAAACTCGCGGCGGCGCAGCGCAGCCAGTGCGGCCTTGCGTCCCTCTGCCACTTCCACTTCCATGCCCAGTTGCCCACCCACCACGGCGGCGCAGTTACGGGCGCCTTCAATTCCGGTCACCATCAGAATGCTCATCCCCAGCTCCTTGTTCCTGAAATCGGCTTTCAGCTTTTGGCTTCTAGCTCTCAGTCATCGGTTCTCAGTTTTCAGTTCCCGGCTTTTGCTGCTGTCGCATACTCGCGGAGAAATCCTGACCGTTGATCCGCGCACGAAGGAGCTAGAAGCTAGGAGCTAGCAGCTAGAAGCTGCTTTTGCTTACTCTTCGTGCAGCGGGTCGACAATTCCGTATTCCTTCAGCTTGCGGTAGAGTGTCGTCTTGCCGATGCCCAGTAGCTTCGCGGCCTGCAGTTTGTCGCCGTTGAGCGTGCGAATGGCGCCCAGAATGGCTTCGCGTTCCAGATCGGCCAGCGTCTTCACTTCGGGTGCTCCGCCTTCCCCGGCCGTCTCGGCGGTGACTGCGGCCTCGCGCCGCGCCTCCAAACCCTGCTGCTGCAGTTGCGTGGGCAGGTCGCCCAGGTGCAGCACAGGACCGGAAGAAAGAGCGCAGGCCCGCTCCACCGAGTTTTCCAGCTCCCGCACGTTGCCCGGCCAGTCGTGGCGCATCATGGTGCGCAACGCCTCGTCGCTCAACGTGAACTTCTGGCCGTGCTCCCGGCTGATGCGGTCAAGAAAGTGCGCCGCCAGCAGCGGTATGTCTTCCCGGCGGTCGCGCAGCGAGGGCAGGCGCAGATTCACCACGTTGAGCCGGTAGAAGAGATCCTTGCGGAAGGTGCCCTTCTCCACCATCACCGCCAGATCGCGATTGGTGGCGGCCACAATGCGCGCCTTGATCGGTACCCGGTGCGTGGCCCCTACCGGCCTGACCTCTTTTTCCTGAAGGGCGCGCAGCAGCTTGGCCTGCAAGTCCAGCGTAAGCTCGCCAATCTCGTCCAGGAACACCGTGCCGCCCTCGGCCGAGACCAGCAATCCATCCTTGGAGCGGTTGGCCCCGGTGAAGGCGCCCTTCACGTAGCCGAACAGCTCGCTTTCAATCAGCGTCGGCACCAGCGAGCCGCAGTCCACCGGCAGAAAAGGCTTTTGCGAGTTGGCGCCGTAGGCGTGCAGCGTTCGCGCCACCAGTTCCTTGCCCGTGCCGCTCTCGCCCAGAATCAGAACCGGGTGCGAACTCTGGGCCACTTTGGAAAGAATGCGGTACAGCTTCTCCATCTCCGCCGAGCGGCCGATCATCGAGCCCAGCCCCTGCGACAGCCGCAGCCGTTCGCGCAGTTGACGGGTTGCGGTGTCCGTCAGGTGGCTGGCGGCAGCGCGGTCCAGAACCGTTGAAAGCTCATCCATGGCAAAGGGCTTGGTCAGGTAATCGGAGGCGCCGCAGCGCATGGCCTCGACCGCGGCATTCACTGAGCTCGAGGCGGTCATGGCGATCACGGAAGTATCCGGGTAAAGCAGCTTGACCTCGGAGACCAGCTCCAGGCCCTGATTGCTTCCCGCCGGCAGGTTGACCAGCAGAATATCGGCGGCGTGGCCGCGCAACTGGCTCCGCGCCTGGCCCAGGTCGCCCGTGCTCTCCACCGCATAGCCCAGGCTGGCGGCAATCTCGGCGCAGGCCGAGCGTATGGCCGGGTCGGCGTCCACCACCAGCAGGTGCAAGCGCACCACCGGCTCCGCAAGTTGGGGGATATATTCCATGAATTTTGTGTTGAGAACTGTTGCAAGCATTGTATTCGCCTCGTGCGTTATTGCGTTAATTGGATGTGCGTTTGCCCTGCCTTGCCGCTCTATGCTCAGCCCTTCGCTGACGGACCCGCTGCCCCGGTGCCGCGCATTCAGTGCGCCGCGACCGGGAGTTCGATCGCGAAGCGCGCTCCCGACGGAGTGCGGTTCCAGGCTTGAATCCGGCCTCCCGCGGCCTCCACAATAGAGCGGGTAATGGCCAGTCCCAGGCCGCGATGGGCTGCCGCCCAGCCGCCGTTCGGCGCGGCGCTCTTTCCGCTGGTGGTGTAACCAGAAACGAAGACCTTTTCCAGCGCCTCGGCGGGAATGCCCGGCCCATTGTCTTCAATGGTCAGCAACAGGCTCTCCGCAATGCCTGCGGCTGCGGGAAGTTCGCGCAGGCCAAGCTGGATGCGTCCGCCTGCCGGCATGGCCTCGGCGGCGTTCTTTACCAGGTTCACCAGCACCCGCGTCAGGTCTTCGCCGTTCAGCCGCACCGGCAGCGCGCCGCCTTCGGCGTCCACGGTCAGGGCAATCGCGGGTCCGGCCAGCGCGTCCAGCAGGTTGCGGTTGGCCAGCAGCTCTTTGGCCAGGTTGCCGATCGGCGCGGCGGGCAGCAGTTCCCACCGCCCGGCAGCTTCAAACCGGCCGCGCTCGAACGGGTTGTACTGTGGCCGTTCGGCGGCTGGCTCTTCCACCGGCACTCTTCCCGGCGTACGCTGGCTGCCCGGCGCGCCAGCGGCTCCCGGAGCTTCGTGGGTATCCAGGGAAACCAGCTTCTCCACCAGCCGGCGGCTGGCCGCGGCCACCAGCCGCAACTCGTTTCCGTAGTGCTGGAACGGGGCCGTCAGCACGCCTGGTTCCTCCAGCAGATCGCAATACAGCCCCAGCGCCGTCACCATGTTTCTGGCGTCATGCGCCACCTCGGCCAGGCTCTCGCCTTGGCTGCGCAGAGTGGCCAGCGTCTCTACCACCGCTTCCACCCGCTTGCGCTCCGCTCCGCCCAATTCGTTCGTCTGTTCTGTCTGCTGCATAACCCGTTTCCTTTCCTGTTGCGTCCTGTCAGTGGTCAGTGAACAGTGATCAGTGGTCGTGCTCTGTGCATTCAGATCTTCCCTGTTCCCTGTTCCCTGTTCCCTAGTCCCTGGTCCCTAAGTCCCTAGTCCCTAGTCCCTAGTCCCTAGTCCCTGGTCCTTGGTCCTTGGTCCCTAGTCCCTGGTCCCTGTTTCCTGTTCCCTGTTTCCTGTTTCCCGCTTTTCCCGCTTCCTGTTCCGGATACTGCCTTGGGGTTTTGCCCTCTTCTATTACACGTAGCGTGCCAAACTAGGACACTTACGCTAAGTTCCTGATAAGGGAAGCCTTGAGTGTCCAATTCCCGTACACCCCAGCAGGCCGGCACGCCCCCGCATGTCCCAAAATGGAACCAGGCCGTCCGGCATCATCGTTCCACCTCGTTGATTCCATTCCACTTACTCCAGCATTCCCATTCCGGGGCCGCAAAATCCCGCTTTCCCATCCTGGAACAGGCTTTTCCCGAGGACAGGCGGAGCTCGCGGGGTTAGCGATGCTGGAGGGGTTAGCGGGGTTAGCGGGGTTAGCGGGTTAGAGAAGCTGGCGGAGTTGACGGGGTTCGCAGTGCCGGATACCTTCGCTAGCTCCGCGAACTCCGCTAACCCCGCTCTTCCTGTTCCCTGTTCCCTGTTCCCTAGTCCCTAATAGTCCCTGACCCCCGCTTCCCGCTTCCCCGCTTCTCGTACAATCGTCCTATGCACGCATCCAGCCCTTTCTTCCGTCCCGGCGGCCGCACTCCGGTTCAGCTCCGCCCGCTCACCCTCACTCCCGGCTATGTCCAAACCGCCGAAGGCTCCGTCCTGGTTTCGCTCGGAAACACCCGCGTGCTCACCAACGCCACCATCGAACCCGGCGTTCCCGGATGGCTGCGCAACTCGGGCCGCGGCTGGGTCACGGCGGAGTACGCCATGCTGCCCCGCTCCACCGTCACCCGCACCCCGCGTGAAAGCGAACGCGGCAAGATCGGCGGCAGGACCCACGAAATTCAGCGCCTCATCGGCCGCAGCCTGCGCTCGGCTGTGGACATGCACGCCCTGGGCGAGCGCACCGTGATCCTCGACTGCGACGTGATCCAGGCCGACGGCGGCACGCGCACCGCGGCCATCACCGGCGCGGCAGTCGCGCTGGCCCTGGCCTTGAACGCCCTGGTCCAGGCGGGAACGCTAAAGCAGTCTCCGCTGCGCCAACTGGTCGCCGCGACATCGGTCGGCATCGTCGGCGGCACGCCGCTGCTCGACCTCTGCTACGAAGAGGATTCGCAGGCCGATGTGGACATGAATGTCGTCATGACCGCCGACGGCGGCCTCATCGAAGCCCAGGCCACCGCCGAAAAGGGCAGCTTCTCCCGAACCCAGCTCAACGGCCTCATCGACATGGCCGAAGCCGGACTCCAGGAGATCTTCGCCGCCCAGCGCGCCGTGCTGGGCCTCTAAGCCCGGCAACGCAACCAGCCAGCCTGAAGCCATACCCCCTCCCGGCGTATACTCGCTGATTCAGTT
>JARLGF010000067.1 GCA_031296165.1 Occallatibacter sp. | reverse complement strand
TTTCGTGATGGAGGCTCAATGCAGATCGCCGCGCAAGACGTTCTCATTGTCATCGACGTACAAAACGATTTCTGCTCCGGTGGCGCACTTGCCGTCCCCGATGGCGATGCCGTCATCGACGTGATTCACCGCATCGCGCCCAGCTTTGCGCACATCGTTCTCACTCAGGACTGGCACACGCCCACGCACTCTTCATTCGCAGCAGTCCATCCCGGCAAGCAGCCCTTTGAACAGATCGAGTCGAGTTACGGAACCCAGACCTTATGGCCCGCGCATTGCGTGCAGGGCAGCAAAGGCGCGGAATTTCACCCCTCGCTCCACCTTCCGCAGGCTGAGCTGATCCTGCGCAAAGGCTTCCGTCCGCACATCGACTCCTATTCCGCATTCTTTGAGAACGACCGCGTTACGCCCACCGGCCTCGCCGGTTATCTCGCCGAGCGCAACCTGACCCGCGTCTTCCTGGCCGGCCTGGCCTATGACTTCTGCGTAGGTTATTCCGCCCTCGATGCGCGCTGCCTGGGCCTGCCCGCCGTCGTTCTGCGTGACGCTTGCCGCGCCATCGATCTCGACGGCTCCGTTGCCCGCATCGAGGCAGAGTTCGCCAAAACCGGCGTCACCGTCATCGAAAGCGCTGCTCTCCGCTAGGACCTGTTTATTTTTGAGGCGATACGCTATCCTGAAAGCACCTAATAAGGTGCTCCAACAGGAGGCGTATTTGCTCAACATCACCACCGACATCCAATCGCTGACCACCTTCCGGCGTAGTTCGGGCGACTTCATGAAGCATCTCAAAAAGAGCAAACGCCCCATGGTGCTCACCGTGAATGGGAAGGCCGCGGCCGTCTTGCAGGACGCCGGAGCCTATCAGCGCCTGCTCAATATTGCCGCCCGCGCCGATGCCGGGGAAGGCATTCGTCAGGGTCTGGAAGACGCAAAAACTGGAAAGACCCGGCCTGCTAGGGAGTTTTTCGCCGAGTTTGAGAGCTCCCATGGCATACCTCGTTAACTTTACGGCCCGCGCGGAACGCGACATTGCCAGTCTGTACGAGGAAATTGACGCCGGGAATTTCGCTGCGGCCTTGAAGTGGTACAAGGGGCTCAAACAGGCCATTCTCCGTCTTGAAAAGCTGCCTTACCGCTGCCCGGTGACGCGTGAGAAGGACCAGATCAGACACCTGCTCTACGGCAAGAAGCCTCATATCTATCGTGTGCTCTACCGCGTACTTGAAACTCGTCAGCAGGTTGACGTGCTTCACATTCGCCACGGAGCAAGACAAAAGTTTACTGCGCACGATCTCGGATAAATCACGCCCAGGCCTGTCGCCGCAAAGTAGAATCGCAACAGGTTCGGCGGATCGTCTCCGCCTCCGCATCTATGTCCCGCAACTTCTACATCCTGGCCGCCACTTTGGTGTTCTTCGCTCTGCTTTCAGCGGGCATGTCGCTGGTGCCATCCGGCTTCCAGCCCGGCCTGCCCGCCAACGCCTCGCTGTGGCGCACGGTGGCGCTGTTCCTGTTGCTGTTCGGGCTGATTTCGGCGTTCTTCGGCGTCATGAGCCACCTGTTTGAGCAGGTGGACCGGCGCAACGAAGAAGCCCGGCTGGCAGCAAGGCGTAAACGCCAGGGCCCCCGCGGATAGGTCTTCATCCGCTGGGTAGTAACGCCGGGGTCCCCGCGAATAGGTCTTCATTCGCTGGGTGGTAACGCCAGGTGGCCCACTCCCTGATCCTCCATCCCAGAAAGGCGAATCTGTGCCCCATCCATTTCACAGCTCCATCGTGAAATGGGTGGGATACCACGAACCCCACCCGCGAGTCTTTCCTTTCCTTCTTCCCTGCCGTTTGCCGATAATTACCCCGACAAGGCGCACAATCTTTATAGAGTGATTTTCAAAGGCGGGTGGCCAAGATCTGACAGTCACAAATTGATATGGGGTGCCCCAGGTCTCGATTCTGAGCAGTAGACCGGCTTTGGCCGGTGGATGATTCCAAACAACTTACGGGAAGTTGCTTAGGAGACCTGGGATCGACGCCCCACCCCGCGCGTTCTTTTATTCCCTGCTCCCGGCCAATTTGCAGATAATTACCCTCCCCAGGCGCACAATCGATCCATGGTGTCTTTCTTCACATGAACGGAGAAGCCCCGGCCTTACCCCCCGGAGAAACACCGTCAAAGGAGTTTTCAACCCGATGCAAAGGATCAAAATCCCATATTACGGTACTAAAACCTCAAAAAGACCCCCAAAAACACCCGTAAGTCCTTTTTTATCTAATTTTTGATATATAACCCCTTTAGAATCTAATTTTTACAGCGACACACCCTTCGTATCTCGTTGAAACTGGAGAACTTGAATAAATACATAGGGGGGGGGAGGGGGGAGGTAATCAGAAAATCAACAGACCGCTTCCCGCGCAGCCTGAATCACCCGTTCTGGCCGTTGCAGAATAGACGGAGAGCGAAGCCAGAAAGCGGCGGCCCTGCAACTCCTTGGCGGCGCTAAAACGCAATTATTGGACTTGTTTAGGTGCCGCGGAAAGGTAACTTTCGGCAAACCGCTCGCGCAATTCCCGCCGCAGCACCTTGCCGTTGTGATTCAGCGGCAGACCGCCGGGCTCCACAATCCAGATGCGGCGCGGCGCTTTGTATGGCGCCAGTTTCTGTCTGCACCACTCCAGCAACTCGGCTTCGCCAGCCTCGGAACCTGCGTGCAACTCGACCGCAGCCACGGGAATTTCGCCCTTTTCCGGGTGAGGAATGCCGAAAGCAACAGCATGAGCCACAGACGGATGACTCAGCAGCGCCGCTTCCAGTTCGCGGGCATACACCGAGTAGCCCCCCGACTTGATCACATCCTTCATCCGCCCCACCAGCCGGATCAGGCCCAGGCGATTGTGCGTGGCCAGGTCGCCGGTGCGCATCCAACCGTCGCTGGTGAGCAAGCCCTCGGCATCGCCCTTGTCTTTCCAGTAGTGCGGCGCAAGGCCGCGGCGGCGCACCTGACACTCGCCGGTCACGCCGGCTGGGACTGTCCGGCCGTTTTCGTCCACCACGCGGATGCGAAACGGCGGCACGGCAAAGTAAAGGTCTCCGCCAAAGGGCAGCAGCGGCAAGTCCACGCCCATCATCGCCAGGCCGCCGAGTTCCACCATGCCGTAGCCGTTCAAAAGCACGGGCTCAATGCGCTGTCCCGCCGGCAGCCGCAGCAATGCGCCGTACTGCCGCAACTTGTGACGAACTTCGTCTGGCAGGTGATCGCTGGCTGAGAGCCACAGGCGCACGCTTCTCAGCCGCGCAGGATTGGGCGTGCTGTTGACCAGCCGTGCAAACATCGCAGGCACGCCGACCACCGACGTGACGCCATGGCGCTCGATCTGCTGCAGCGCATCCTCAGCCACAAAGCGATCCATAAAGCAACCGCGAATGCCCGCCATCAAGCCGTAGAGCGCAATGCTCACGGCCATGATGTGCGACCACGGCAGCGCAATAAGCGCCAGGTCGCGCGGCCCCAGAAACACGCCGGCCAACACCGTCGAGGCCCGTGCCCCCAGTAGCGCATTGCTTGAAAGAGCCGCCCCCTTAGGAAATCCGCTGGTGCCGGAAGTATGAAACACCGCCACCGTGGCAGCAGGATCGATGGCCACCGGCGAAAGGGATGCCCCGGTGTTGCAGCGGCGCACAAATCCATCCAGCGTCTCCAGCTCGTCGTCGGCTTGAATCCAGGTGCGCACCACGGGCAGCGCCTTGCGGTCCTGGATGGCGCGTTCAAAGACCGCCTTGTCCGTCACCAGAATCTCGGTCCCGCTCTCGGCCAAGATGCGGCTCACTTCAGAGAGAGACAGTTGCGGGTTCAGCGGAACCGCGATGCCGCCGGCGCGGATAACCGCCAGAAACCAATGGAAACAGCGCCGGTTGTTGGTGCGGTAAATGGCCACTGGCTGGCCGGAACGGAGCGCGATGGTGCGCCGCAGAAAGCTATCGATACCACAGATGTCGGCGTGCAACTCGGAAAGAAGAAAATGGCCGTCGTCGCCGGCCGAGACTTCGCAGTCCCCTTTGCGGCGAACCAATTCATCCACAAGATTCGCCACTGTGACTGTGCGGTCGCATGCGAGTTGATAGCGGCGGAAGATGTTCATTGCGCGGAAACCGGATTGCGTCCCCAGTCGCTGGCGACGCAGTAGTGAAAGAGGCGGTCAAGGTAATCCAGCACTGGCGGCGGGCACACCCCGGCGGGAGCCAGCAGCCGCTCGGCATTGGCCGTGTCAAACTGCATGCGCATGGTGAAGTAGTCGCGATAGGCGCGGCCGTCGCTCAGCACGCGGCGTTTGCGTCCCCACAGCGCCATGAAAAGCAGCGGCCGCACCGCCGCAAAAAAGAACTTCGGATCCACGTAACGCGGCTCCGGCGCATGGAAATACTCCATGGCCCGCCGCGCCACTTGGTCGATAGTCGCGCTGCCGCGGGGGCCGGCGCAGAGGTGGACAGTGCCGCCCTGGGCGGCCTCGTCAAAGACCAACTGCGCAACCGAGGCAGCCACATAATCCACCGGCACAATGTCCAGAACGGCATCGGGAAAGCCTGGCACGGTGCGCCACAATCCCCGCGCATAAATTTTCAACGGCCAATACATCATCTTGAAGCTGGAAGTCACCCCCGTGCGCGAATCGCCCACGATAATGCTGGGGCGCAGAATGACGCCGGGCAACGAACCAAGACGCGAGCGCACCAGCGCCTCCGCCTCGGCTTTGGTCTGTTCGTAGGTGTTGCGGTAGCCCTGGCCCACTGCCAGCTCGCTCTCAAGCACCAGGCCGGTGCGCTCTCCAGCCACGTACGCCGTGCCCACATAGGCAAGGTTCTCAAGCTTTCTCATGCCGGCGGCAAAATCCAGAATCCGCCGCGTACCCTCGACGTTGATCTGGCGCGCCTCTTCCAGCGTGTGGTCGAAACGCACCGTGGCGGCGCAGTGTATTACCCGGGTGGTCTCCGCGGTCAGGCGCAGGTATGCGGCGCTGTCCAAACCTAATTTATCCTGGCTCACATCGCCGGGGTAGACCTCGACACGGGATCGGTCGGCGGCTGGAACAATCGCATCGGCGCGCTGCCGACCCGGTTTGCCTGCGCGGTCGCGGATGAGCAACGCCAGCCGGGCGTTCGGCTGACGTGCCAGAAGTTCGCGGACCAGTTGCACGCCGAGAAAGCCGGTGGCGCCGGTGACAAAGATAAATTCTTCGTTGTTCATGCAGGAACCGACCTCAGTACTCGTTCACTTTGAAGGCCGGTAAACGAGGACCTTTCGTTGCCAGGGCTACGAGTATTGGAAGAACTCATTATAAATTGTGAACCTGTGCAGGAAAGCGCCGCCAGAAGTACGGCTGCTGCTGATTTACCGGATTAGCGGCCATGCGGAAGAAGAACGTAGTTTGGTTACGCCGTTGCACTGGCGCGGACGCATCCGCATGTGATTGAATCGAATATAGGAGCGGTCGGCCAGGAGGCCATTCAAATTACGGCCCGCTCGGAGAGACTCTATGTCAAATTCCCTGCTTCCCCCCGAAGAGCGCCACCTGACTCCCGACCAGGTTGAGGCGCTGGACAAACGCCGCGAACTCGGCCACACCTTCCTGGTCATCGCCGGGCAGTTCGCCGTCATCGCCGCCATCCTGCTGCTCTGGGTGGGCCAGGATCTTTCCTACTCGCCCGGATGGGCGCATCCCATGGCCTATTACTTCTTTATCGCCGTGGCCATCATCGTGGTGATGGGCATTGCCGGCATGGTGCTGCGCAAGGGTACGCCGCGGTTGGACTAAGCCGGCTTCCGCTCCGCCACAGTCTGCTCCAGGCAACGGATCGCAACGCACCACCGCCTCAAACGGTATAGTTTTGAAGGTGCCGATGGCCGTTTCTTCCCCAGAAATTTCCTCCATCCTGACTCCCCATCCACGGCTCACTGACAGCCATGGCCGGATCATTCACGATCTTCGCGTCTCCATCACCGACCGCTGCAACTACAAGTGCGTCTACTGCCGCACCGGCGAGATGGGCGCGCAGTACCCCGAACTGGGCATCGACGAATACCTGCGCCTGATCAAGCTCTTCGTCTCGCTCGGCATCTCCAAGGTGCGGCTCACCGGCGGCGAACCGCTGCTCCGCCGCGGCCTTGTCGATTTAGTGCGGCAGTTGTCCGCCCTGCCTACCCTTACCGGCGGGCCGCTGGACCTGGCGCTGACTACCAACGGCCATTTGCTCGATGAACTGGCCGCACCGCTCAAGGCCGCAGGCCTCAACCGCGTCACGGTCAGCATGGACGCTGTGGACGCGCCCACCTTCGAGCGCATCACCCATGTCCCCGGCAGCTTTCAGACCGTGCTCGCCGGCATTCGCGCCGCGCGCGCCGCCGGACTCACGCCTCTCAAAATCAACTGCGTCCTGCTCCGCGGTTTCAACGACAGCCAGATTGAAGGCTTCGCCCGCTTTGCCCGCGAAGAAAATGTGGTGGTGCGCTTCATCGAGTTCATGCCCCTCGAAGAAGGCCGCCTGTGGACGCCGGAAATCGTCGTCCCGCTCGCTGAAATTGTCGCGCGCATTGGCCGCCTTCTGCCGCTCGTCAAGCTCCCTCCGCGCGAAGCCAGCGAGACGGCCCAGCGCTACACCTTCAAGGATGGCGTGGGCGAAATCGGCATCATCGCTCCCGTCTCCCAGGCCTTCTGCGGAGCGTGCAGCCGCGTGCGTCTCACCAGCGACGGCAAAATTCGCACCTGCCTTTTCTCCCAGGTGGAGCACGATCTCTACGGACGATTGCGCTCCGGTGAAACCAACGCGGAGCTGCGTACCTATATACTTCGTACCGTGCAGGAGAAGGAAGCCCGCCATCACATGGGGGAGCCGGGTTTCCTCAAGCCCTCGCGCTCCATGGTGCATATCGGCGGCTGATGCGCGTGCCCGCCCTGCGCACAGGCCGGAATCCGTGTTACAAGAAATAGGACATGCACATGATATTGCACCGTGTGCATTCAGTCCGGTGTGACAGAATGTTTACTGACTCCCCCAATGGGTTCGCATGTGACGAACGAGACGGAAAACCGCATCCCGCTCGCTGATCTTCTTGTCTTCCATCAGTTGACGCGCTCGCTTACCTCGAGCTTCGACCTGGATACGATTCTGCGCACCATCCTGGAGCACATGGAGCGCATTGTCGAGGCGGAGCTGTGGACTCTGCTCATGCTGGATGAGGCCACCCAGGAGCTCTACTACGCCATCGCCGCCGGCGGTGGGCAGGAGGCGCTCAGCGGTCTCCGCGTCAAGGTGGGCGAAGGTGTCGCCGGCTGGGTGGCCGAACACGGCGAGACGCTCATCGTTCCCGAGGCCACGCACGATCCGCGTATGAACCGCGAGCACGGAGTCCAGCCGCGAAGCGTGCGCTCGGTCATCGCCATTCCTTTGCGCGGGCGCAAGGGAACGCACGGCGTCATTGAGATCTTCAACCCGCGTACCGGCCAGATGACCGATTACACTATCGCCTTTTTGCATATCCTGGCCGACCACGCCGCCATCGCCATTGAAAACGCGCACGACGTGGCCCGCATCCAGCAGTTGACCATCACCGACGACACCACCGGCCTCTACAACGTCCGCTATCTCTACGAAGTGCTCAGCCGGGAACTGGGCTGCTGTATCCCGCTGGGGCTGCCCGTGAGCCTGGCGTTTCTTGACCTCGACCACTTCAAGCTGGTGAACGACACTCACGGCCACCTGATCGGCAGCGAGCTGCTGGCGCAGACCGGCCGCCGGCTCCAGGAGCTGAGCCGCAAACAGGACTGGTGTTTCCGCTACGGCGGCGACGAGTTCGTGATTCTGATGCCGGAGACCAGCGCCGAGGCCGCGCTGGAACAGTTCAGAGCGTTGCTCCGGGCGCTGATGGACACAAAGTTCCAGATGAAGAATGGACTGGCCTTGACCGTGAGCGCCAGCGTAGGCGTAGCCACCGCGCCAGCGGACGGCACCGCCATGCATGCCATCATCGGCAAGGCAGACACGCGCATGTACGCAGTCAAAGCCAGTGGCCGCGGCCAAGTCCGCGGAGCCTAAAGCATTTGATGCTATGGATCCAGCACACCTAAACATGATCAATGCGGGTAACTGGACGCGATTACCCCTTGCGACGGTAGAGAATCTGAAACTCGTAGCCGGGGTTGGCGGGGAAGAGGCTGGATACATGGCGGAGACGCTCGGCAAGAGCCGGAGCGGCCAGCAGCGGGTACTCGCGCTCGCGCAGGTCGTGGTAGTCGAAGTCCACGGCCAGGGACAGCATGTAGACGGCCAGGGCGTCAGAGAAGGCCGACTCGAAGTAAGTACTGCGGGAGCGCTCGTCGATGCCCTTGGCGCTGGTGCGGCTGTCCTGCGCGCGGCGACGGGTCTCCCATGCGTCCTGGCTGGTTTCACCGCGGACCTGGGCCTCGGCCTGCGACCAGGCAAGAGTGGAAAAACTCTCAGGAACGCCGGCGGCCTCAACAAAGTTGTGGGCCACGTTGATGAAGAATTCAAAGGCCAGTCCGAAACGGTCCTCAACCAGGCGGGTGGAAAGAAAAACCGCTTCAGTGGAACCGAAGACTGCGTTGCGGTGACAAACGGCGCGGTCGCCCAGATCGACGCTGTAGGAGGGGGCGACCATGGTTTCATCGGCGTCGGCGATGGCTAAGGGAACAAAGTAATAGGCGCGGTTGGCAAGAGCGGCCGAGAGGGTGGCGGGGACGGAGTTGACCAGCCGCTCCAGGTCTGTCTCAGAGATGCGGGTTTCGCCCCATGCGGCGAAGTGAATTCCGTTAGGAGCCTGGGCCACGGTAACCTGCGTGGCGACCTTTTCCGCGGGCCAAAGATCGATTTGTACAGAGCTGGACATTGAAACTGTATTCTAGACGAAGGAGGCCACGATGACACGTACCACGCAAACCGCACGCACCGGCGGCGGGACGTTTTTGGGCTTCCCGCTGGAGGGCTTTGGGCTGTTCACCAGCCTGCTGCTGTCGTTTGCGGCGGCTTTCTTCACATTCTTCGCAACCACCTTCATCGCCATCTTTGCGCTGCTGGGCTGGAACCTGGTGGGCCACCATGCGATCAACTACGCGGACAGCTACCTGTACGCGGGTTTTCCGGCCGGAGTACTGGTGCTGCTTGTGGCGCTGCCGGTGTTTGGCACGTTGTGGGTACGGGCCAGGCTGCGCCAGGCCAACCATTCCTGAACCTTCCAGAGAACCGAGACCGCTTGAAGATGTTCCTTTGCAGCGCTGGCCTGTGCGGGTCAGGAAACCGGCGCAGAGCATTTTCGATTCACTTGCTGAGGTTTGGAGATCGTGGAAGGATTCTGTAAAGAGCTGAATCTATCATGCTGTAGCCGTTAGAGACGCGCGCGGCTCGTACCATATATCGGTACTATTTGCCCCCCCCCCCCCCTATGTATTTAGTCATGTTCTCCAGTTTCAACGAGTTACGTAGGGGGTGTCGCCGTAAATATTCGATTCTAAAGGGGTTATATATCAAAAATTAGATAACAAAGGACTTATAGGCGGTTTTTGGGTGGTTTTGGAGGTTCATGTACCGTAATGCGAGATTTGGACGTTTCTGCATCGGGTTGAAAACTCCTTTGATGGCATCCCTTTGCGGCCCGGCGGCCCACTCATCGCGATAAAGCCGCGATGAATGATTGCACGGCTTCGCCTTTTTGGGATGGACAGGTGGATGGATCGATGATCAGGCCAACTGCCTGGCTCAAAAAAGACACTATGGAACAATTGTGCGCCTGGGTGGGGTAATTATCTGCAAACAGCGAAAATCTGCGAAATGCGGCGCTGCAGAGGCAGTGAAACCTGCTCGCCAGCGCGTCATTTCGGATGGATTGGCAGTTTTTGGCGTATTTTGCCCGTAAAAACTGGCTGAATTATCGCCGCACCCCGGGGCACGGGTTGTTTTCGGGGGGCTCAGTTTCCCGGGTATCACCCGGGGCTATCTTCAATCGTCCGCTCCGGGACTAAAAAACGAATTTCGCGGGCAATACCCAAAATGCTGTAGACGCTTCAGTTCCCTGCCGGTTTGGGGTTGGCGCGGTCGAACTTGGCTACGTGAATTTTGCGGGCCAAGCCGAGTTTGGAGAGCAGCCAGATGCCCCAGTAGTTGGGATCGATCTCATACCAGGCAAGGCCGTGGCGCGCGGAGACGGGGTGGGCATGGTGGTTGTTGTGCCAGCCCTCGCCGCCGCTGAACAGGGCCACCCACCAGTTGTTGCGGGAGCCGTCGCGGGTTTGAAAACGGCGCGTGCCCCAGAGGTGGGTTGCGGAGTTCACAAACCAGGTGGCGTGCAGGCCGAGGGTTACGCGCAGGAAAGCACCCCAGAGCAACATGCCGACAGC
The DNA here is from genome assembly GCA_031296165.1 of Occallatibacter sp. Taxonomy (GTDB): domain Bacteria; phylum Acidobacteriota; class Terriglobia; order Terriglobales; family Acidobacteriaceae; genus Telmatobacter. The sequence goes on along the minus strand of JARLGF010000067.1, from coordinate 49,517 downwards.
GTTGACCCATCCGCCCGTGAGCCAGCCGATGCCGAAGAGCAGCACGCCGCTGACGACGAGGGGAATCCAGTGGTACTTGCTGAGCAAGACGAGAAAGCGGTCGCGGCTGAGGTCGGGGACATAGCGGGCCAGAACCTCAGTTTGCGCGTGCAGGGCGTTGCCCCAGAGCAGCCAACCTGTATGAGCCCAGAATCCGCCCTCGCGGGGAGAGTGCGGGTCGCCTTCCTGGTCGCTGAGCTGGTGATGCACGCGATGCGTGGCGACCCAGAAGATGGGACCGCCTTCAAGCGCGAGGGTGGCGCAGACGGCCATGAGATGCTCAAGCCACCTGGGAACCTGGTAGCCGCGATGAGTGAGCAGGCGGTGATAGCACATGCCGATGCCGACATTGATGGCCACCACATAGAGCACGAGCATGACCACCAGACGGGGCCAACTGAAGAAGAACAGCGCCGCCACCGCGCCCAGATGGAAGGCGACAATGACCCCCAGAGTCAGCCAGTTGATGCCTGCGCCGATGGAGGCGGCGCGGCCCATGCGAATCTCCTGCCGCGCCGGCACAGCGCGAACCGGCGCGGAAGCGGGCGACTCCGAAACGGGGAGAGAGGGGGGTGCAACGACGGTTTCAGGGGAAGAAACGGTTACAACGGATGCCATATTCGGGGAAGATCCTTGAGGAGTGGCGACGCGCCCACCCTTATGCCCATTGTATAGGGAAGCAATACAATAACCACACGAGGCGGCGCTTTGTCTGTGATATAGATTGGAAAATAGCGCTATAAGTGAGCAGTATCGCTCAAATACGGGGAAAATCGCACAGAAAGACGATTTGGTGAGTGGCGAAAGGGCCGGGGGCACGGACTTGCCTGTTGCCCGTTTCCTACTCTGCCCCGAAGTCTCCACCGCCGCTGACAAACAGTTTTTCCGCCTGGCCGCGGAGGACACGATAGAGGGCGAACTGGCGCTGGGTGGCGCCGCGCAGCTCAAAGAGCAGCTCGCCGCGATTGTCGGCCATGGCGTCCACGGCGTCGACCAGGCTCATGCGCGGCTTTTCGTCGAGGTGGGCGGCATCGGTAACGCTTTTCAGGAGCACCAGCACGTTGCCGTAGAGGTCCGGCTGGGCTACGAGGGTGACAAACTTTTCCGGGGCTTCCTGACCGCCGGTATGCGCGGAAAGCACGAGGGTAGCGCCGGAACCGTAGGCCAGCTCGAAGACCCGAAACTTCTCGTCGAGCAGAGGAGCGGGCGGAGGCGGAGGCGGAGGCGGCGCGGGCTTGGCATTCCTGTGGATTGCGGTCTTTTTCGGCGTGGGAGTGGGTGCCGGCGCAGGCGCTGGCGCGGGCGGATTCAGGCCCAAAGCATCGCGGGCGATGTCCTCCAGGGCCGACTTCATCCGGTTCTCATCGTCCGGGTTGGCCCAGGAATAGGTCCAGGGATGCACCGGGGTGGATTTGGCGTCGGAAACGGCCACAACCTGGTGCATGTCCGGAGGCAGGCCCAGCAGGCGGGGAAGCACCTCGAGATTGTTGCCGCTGGATTTGCCGCGCTTGAGCCGCGGACGGTCAGGATCGGTGACGCCGGGCAGCGAGTCCACGTGGCCGATGTCGTTGTCGCTGGCCGGCTGAGCTTTTTTCTTTTTCAGTACCGGCCGGTCGGGATCGGAGGCAGGGGCGCTGGCCGAGTCGTCGCTTGTGGTTTTCTTGTGCAGGGTGGGACGGTCTGGATCGGCGGCGGGACTGGAACTGGTTGTACCGGTATCGCTGCCGCTGTCGCTCGGAGATTTCTTGTGCAAGGTGGGGCGGTCGGGGTCGGTGGCGGGAGCCTGGCCGGATGAAGCTGTGCCGCCGCTGCCGGAACCGCCGCCTTTTCCTGTCCCGGAAGCCGGCGCATCGTCGGCGTGGTGCTTGCGGTGCAGAACCGGCAGATCGCTCTGCACGTCGTCGTCGATATGGAGCCGGGCCAGATCCTCTTGCGACGGGCCGGTCCGTGGCTTGGGCAGCGCCTTCCACGACCCGTAGCCCACCCACGAACCCTGCTCCTGGCCGGCGTGCTGCACGACAAACAGGCCTGTTGGCTTGCCGTTCTGCTCCAGTTCGTACTCGACCTCGCTGGCTAATGCCAGCGGCTCAGGCCGGGCAAGGTAGATGCCGCCGTCCTGCAGTTCGCCCTGGTCCAGCACGGTGACGGGAACGATGCGCGAGTTTTTGGGCTTGTCCGCGTCGCCGGTCCACTCCACAACGGCGATGGCGCGCATTTCCGGCGTGTCCTTGTCCGACTTGGCGACCTGGCCGGGATATTGCGCCCACGCGTGCGCCGCGGCCAAGAGCACGGCCAGCAGCGTTGGCCCTGTCAAATTTATCCTGCGCAATGACACGTGCCACCCACCTCGGGAATAATCGAACCTGACGGCCATTGCTGGCCCTTCATTCAATCTACTAACCTGCGAGGATAATTCCCCATGGAACTCAACAAGAAAGTGGACGATTTTACTTTACAGACCGACGAGGACAAGACCGCCAGCCTTTCAGACTATGCCGGCCAGCCGGTTGTACTCTTCTTTTACCCCAGAGCGAATACTCCTGGCTGCACGATTGAGGCCTGCGGCTTCCGCGACACCTTCAAGAAACTCCAGGCAGCCGGCGCGGTGGTGCTGGGCATTTCCCGCGATACGCCCAAGGCCCAGGCCAAATTCCGCGCGAAATACGACCTGCCCTACACGCTCCTTGCCGATGTAGACGAGAAAGTATGCAAACAGTTTGGCGTGATGAAGGAAAAGAATATGTACGGGAAGAAAGTGTGGGGCATTGAGCGGACCACCTTTGTGATTGGCCCGGACCAGACGCTGCTGCACATTTTTCCCAAGGTGAAGCCGGAAGGCCACGCGGAAGAGGTGCTGGCGCTGATGAAGGAATGGCAAAAGTCGCACAAGTAAGGCGTGGGCAGGGCGCGGAAGAGCGACCCTCTCCTGGGGGCCGGTTGCCGGCGCGTGCCTGCTTTGAGGCGCCGCCGGAGCAGGTGGCTCCCTGGCTGCTGGGTAAAGTGCTGGTGCACGGGACAGGCGCGGGAGTGCTGGCGGGAAGAATCGTGGAGGTGGAGGCCTACCTGGGCCCGCACAACGATCCGCCCGACCCGGCGGCGCACTCGTATCGCGGACCCACGCCGCGGAACGCCGTTCTTTTTGGTCCCGCAGGCCACGCGTATGTGTATGCCATCTACGGCCGGTACTTCTGCATGAACATCAATTGCGAGCCGGAGGGCCGGGCGGGATGCGTGCTGCTGCGCGCGCTGGAGCCGGTGGAGGGAGCAGAACAGATGGCGCGGAACCGGGGGCTGGGACCGGACGCCGCAGCCAGGCAGCTAACCTCCGGTCCCAGCCGGCTCTGCCAGGCGCTGGCGCTGACACGGCTGGGTCACAATGGCCTGGACCTGCTGGATGCGGCCTCGCCGCTGCAGGTGCGCGACGACGGCTACAGGACAAGCGAAGTGGTGGTGACGGGGCGCATTGGCATCAAGCACGCCGTGGACTGGCCGCTGCGTTTTGCGCTGGCGGGGCACGGCTGCGTCTCCGGGCCGAAGAATTTAATCGGCAAGCGCATCTTTGTTAGGTAAAATCTCGTCCATCGGTAAGTAACATCATTTCAATCCGCGAGGAATCCCCGCTTGAAATCTACTTCCCTGTTCCCGCCCACAATCGCGGTTGCCGTACTGACCGCCGCAGTTTTCGCTGTCGCCACGGTTGCCCAGGCTCCGCAAGGTCCGCCACCGGGAGGCGGCGGGCGGCCGCCGCGCACTTATCCAGCACCCACCAACCTGAAAGTGCTGCCCAAGACCATGACCGGCCAGCAGGTTCACGAACTGATGGAGGGATGGGCCGGCTCGCTGGGCGTGCATTGCGACACCTGCCACCAGGCAGACCCCAATAACGTGGGCCCCAACGGCCGCCCGCGGCTGAAGTTTGAGGACGACAGCAAGCCGGAGAAGGAGATGGCCCGGATCATGTACAAGATGACCGAGGACATCAAGACGAATTACGTGGCCAAGGTGGCGGAGATGGATAAGATGGACTCGCCCGCCGCGCCGGTCACCTGCGGCACCTGCCACCGCGGCCACCTGGACCCGGAGGCGTTCGTGATTCCACACGAGGAAGGGATGCGTCCACCGCAAGGTGCGCCGCCGGCACCGCAGAAGTAGAAGACTGAGTCCCGGGCAGGATTTTCGGCTCAGGGCTTCCAGACAAACGTGGCCACTGCTCCCGCCGGCAGGGTGGTGGCTACGGTCTTCTGGTGAAAGCCGATGCGCAGTTCCTGGCTGGCGGCGCCGGCGTTCAATGTGTAGAGCACGATGGAGCCGTCGGGGTTGCGGAAGGCCACGTCTTTCAACTGGGTACCGGAAGGCTCATCCGAGGCGATACGCACCGCTTCGGGCAAGAGGAACTTGCTGGCCTGGCCGAGGACGTAATAGTCCAATTCGGGCTTTACGGTGGGATTATCCGGATTGGTGAGGTCGATGGTCAGCAGTCCGCGGCAGTTGTCACAGCCGCCGACATGCGGGCCGTGGTTTTGGTCGGTGGCGAGCGCCCAGAGCACGTAGCTGCGGGACCAGTTGCGGGTGACGGCGATCAACTCCGCCGCCTCCTGCACAAAAACATTGCCCTTCTGCCAGGTTCCGCCGCTGGCTTCAGTCACCCACTGATCCTTTTGCGGAAACTCATCGTGGATTTTTGACATGACGGCCGGATCGCCGGCGTAGTGGTGCCAGGCGGTTCCGGCAGCCATGGCACGCGCCTTGTCGTATTTGAGAACTGTCTCCGGGTATTCCGGGTGGTCCCAGTTGTGGTCGTAGACCATGACTTTTGTGCCGAGGCGCATATCGGCCAGGGACGGCCCCAGCGTGTCCGCCAGGAAGCTGGCCTGGGCGGAGGCGGTCATCCTCATGCCGCTGTACGTGGGCGGGGCGTAGAGCGGCTCGTTCTGCACGCTGAGGGCGTAGACCGGCACACCTACCGCCTGGTAGCCCTCAATGGTCTTTACCAGGTAAAGAGCAAAAGCGGTGGCAGCCTCCGGGCGGAGGGTTGACGGCTTTTTGGTCGCCGGATTCACGCCCAGCATGGAGCCGGAGTCTTTCATCCAACCGGGCGGGCTCCACGGGGTGAGCATGATGCGGAGGGAAGGGTTGAGGGCAAGCGCTTTTTTGAGCAGCGGCAGAATGGCTTGCTGGTCGTGCTGGAGCGTGTAGTGGGCAAGGCCGAAATCGTCGGCGCGGGCAGGCGAGGTGCAAGCCTGCGCTGTTTGCTGACAGAGGTCGTCGAGGGAGTAGAAGGTTACAGCCAGGTCAGAGGAGCCGATGGGCTGGCGGAGAAAACTCAGGGCGATGCCGTATTTGCGGCTGAACAGGGTTTTGAAGGCAGCGTCGGTCTTTAACGGGGAGAGCCTGGAGGTAAAGAGCCAGGCCGCGGAGTCAGTGAGCGAGGCACCGAAGCCGTCGATTTTCTGGAAGCTCTGAGCATCGTCCACGGTGATGAGCGGAGCGGTTGCGGCCGGGCCGGCCTTGGCGGAGAAATGCAGAGGCGGTTGCGGCGAAAGGGCATCCACGAGGTCCGAAGTGGTCTGGTACACGGAGACGGATTGAGCACGGGCTCCGGCGGCAGAAAGAGCGAACAAGGCAAGTAAGGCAGTAAAAATTGTGCAGCGGTGCATGAGCCTCCTCCATACGGAAGGTAGAGACTATTTTATTTCCGAGGCGGGGAAAGGGCTGGTGACGTGGATCATGGCCGGTTTTCATGCCGCGAGAAAATAGCCGCTCTTGCCACCGGCATTCAGCACGGAGACCTGTCCGGCTTGAGGGAGCGCAAAAATCAGGGAAGCAGAATGCGGACGATTGCACCGGGCTTAAGCGAATGAGCCGCATCGGGTACGACCAGGAAGCAGTTGGAGCGAGCCAGGGCGACGATGTCTCCGGAACCGTGCCAGGGAACCAGAGCTACCTCCGGCGGCTGGCCGGCGGGCGAACTGAAGTTGCAGAAAGCCGGCAGAAAGCGGGTAAGACCCGGCTTGCCATGCCGGTTTGCAGAGGGAGCGAGGCGCGCCAGGGCAAAGCGCGGACCAGGCTCGCGGCTACCGGCAAGCGCAGCGAGTACCGGCGCGGCAAAGAGCAGAAAGGTGACGGCAGAAGAAACCGGATTGCCGGGAAGCCCGAAGAAGGGCAGGGGGCGTTCCGCGCCACGGGCCTTGGTGGCGGCGCTGCCGGCCGAATTGGCGTTGTGGGGCATTTCACCGAAGACCGTGGGCTTGCCGGGCTGGATGCGGACGCCTGTGAAGTGGAAGCTGGCGCCAGCGCGGGCCAGGGCCGGCTCGACAAGATCGAATTTTCCCGCCGAGACGCCGCCGGTAATGAGCAGAAAGTCAGCATCGGCGGCCTGGGCAAGCGCGGTGTCGAGGGCCTTGGCATTGTCAGCTGCGGTGGGTAGAACCCAGGGCTCACCGCCCGCCGCCGCCACCATCGCGGCCAGCATGGGGCCGTTGGAGTTGCGGATTTGCCCGGGAGCGGGCGCGCACTTCACCGGCACCAATTCGTCGCCGGTGGTGAGAATGGCGACGCGGGGCCGTGCAAAGACTTCAAGGGCAGCGTGGCCGCAGGCCGCCGCGAGAGCGAGTTGCGCGGACTGGATTACAGTTCCGGCGGAAAGCATCTCATCGCCTTTGCGCGCCTGGGCGCCCTTGGCCACGATGTTTTCTCCCTCGGCGATGGTTCGCGAGGGCAGCAGCCGGACCTGGGCATTTGCCACTTCGACATGCTCGAGCATGACCACGGCATCGGCGCCTGGGGGCACCGGCGCGCCGGTCATGACCTCCCAGGCAGAGCCTGGCGGCAGCGGCCCTGCGGGAACTCCGCCAGCGCGGGTGGCACCGACCAGGTTGAGACGCATATGCGCGGAGGCCTCCAACGCGCGGCAAGCAAAACCGTCGCGGGTGGAGCGGGTAAAGGGAGGCTGGTCGCGATCCGCAGAGAGAGGGCGGGCGAGCACACGGCCGGGGGCCCGGCCCGCATCTACGCGTTCCACGGCGGGCCGGAAAGCGGCCAGTTGGACTGCATAAGCGGCAACCAGCGCCGCGGCTTCCTCGTAACTGGGCAGAGCAGAGCTCATTAACTGGATTGTAGAAGGTTGCGTTGAACAGCGCGCAGAGAGGGCGCAGAAGCGCGGAAAAACGAAGGGCGTCCGCGATGGCGGACGCCCTTGCGAGGGGGTACAGGCCGTCAGATTACTTCTTGGGAGCCTTGTAGGCGGATGTGATTTTCTGTCCCGCCTGGCTGAGAATGCCCGCAACCTCATTGGCATAAGGCCCGGTGGGAGCAAGATCCAGATACTTCTGGTAAGCCGCAGTGCAGTCGTCAGGCAGCACGATGCGCTGCGTCTTGGGATCGATGGTTGCGTTCTGGATAAGACCCTGCCCCTTGATGTAGTAGAGGAGAGCCTGGTTGGGATCGGCCTTGATGGCCTTATCGGCCGCGGCCACCTGGGCGGCGGTATTATTTTGCTGGAAGAAAATCACCGCTTCGTTGAGCAGGTAGAAAGGCGCCCGCGTAGGATCGGCAGCAGCGGCGGCGTCATAAGCCTGATTCGCATCAGGCACTTTGCCCTGGCGCGCGTAAATTTCACCCAAGCCGGCATTGCTGGTCCCGAGAACGTCAGGCCGCTGCTTCTTGTTTGCAGATTCCAGTTCAATCGCCTTTTTGTAGGTCGCGATCGCATCGTCATACTTCTTCAGACCGATTTGCGCGCGCCCCAGAGTGGTCCACATCAGGGCCTCGTTCGGCCTGAGCTGGGTGTCTTTCAGCATCAGGGTTTCAACGTCGGTGTACTTGGCCGTCTTGATCTCTGCTTCCTTGGCATCGATATCGGCTCTGGAAGCGGTTGCGCCCAGAGTCTGAATGGCCGTTGCACGCGCGGCCCCGGCATCGTGGATGTCCTGATTTGAAGTCCGCAGATCGGCGTTGAGGTTATTGACAACCTGGTTGGCCTTGGTTGCAGCTGCGTTGTTCTTCTTGAGTTCTTCCAACTGCTTCCTCTGATCAGGCGTCATCTTGTCGAGGAATTCCTTGCGAGACATGTCGATGTCCTGCAGCGTGTCTTCGCCAGCAACGATCTTGACTCCCTTGAAGGAGTCGACGATTTTTCCGGGAGGCGTATCGGCGTCGCGGTAAACCACCATGTAGTTGCCCGCGGGCGCTGAGCCTGCATATTCGCCGTTGGCGCTGACCGGGAAGTAGAACTTCAAGGTGTTGCCGCCGTCGGTGGAAAGGCTCACCGTGCCGCTGCCCTGGGGCGCCTCGGTCGGATTGACCACATGGCCGTGAATCTTACCCATGTTTGGTTGCGCAAGCGCAGGCATGAGAGCAAATGCCAGCAAGCCAAGCCAAAGTGAAATGGTGCGTTTCATGTTCTTCTCCTTGGGAGCGGCGCGAGCGAAACGGCGCGCAAGCTCAAATAAGTCAAAATTGACCAACACGCATGGGTGAACGCCTATAGCCATACTTAAGCTTGCGTGCCCTTGCAGGAAAATGCCCCTTGGCAGACAACTACCGCATAAATTCAATGACTCCGTCGGCCGGATGCATCGGCGACCGGACAATCTCCGTGGCGCAGAAGCCATCTCGCAAAAATGCATCCAGTAGCAGAACCCAAGTTAAATCCTATCAAGTCCCCGGCACAAGGGGACATCGCATGATTTGCGAAGAACCTGGCACCATGAGCTGCACTATTGCTGTTCAGAGTTGACGAATAACCCCGACCGCAGGTTGCATCTCCCGACGATGGGATTCCGCGCCGGATTTCGCCGGGCGCGCTCACAATCTCATGTTAGTGCCTGGAGAGTACGGTTTGGTGTGGCCTGTATCACACTCTAAAATGAAGATATGGCAATGACGATTCGTTCCGCGACGCCCGCGGATATACCCCAGATTCTGGTTTTCATTCGCGCCCTGGCCGCCTACGAGCGCGAACCGGACGCGGTGACGGCAACCGAAGCAGGCTTGCTGCGGGATGGTTTTGGACCCAACCCCTTCTATTTTTGCCTGATGGCGGAGCATGAAGGCCGGCCAGCCGGTTTTGCTCTCTACTTTTTCAACTACTCCACATGGATGGGCCGACCGGGAATCTACCTGGAGGACATTTTTGTCGAGCCGGAGTTTCGCGGCCTGGGCATCGGCAAAGCGCTGCTGAAGCAGGTGGCCGCCGTCGCGATTGAAAAAAATTGCCGGCGACTGCAGTGGGAGGTCCTGGACTGGAATACCCCGGCAATCGAGTTCTATCGCGCGATGGGGGCAGAATTTCTGGACGAGTGGCGCAATGTGCGCCTCAGCGGCGAGGCTCTGGAGCGGCTGGCGGGGAATACCGAGCCGGTTGGCGCGAGACAGGCGATCGAGGCCGCACAGTGAAAATACGCGTGATTGGCGGCGGACTAGCCGGTCCTGAAGCAGCACTGACCGCCGCGCGCCTGGGCTGCCAGGTGGACCTTTACGAGATGCGGGCCATGGTGGACGGCCAGCCGCGGCTGACGCCGGCCCACCAGACGACGGACTTTGGCGAACTGGTCTGTTCCAATTCCCTGAAGAGCGAATCGCCCAACACCGCGCCATGGCTTCTGAAACAGGAGATGCGGAAGGCCGGCTCTGCGCTGCTGCGCATTGCCGATGAGACAGCCGTACCCGCCGGACATGCGCTGGCCGTGGACCGCGTCGAGTTTTCACGGCGCATTTCGGAAGCAATCGCCGCGGAGCCTGCGATTCGCGTGATCCGCGAAGAAGTGACGCAACTGGAAGCGCCAGGACCGGATGCGGCGGGTTATGGGTTGACGATTCTGGCTACCGGACCGTTGACCTCCGACGCGCTGAGCGGGGAGATTGAGCGCATTACCGGCTCAGGCCGCCTGGCTTTTTACGATTCGATCTCGCCTATCGTCGATGCCGAGTCGATCGACATGGAGCGGGTGTACATGGCGGCGCGGTGGGACAAAGGGACGGCCGACTATATCAACTGCCCCATGGACCGCGAGGAGTTCGATCGCTTTCTGGATGCGCTGCTGACTGCAGAGGCCGCCGAAACCAAAGAGTGGGAGAAGCTGGAGTACTTTGAAGGCTGCCTGCCCATTGAAATACTTGCCCGGCGCGGGCGCGACACGTTGCGCTTTGGCCCCATGAAGCCGGTGGGTCTGCGCGACCCGCGCACCGGCAAGACGCCCTGGGCCGTGGTGCAACTGCGCAAGGAGAACCTGCGCGCCGACAGCTACAACCTGGTGGGCTTTCAAAACCATTTGAAGTTTGGCGATCAGGCTCGTGTGCTGCGGCTGATTCCGGGCCTGGAAAACGCGCGCTTCCTGCGCTACGGGCAGATCCATCGCAACACTTACATCCAGGCGCCGCTGTTGCTGGACGAAACCCTGCGGCTGAGGAAAGCCCCGTGGCTGATGTTTGCCGGACAGCTTTCCGGCGTGGAGGGCTACACGGAATCGATCGCCACCGGGCTGCTGGCGGGGATCTATGCGGCGGCGCTGGCACGCGGCGAGGACCCCGCGGCCGTTCCTCGCGCCAGCGGGCTTGGCTCGCTGGTTCACTACATCACGCACGCCGATGTGAAGGATTTTCAACCCGCCAACATTACCTTCGACCTGCTGGAGCCGCTTGAAGAAGAGTTGCGCAAAAAGGTGCGCGACAAGAAGGAGCGGCACCGGATGGTGTGCGAGCGATCGCTGGCAGCCTTCGATGCGTGGTGGGCGGGGGTGAGCGCCGCGCAGAATTGTGTGGGATGATTCTGTGGCGGGTTGCGGCGATGAACATGCCTGACCAGCGCACGTGCCTGCCAATACGCTGGCAGTCGTGCAGGTGAAGTCAGAGCACCGACGCGTAGCCCCAATCGGGATGACAAAAGCCGGCCGCAGGAACCTTTCCGGGACCGCCAGTGTCCAAGTAGAGAGGGATTGCCGCCAGCAACAGGCGGCAAGGGGACCGTGTACCCTGAAGTCTGGAGTGTTTTCTTGATGCGTTTGTCTGTAATTCTGGTTTGTTCGGTGGCTCTCATGGGGAGCACAGCTTCAGCCGAAGCGCAGTCCGCGCCGGCAAAAGCCTCTTCGTCTCAGTCCGCCATGCCCCTGGTGATTCCCCCCGTGCCCAAGGCACTGCTGCCGGACGCCTTTGCAGGATGGGTTGCAGCGGACAAGCCCAAGACAGTAACCGACCCGGCTCAGGCTGACCCGGCCAATGCGGCAGCTCTCAAGGAGTTCGACTTTACCGCTGGAGCGCTGGCCAGCTATAAGCACGAGGGCGAAACGCTGAGCCTGCGCGCGCTGCGCTTTCAGGACGCCAGCGGCGCTTACGGCGCCTATACCTTCTACCGGCAGAACGGCTGGCCGAAAGAGGAAATCGGCACGGGAGCGGCTTCAAGCCACAACCGGGTGATCTTCTGGAAGGGCAACACGCTGGTGGATGCACAATTCTCGCGGATCGGCCCCATGTGCGGCTCACAACTGCGCGAACTGGCCAGCCAGTTGCCTGTACCCGGCGGCATCAAGTCGGTTGCGCCTCCCATTCTGGGCAACCTGCCAACAGCTTCACTGGACGGACAGACCACACACTATGCGGTTGGACCGGCGAGCTATGCAGGCGCGGGCGGCGTGCTGCCGCCGGAGGTGGTGGGCTTCGATCGCGGAGCGGAGACCGCAACGGCAAACTACACGCTGACGTCCGGTCCGGCCACGCTGACCATCATCGACTACCCCACACCGCAGATGGCGGCCGCGCAGGAGACAAAGATTCGCGCCTACATCCAGGCCGGCAGCAAGGCCCAGCCGGCCTGGCCCAAGCCGCTGCAAGACTCCGACCAGGCTTCGCTGGAGGTGCGCCGCAGCGGGCCGCTGGTGATTCTGGTCTCGGGCGACGCGATTCCCGACGAAAGCCACAAATTGCTGGAATCGGTGAACTACGAAGCCAACATCATGTCGATCCCGCAGCCAATGGAGTCAGAGACCGCAAAGACGGGAAGGCTGCTGATGGGCATCGCCTCGCTGGTGATTATCGGAGCCAGCGCCGCGGTACTGCTGGGATTTTTCCTGGGGGGCTTCAGGGCACTGTACCGCATTGCGAGAGGACGGCCTATTTCTTCAGTCTACGACGAGGAGTTTATTCGTATCGATTTGCGGGACGACAGGGAGAGATTGGACGAGACGGTTGACAAGCCGCATCCGAAGGGTTAATGGCAGCGTAAACCTGTGGAAAACAGGGCGTAAACCCAATAAAACCCTGAGAAAAGACGGGATTCAGGGGGTACAAAAAGGCGAAGATACGCCGAAAAGGCGTCTTGTGCCTTCTTTGGAAAATGGTTTGCAAGTCATTGAATTGGAAAGGTTTATTTCGTCTTCGATTTCTCCTTGACACTCCCTTCCCTCGCTCCTACTATGCAGCCAGAAAGTTCTGATGGTTTTGCCTCCGTTGGAACTATTCTCCCTGAGGAAAGAGCTGCCCTGTTGCCGGGCGGCTCTTTCCGTTTTTAGCGGACTTCCTGGCCGGGGTGTGCCGAAATGCCGTTCAGCTCTGCTTCCGCTTCAGTTCAGAGCTGCCCACACGTTCAGTTCACCGCTGCCTACAGGCTTCACAGCGCCACCGATTGGATGGATGGACGCCTTCCAGCACCGGACCGGCGCGCGACTTCAGTCAGATCGGCAGAACCGGCAGCCAGGTTGAGCGGCTCGCCGCCGTTTTTCCCGCGGTAGATCTGGGTAAATCACCGCCATTCCATGAACTGGTTGCTCTGCATGGGGAGCACATGGGGAGCAGCATAGCCCTGCGCGCTGCGTGCCGCTTTACCTTCCCCCGGCGCAACGATACAATCTGATGAGCAGTAAGCCGACGTAGCTCAGTTGGTAGAGCAGCTGATTCGTAATCAGCAGGTCGTCAGTTCGACTCTGACCGTCGGCTCCATAGAACCAATAGCTTATAGATAATCCGCAAATACGGCCGGGTTTGTGTCTACACGGTATCGGCAGATTTCCTGGAAGTTCTCAGGTTGCCCTCGTGCACAGCGCGAGGCCGACTATAGCGGTTCTCCAATCGCCGTGCAACAGCGCCTTGCTGCCAAGTAGATTTTTCCTCAAGGAAACGCCATCTTCCATGATCCCGGCAAGGCTCGATCTGTTGGAGGACCGCGGTGAACCCTTGTTGATTTTTTCAGGGGCGGACACAGGCGGTGGGGTATGGCACGCGGTAAGCCGATGCGGATTTCTGCGGGCAAGGCGCACTGGCTTTGACCGCTAGAATGGAGATTGTGTAGATGGCATAAGCAGGTGCGTTCGCTCCGCTACAGGTGAAAGACGATGGGCAGAGACGATTCGAATTTGGCAGACAGAAGCAGATACAGGGCTCTGCTGGGCGTATCGACGGCTATTGCGTCAGAGCCGAATATACAGGAAGTTCTGCATAGCATATCGGCTCTGCTCTCGAAAGTTCTTTCGTTCGATTCAATAGCTTTGCTGCTTTTGAACCAGCAGACCGAGACAACGCTTCTGTATGCCCTGGAGGCGGGCACATACGATCCCGGCATCGAGATTGGAACCGAGTTGCCGTTTAAAAGTACAGCCGTCGCCATGGCATTGGAGCAGCAGCAGCCAGTGTTTGTTCCGGATATTCGCCAGGAGTGGACGAAGATTCCGAAGTTTGCTGAAGCCGTGCGGTCGGCAAGCCCGGAAGCTCTCAGTGCTTATATCCTTCCGATCTCCAGTTCGCGGCGAAAGCTCGGTGTGCTGATCTTTGGTGTGAGCGGCCGCGAGCAATACAGCAGTGCGGATGTCGAACTGATGGGGTCAGTGGCGGCGCACGTTTCGATTGCGCTGGAAAGCGCACTTGCCCTTGAGTCCGCCGAAAAGTATCACCAGGAACTGGAACGGGAACGCGACAGGCTGAAGTTGCTGCTGGAGATCAATAATCACATCGTCACGCACCTCGACGTGAACGATCTGTTTCGCGCGGCATCGATATCCATTCGCGAATACTTTCAGAATGCATTTGCGGGATTCTGGCTATTCGATGAAAGCTGCAAGCAACTGCAATGTGTTTTGTTCGATTTTCCGGGAACACAAGGATTCCTGGAAGATATTTCGACTCCCAACCTGACAGAGGACGATCTCCAGCGCATACAAACCAGGGCGCCCATGGTGTTTGGCAAAGAAGAAATCGCATCCTGGCCGGAATTTAGATCTCAGCATTTGCGTTCCGAATCGATTGTGAGTATCGGCAGCGTTCCCCTTCTAGGGTCAAAGAAGCCTTTGGGCATTATCTCGCTGGGCAGCCGGCAGGAGAATGCTTTCAGCACGTCCGATCTGGATCTTCTGGCTCAAGTGGGCAACCAGATTGCACTGGCTCTGGAGAATGCCCTCGCTTATGGGAACCTGAGCCTGACGCGCAACAGGCTGGAAGACGAACGGATCTATCTGGAGTCGGAGATCCAGTCGGAATACAACTTTGAAGACATTGTGGGGAAGAGCCCCTCGCTGCGCAAGGTGCTTGAACAGGTTTCGATTGTTGCGCCCACCGATTCCACGGTTCTGATTGTGGGAGAGACCGGCACCGGAAAAGAACTGATTGCGCGCGCGATTCATAATCTCAGTTCGCGGAAGAGCCGGACCTTTGTGCGCTTGAACTGCGCGGCGATTCCCTCAGGCTTGATGGAGAGCGAGTTGTTCGGCCATGAGAAGGGCGCATTCACGGGTGCGCTCGCGCAAAAGCGGGGGCGGGTTGAGCTAGCCAATGAAGGCAGCCTCTTTCTGGATGAGGTCGGAGACATCGATCCCGAATTGCAGCCTAAACTTCTACGGGTGCTGCAGGAGAGAGAATTTGAAAGGCTGGGCGGCAACCGAACCATCAAAGTGGATATGCGGCTGATTGCGGCCACCCACCGCGATCTGCTCGGCATGGTGCGCAAGGGGGAGTTCCGCGAGGACCTGTATTACCGGCTCAACATATTTCCCATTCATATTCCGCCGCTGCGCGACCGGGGAGACGATATTCCTCTGCTGGTTCAGTACTTTGTTTCGTCCTTTTCGCGGGCAATGCGGAAGTCCATTCGCGTGATTCCGCACGAGGCCATGGAGGCCATGAAGAACTGGCCGTGGCCGGGGAATGTGCGCGAACTTCAGAATTTTATCGAGCGTTCCGTGATTCTTACGCGCGGGGAAACGCTGGCCGCTCCCATCTCCGAGCTGGACCGCCGCGTGCTTCCCAAGAGCCTGTCAGGGAGGACGTTGCACGCAACCGAGCGCGAGGCAATCGTACAGGTGCTGCGCGCTACGCAGGGAAGAATCGCCGGGCCAGGCGGGGCCGCGGAACGGCTGGGGCTGAAACGAACCACACTGCAAAGCAAGATGGAGAGACTCGGGATTCAGAAGCCGGAATACGCCGGATGAGCCAGGGCCTGTTCCTTGCGGAGTTTGGACAGAGCACCGTGTACCGATTCGCTGCGAACTCCACAAATAGCCGTTAGGCGGCTTTCCATGCTGCCGAGAGGTGACTGCCGGTATATCGGCAATTACCGATATACCGGCAGTCACCTCTGCTTCTGCTTCATCGCATAGTCCGCACTATCTCTTTACAACTCAGCACGAAGCGGGTCTGTGAGCCAATGGCTACGAACGTGCATATAAGCGGTCATGCTTAGAATCACAATGCCCGCCAGCGACGACGAATGCCTGTTCGTGCTGGAGGGACGCCTGGCTGGCGATCAATGGGTTGAAGAACTCATGCGCGTCATTCAGAAAATTCGTCCCGGGAAAAAATGCGTTTTCAATATCGAGCATGTCTTCTACGTGGATTTGCCTGGCGAAGAAGCGCTGCTATGGCTAAACCAGCTTGGCTCAACATTCATAACGCAAAACGCCTATGGCAAGGATCTTTGCCAGCGACTCCACCTGCGGCGGGCGGCAATGAAACGCGGCGCAAACTCTGCAGCCGCGCGGAGCAGTGCAAAGCCCCCGCACGATGCGTCTCCGCCCTTGCCCCATGCATGATGCATGCGAAAGAAAAACCAGCCAGGCAACACCAGCAGATTCCCGGTAACGGCAAACTGCTGCCGCCGAACAGATTTCCGGGGAGCACGGCCATCCTGGAAGACAACGAGTGAATAACAACGAAAGGTACTCCTAATGAACTGGCGCGATGAATCACGTTTAAAAGACGATCAGCCTTCATCTCTTCCGCGAAAGACCCACGCAGCAGCGGCGGAAAGCGAAGGAAGACATACAGGCCGCCGCATAACATGGTTGTGCTTCGCCGTGTTACTTGGAGCTGCCGCCATATTGTGCGGGTGCAAGAGCAAGCCGCAAAACGCGGCGCAGCCCCCCTTGCAGGTGCAGATGGTGCAGGCAACCATGCGGGATGTTCCAGTCAACGGGGATTGGATTGCCACGCTGGACGGCTACGTGAATGCGCAGATTCAGCCGCAAGTGACGGGGTATCTGATCAAGCAGCTCTACAGCGAGGGCTCTTATGTCCGCAAGGATCAGGTATTGTTTCAGATCGACCCGCAGACATTTCAGGCCAATCTGGATCTAGCCAAAGCGCAGTTGGCGCAGGCGGAGGCAAAGCTGGCGCTGACCGAGATCAATGTAAAGCGCGATACGCCCCTGGCGCAGCAACACGCCATTGCGCAGAGCCAGCTTGACTCGGAAGTCGCGGAACAGCGGCAGACCGCGGCCACGGTACAGGCGTCGGAAGCCACGGTGAGACAAGCTCAGATCAATTTGAATTTCACCCATGTCCGTTCGCTGACCGATGGCATTGCCGGCATTGCCACCACGCAGATGGGAAACCTGGTTGCACCGGGCACCGCGCTGACCGCGGTTTCCAAGGTGGACCCCATCAAGGTTTATTTCGCCATCAGCGAACAGGAGTACATGCGCTTCGCTAGCGGGCCGCAAGTGGCCACGAAAATCAGCGAGCAGAAACGCAGCAAGGATCTGGAACTGCAACTGGAACTCGCCGACGGCACGCTATATCCGCATAAGGGCAAGGTCATTTTTACGGACCGCCAGATCGACCCGCAGACAGGCACCATCAAGCTGGTTGCCGCATTCGCGAACCCGGGAAATATCCTTCGTCCCGGACAGTTTGGGCGGGTTCACGCGGCCACGGCCGTGAACCGCTCCGCCGTTCTGGTTCCGCAGCGCTGCGTTACGGAGTTGCAGGGAACCTATCAGGTTGCCGTGGTTGGCGCGGGCAACAAGGTTACCGTGCGCAACGTGAAGCTGGGTCAGCGCGTTGGTTCCCAGTGGATCATCGAGTCCGGCCTGAACGCGGGCGAACAGGTCATTTCAGAAGGTAACGCCAAGGTACGCGACGGTATGATCGTCAATCCGACCCTTGCGAAGATGGAAGGGAACGAATGATCTCAAAATTCTTTATCAAGCACCCCATCATCGCAATTGTGATTTCCATCGTGATGGTTCTCGTTGGCACCATCTCGATGCTCACTCTGTCTGTGGCAGAGTATCCAGAGATTGTGCCACCTGAAATTATGACGCGCGGCATTTATCCGGGAGCCGACGCCAAGACAGCGGAGCAATCTGTTGCGACCCCGATCGAAAGCCAGATGAGCGGTGTGGACAACATGAGTTATATGTATTCCACCAACGCGAGCAATGGCTGGACAACGCTGTATACGGATTTCGATGTAACGACAAATCCGAATATCGATCAGATTCTCACGCAGCTTCGCGTCAACCAAGCCGCGTCTCAAATGCCGACCGAGGTTTCCATGCAGGGCGTGCAGGTCATGAAGTCCATGTCTACGCCCCTGATGCTGTTCACCCTTATATCGCCGCAGGGCACGTATGACCGGAACTTCCTTATCAATTACGGCATTATCAACCTGAAAGACGAAATTGCGCGTGTTCCCGGTGTAGGCCGGGTTGAGGCATTGGGTGGCGAATATTCGATGCGCGTCTGGGTGGAGCCGGAGAAACTGGCCAATCTGTCGGTGACAGTTCCCCAGATCGTTGCAGCAATCCAGGCGCAGAACAAGGTCAATCCTTCCGGACAGATCGGCGGAGAACCCGTGCCGAAAGGCCAGGAATTCACTTACACGGTTCGTGCGCAGGGCAGGCTTGCATCGCCGGAAGATTTCGGCAATATCGTAATTCGCGCCAATCCGGATGGGTCTATTCTGCACCTGAAGGATATGGCGCATGTTGAGCTGGGTGCGCAGACATACAACGTCAGCGCCGACTACAATGGCGCTCCCGCCGGCGGCATGACGGTTTATCAATTGCCGGGATCGAACGCCGTGGAAACGGCTGCGAGAGTACGCGCCAGAATGGCGGAGCTTTCCCAGCGATTCCCGAAGGATATGCAGTACGTTGTCCCCTATGACTCCACCCTGGCGGTTACCGCCAGCATGCACGAGATTGTTCTGACGCTGTTTGAGTCTCTTTTTCTTGTCGTCCTGGTGGTGTACATCTTCCTCCAGGGATGGCGGCCAGCCCTGATTCCGCTGGCGGCTGTGCCTGTTTCATTGATTGGCACTTTCATTCTTTTCCCGCTTCTTGGTTTCTCCATCAATACGCTGTCGCTGTTTGGCCTGATTCTCGCCATCGGCCTGGTGGTCGATGACGCCATCGTCGTGGTGGAAGCGGTGGAACACCACATGGAAGAGGGCTTGTCGCCAAACGACGCTACGGTGAAAGCCATGGAGGAAGTCTCCGGTCCGGTCATTGCCATTGCCTTGATTCTTGCAGCCGTATTCATTCCGACAGCCTTTGTCCCCGGCATCACGGGCAGGTTGTATCAGCAGTTTGCGGTGACCATTGCTGTCTCCGTGGTCTTCTCCGCCTTCAACGCTCTTACGTTGAGCCCGGCACTGTGCGTTCTTCTGTTGAAGCCCGGCAAGGTCCATGGGCCATTCGCACCTTTCTTTGGGTGGTTCAACAGAACCTTTTCCCATGCGCAGAACGGCTACGTCAAGTACTCCGGCTGGATGATCCGCAAGAGCGCGTTCAGCATGGTCTTCCTTGCTTTGATGGCGGGGGCTGCGTTCTTCCTCGTCGGCAGGCTCCCAACCTCTTTTGTGCCGGAGGAAGACCAGGGAAGTCTGTACGTCCGCTTGCAACTACCGCAGGCTGCCTCACTGGAACGCACGCTGGCGGCCACCAAGAAAGCCGAGGATATTATTCGTCACACGCCGGGCGTGATTGCGGCCACTGGCATCAGTGGATTGGACTTGATAAGCGGCACGCAAAACACCTACACATCCTTCTTCTTCGTCAGCCTGGATAACTGGGACAAACGCCATGCCGCGAACTTGCTGGCTCCGGCCATTCAGCTCCAGTTGAATCAGAGGCTCTCCGCGATACCGGACGGTCAAGCCATTGCCATTGCCCCGCCCGCTATTCCGGGAATCGGTTCCTCCGGTGGCGTGTCCTTCGTCCTGGAAGACCGCTCCGGAAAGGGTGGGGACTACCTCTCCGACAACACGGATGCGTTCCTCGCCGCGGCGCGCAGGCGTCCGGAAATCGCCTCGATATTCACAACTATGATTCCGCATGTCCCGCAACTCTTCGCGGATGTCGACAAGGATAAGGTTCTGCGGCAGCATGTCAGCCTCAACGATGTGTATACGACCATGCAGACCTTCATGGGCGGTTACATGGTGAACTACTTCAACCGCTTTGGCCGCCAGTGGCAGGTCTATGTAGAGGCTGAGGGAAAATCGCGAACCGACCCCAACAACATCAAGCAATTCTACGTAACCAATGAGAGCGGGAATATGGTGCCGCTGGATGCCGTATCGAGTGTCAAACCGATAACGGGTCCAGAGTTCACCATGCACTTCAACGAATACCCGGCAGCCCAGATTACGGCGGCGGCGGCTCCCGGATACAGTTCCGGCCAGGCCATGAAGGCTCTGGAAGAAGTATTTGCCCAGACGCAGCCTTCGGAGATGGGGTACGACTACATGGGGATGAGCTATCAGGAGCAGAAAGCCGCGAAGGGCATCAGCGCTAGCCAGATTTTCGGCATCTCGCTGTTGTTCGTCTTCCTGATTCTTACCGCGCTCTATGAAAGCTGGAGTCTGCCTTTCAGCGTTCTGCTAAGCACACCGGTCGCCATGTTTGGCGGCTATCTTGCGCTTACCTGCCGCAGCATGGAAAACAATGTCTATGCGCAGATAGGCATAGTCATGCTGATTGGACTGGCAGCCAAGAACGCCATTCTGATTGTCGAGTACGCCAAGCTGGAACATGACCGCGGAAAGAGCGTTGTGGACGCCGCGCTGGCCGGCGCCCGGCTGCGCTTGAGGCCCATCATCATGACATCCTTCGCTTTCCTTCTGGCGTGCGTTCCGCTCTGGGTTGCCAAGGGCGCGGGCGCTCAGGGCCGCCGACTGCTGGGCACCACGGTCATTGGAGGAATGCTGGCCGCAACCTGCATCGCCATCTTCCTGATCCCTGTCACGTTCACTCTTTTCGAGCGGCTCTCGCTACATTTTGGCTGGAAGCACACTGAGGAAATTGCTTTGCAAGAAAAAACAGAGGAGGCCGAATGAGAACACTAAGCATTTCACTCAGTCTTTCGCTCATGCTGGTGCTTGCCGGATGCAGGCTGGGACCAAACTACGCGCGGCCGGCCGTCAATGCCCCCGGAGGCTTCCGGGGACAGGCCCCCGAACTGGAGGCATCCAGCAATGCACAGAAGAGCAATGCTCAGAAAAGCCTGGGCGATGAAAAATGGTGGACGATTTTCCAGGACGAACAGCTCCAGTCGCTGATTCGCACCGCGCTGGCCAACAACTACGATGCGCGCATCGCGGCCGAACGCGTGGTTGCGGCGCGGGCTCAGCTCGGCATTACCCATGCCGATCAATTGCCTTCGCTGGGGGCCTCCAGCGCGTTCACTTCGGTGCGTAGCGAAAAGACCTCTCTCTCTCCGGTCTATCGCGCAGAGTCCGGCCAACTGGCTTTGAGCGCCTCATGGGAACTGGACTTCTGGGGAAAATACCGGAGGGCAACCGAGGCGGCGCGCGCCGATCTGGCGGCAACCGAATGGGGACAAAAGGCTGTCATCCGCACGCTTGTTTCCAATGTGGCGAGCGCCTACTTCCAACTGCGGACACTGGATCTGGAACTGGAAATCACGCAACAAACGCTGAAATCCCGGCAGGAATCCCTGCGCCTGACCAAGACACTTGCCGACGGCGGTTCGGCGCCGCTGATGGATGTGCGGCAAGCCGAGCAGCTCGTCTACTCCGCCTCCACACAAATTCCTACGCTCGAAAAGCAAATCGAGCAGCAGGAAAACTACATCTCCATTTTGCTGGGGCAGAATCCTGGTCCCATCGCTCGAGGAAAGAAGCTGGCCGAGCAGGCGCTTCTTCCCACGATACCTGCCGGGCTTCCGTCCGAGTTGATCGAACGGCGGCCCGACATTCGTCAGGCGGAAGAAACACTGATCGCGGCCAACGCGAGAATCGGTGTGGCGAAGGCCGCCTACTTCCCGTCTATCTCTCTGACCGGCACGGCAGGCTACCAAAGCACAGCGCTTACCAGCATGTTCAGCGGACCTGCCGGACTATGGAGTGTCGGCCCATCCCTGTCGCAGCCCATCTTCGAGGGCGGCAGGATTCGCAACAACGTGCTGGTTACCGAATCGCAGCAGCGTCAGGCATTGCTTGCTTATCAGCAGACAACGCAAGGCGCTTTCCGCGATGTTTCCGATGCTCTTGTTGCCTATCAAAAATCGCGGGAAACGCGCGAGCAGCAAGAGCTTCTGACCGCGGCGGCACAGGATGCGGCCCGGCTCTCGCATGTACGCTACGAAGCGGGCGCCACCTCCTATCTGGAGGTACTGACCAATGAAACGAACTATTACACCGCCGAATTGAGCCTGTCGCAGGCACGCTACAGTGAGGTGCTCGCCCTGGTCCAAATCTACAACGCGCTTGGCGGCGGCTGGCAATAGCTAGGGTCTGTTCACACTACTGACGCGGTGGCCACGCCAGTAGTGTGAACAGGCGCTGGCTCCAACTGCAAACATCCGGCGCCTTTCGATGGCCATCGTAAGGCGCCGGATGTGCTTTTGTGTTCCTGCCAATCCCTTGCAAGAACACTGGTTTGCTGCCTTTATCGCCGGTTTCACTGGGGATTTAGAAGAGTTTTATCGATTTACTGCTTAGATTTCCACAGGCATGCAGACATCCGAACCCTGCGTGAACCAAATCAGACACCCTTTTTTCCACGAGTATTTTTGATTTGGAGGTAGTTGCGGTCTGCTTATCCACTCATACTCTTGGCATAATCGCAGCAAGAGCGGTTTCTCAGTAACTGTTCCAAGAGCCGAGTCCGGGGAGTCCAGAATCCGGGAGTACCACAGGAATTCCAGATCTGCGACCGAGCCGGGCAATTCACGGGAGCATTGAAGAGTGACCAGCTATAGCCGTCAGGACGTGTTGCGCATCTTGCAGATCAGCTCCCGCCAGTTGCAGGGGTGGGAGCGAGCCGGAATATTTCCCCAGCAGCAGACCTACACCTTTCAGGATCTCGGGCAGTTGCGGACACTGCGCGTTCTGCGCGAGGAAGATGTGTCCGCGGCGTCGATCCGGCACTCGATTGTAGCCATGAAGGCGGTGGCGGGCATGGCCAACCCGCTGCTGGAGGCCTGCCTGGTGCGCACCGGAACGCGGCTGGCCTTCCGCCACCACGGGGCCATGGTCGATCCTATCAGCCGCCAGTTGCTCTTCGACTTCGAGCGTCTTGACCGGATGGATCGGATGGACCGGCCATCGGCGGCCTCGGATGTGTCTCCGTTGCGCCGTCCCGGCGCCACCGGTTTGCGCGGGATTCAGGACCGCTTTCTGGCCGCGGTGCAGGCCGAGGAGTCAGGAGAAAAGCAGCGCGCGATTACCCTTTACGAGGAGATCCTGGAGATCGATCCGGAGTACGCAGCGGCGTATATCAACCTGGGGACCATTCATTTTCATCTGCGCCAATACGACCGCGCCGAGGGGCTTTACCGCCGGGCAACCGAGGCCGACCCCGGTTATGTGCTGGCTTTTTTCGATCTGGGCAACGTACTGGACGAGTTGGAGCGATTTGATGAGTCCATCGCCGCCTACCAAAAAGCCGTTGTGCTGGCACCCCGCTACGCCGACGCCCACTACAACCTGGCGCTGGCCTACGAGCGCAAGGGGCATCACCGCTCTGCCCTGCGCCACTGGCAGGCGTATGCACGGCTGGACAATCAGGGGCCCTGGGCCGACCACGCACGCAGCCAGATCCGCAAGCTGCTAAGCCGTGAAAAACTCGCCATTGTCTGGCGTGCCGAGAGCTTCATTCCGCCCCGCAAAGGGCTGGCTGCGCTGGAACTGATTTAGGCAGCAATCCTTAGTTGGCAGAGTCTTTCTGCCGCGTTGCTTTTACAGTCGATAGAATTCCTATGCCGGTCATGACCACCACGCCAGCGATAATCCAGTGTGCAGGCATGCGCACCAGGTGCGCAGCGTATACCAGCCCGCCGATCAGGATGACGAACCCGGCAGCATAAATTCCGAATGACATGAGATCTCCATGGTGCATGATGGTTCAGGTTTGCTTCAGACTTGTTGGACGAAATTCCAGAGCCAGCAGCAGCTCAAACCAGTCTGGCTCGCGTGTGGATTTGCACGGGCCTGGGCGGAGGATCGAGCAGTACAGGCCGCTTTGCATTCTGCTCCGGCAGCGAATCCTGCAGGACCATGTTGAGCAGCGACAAGTTCACGCGGATGCGGCCGTTGTAGGTGATGTAGCCGAGCTTTCTGAAGCGATTCATGAAGAAGCTGACGCGGGAACGGGTGGTGCCGATCATCTCTGCAAGGGTCTCCTGGGTTACGTGCGGAATCAGCGGCTCCGGCTCACCCGGCTTGCCAAAATCGGCCATTAGCAGCAGTATCCGCGCCAGTCGCCGTTCGCTGGAATTAAAAAGCTGATCGACGAGATCAGCCTGGGTCCGGATGCCACGCATCAGGATGAACTTCATGAAGAAGTCAGAGAATGCATGTTGCTCATGCAGCGTGTGGAGCATCCGCTCCCTCTCGATGCGGAGCACCATGCAGACGGAAAGTGCCGAGGCTGTGGACGTGCGCAACTCCCCGGGTTCCGCCATGGACTCCTCGCCAAAAAAGTCCCCTGTGGTAAGCAGAGTAACCGTCGCCTCCTTGCCTCGGTTGGAGATGACGGTGAGCTTTGCCCGGCCATTCTGGAGATAAAACACAGCGTCGGCGGGGTCTCCCTGAGTAAAGAAAGACTGCCTGGCTGCGTGACGGCTAATGCTTCTTCCCGGACCTTCGGTTGCGAGAAACGTCTCGGTATTAAAGGGCTTGGTGGTTGCGACTTCCATCGAGTGGCCTCCCGGTGCATGCGGCCCTGTTGCCGATAAGCCTCATCCGCTCCGCAGAGGCAGGTTTACATGCCTTTCCGCAGCGCACTATGAGCGCACACCATGACAGCGTCGCACCAAGGATGGAGCGAGTCTGTTCCTTTTAGCTCTAGGGACGTTTTGCAGGGCCGCTGCTACTCGATGGCCGCGCGGGCTTCGCTTTCTACCAATTCTGGAATGGCCATGAGGGGTTATTTGGGCTGCAAGGGAAGCGATCTGTTGATTATCTGATTACCCCTCCCCCCCTCCCCCTATGTATTTAGTCAAGTTCTCCAGTTTCAACGAGATGCGAGGGGCCATCGCCGCAAAAATTAGATTCTAAAGGGGTTATATGCCAAAAATTAGATAATAAAGGGGTTACGGTCGATTTCTGGCACTTTTTTGATATTTTGTACCGCATTCCGATATTTAGCCCTTTTATTCCGAGTTGAAAAGGTCTCCAGTTGTAGTTCCTTTGGGCCAAGAAAAAGCGGCAAAGACCTGGGGTTGACGCCGCCTGCTCCCTGCGGAATTCGATCAACGGCTTCAAACAAAATCACCCTGAAAAGATTGTGCGCCAAGAGAGGGTAATTCTCTGCAAAAGGAAACAGGGAATATTCCCGATACTTCCCTGTTCCCTTTTGCAGATGCCTGGAGCGGGTTCAGAAATTAAGGAGAGTTGTCATAGGCGTTGCAGGGGATGCCACTCCCCGATGGCCGCGCCGACGGAGCTGTTTCAGGGCCCCCCTGCTCCCTCCGGAATTTCCGATCAACAACTGTAGTACTAGGGCGCTGTGTATGTCCAAGACAACACTTTCTGTGTTGCGCTCATGCCCCCTGTACCGCCGGTGAACCCAACGTAGGCCGTATTGCCTCCCACCAGGCCAGGGATATTCACCGGGAACACTTCCGTCACCGTGGCGTTGGTCACAGTATCGGTCAGCGCCATGGTAAGGTTGGTCCCGTCATAGACCATGTGCGCATGCATCACGTCTCCGCTGTGCAGGTTGATTCCGGTAGAACTCAGATTGACCGAAGGCAGCGTGGGCGCCACTCCACCGGAATACAGTCCCGTCGAATCCGACCCCTCTCCGGCATTGTCATATAGATCGAATTTGACCGCGACACTGTTTGGAATTCCCTGATACCCGAGTCCACCTCCGGAGTAACCTAACGCCCAGATGTTGCTGCCCTGAATTGCAAACGTCATGCCGTCCGCAGTGGCATTCAACTGTTGGAAGGTGAAGTCGGTAATGAAACTCTGCACCGGCACGGGCGTGGAGAACCATGCGGTGCGATTTTCCCCTGTTCCCCCGTCGGTCAACTGCAGCAATCCGCCGGTTACGGACGCGCCATAGTTCAGAGACAGGTTGGTCGCCGTGAATCCGTTGCTGGGATAGCTGATGAAAGTTGTGGTTCCTGAGCCAATGGTGTAGGAGGCGGTGGCGACGGGACTGTTGGTGTAGCCCGTCTCCACCGCGATGGCTTCGAAGGTTTCTGTCGCACTTACTGTGATTGGGCCGCTGTACACGGTAGACGAGGTAGTAGGCGTGGTTCCATTGACGGTGTAGTAGATGATCGTGCCAGCGGTCGCGTCGCTGATTGTAACCGTCTGTGCTGCAGCATACACTCCGCCCGAGGGAGAAAACGTCGGCGCTGGCAGCAGGGCTGCAATGGTATAGGTTCCTCCCGCGACCGGACTGTTGTTATAGCCGGTTCCCGCAGCTATGGCTTGCACCGTCTCACTGGCGCTTACGGTGATTGGAGCGCTATAGACGGCAGACGAGGTAGTAGGCGTGGTTCCGTCGATTGTGTAGTAGATGGTGGTCCCCGCAGTAGCCTCAGTCATGCTTACTGTTTGCGCAGCCGTATAAGTGCCGGGGGCCGGAGATAAAACCGGAGCTGCTGGAATGGGCGCAATACTATAAGTTGCGGTGGCCATGGCGCTGGAACCATATCCGGAAGCTACTGCGATTGCTTTCAAAGTCTCGGCGGAACTTATGGTAAGGGGAGCGCTATAGACCGGCGACGACTTTGTTGGAGTTGTTCCGTTGGTGGTGTAATAGATGGTTGCGCCTGTGGAGTCGCTGGCAATGCTCACCGACTGCGCCGTGGCGTACGATCCACCGGGCGGAGTAAAGGCCGGCGAAGTCGAAACCGGTGAAGCGTTCGATCCGAGCGTGTAAGTCCACGTCAGAATCTTCTGGCTGGAACTTAGTCCACCTGTTCCGCCTGTAAATCCGACATAGGCAGTGTTTCCGCCTACTATCGAAGGGATGTTTACCGTCCAGCTTTTGGAATAAGCCGCTCCGGTTACCATATCCGTGATTGTCATGGACAGAATGGTTCCGTTATAGGCCAGATGAACGTCCATGGTATCGTCGCTGTGCAGATCGATGCCCGTTGCGCTCAGGTCAATGGCGGGAATGGTCGGGCTGACGCCGTTGGTGTACAGGCCGGTTGAATCCGGACCTTCACCCGCATTGTTATAGAAATCGAATTTGATTGCAAGGCTGTTTGGGATGCCCTGATACCCGAGTCCCGATCCAGAGTAACCCAAAGAATAGTTGTAATTTCCCTGGATAGCGAATGTAATTCCGTCGGCTGCCGGGTTGGATAACTGGAAACTGAAGTCAGTGGTGAACGCCTGAACATTTACAGGCGCATAGTACCATGCTGTTCCGGCTTGCCCTGTCGAGCCATTAGTCATTTGCAGACGGGAGTCGTCCAGGACGCTGCTTCCATTCAAGATCAAGATATCCTGGGATCCCGCAAAGCCAACCGGGAAGTTAATCCCCGTTTGTCCAATATTCAAGGTGTAGGTTGCGCTTGCCATACTGCTGTTGGCAAAGCCCGGGGCTACAGCGATTGCGTTCAGGGTTTCCGTGGTGCTTACTGTTATCGCTCCGGTGTACAGAGTCGAGGAGGTGGTTGGTGTCGTTCCGTCGGTCGTGTAGTAGATCGAAGCTCCGGCAGTGGAATCGCTGATGGTTACGGAAAGAGGTTGCGCGAAGGTGCCGCTGCCCTGATCGAAGACTGGCGTACTGGCCTGCGTGGAGTCGACATACGTTCCAGAAGTTACCGCGCTCTGAAGGTAGCCGGGAGCACTCGCCATGGCCTGTATCGTCGTTGTTGCCGTGATGATAATGGGAGTTGTGTATACGGGAGAGGACACGGAAGGCGCGGTGCCATCGAGGGTGTAGTAGATTGTTGCGCCCGGTGTCGCGTCCGTTATGCTCACGGAAAGACTGCTACTAAAGCTCTCTGCTCCCGGACTCAACACGGGATTCGAGGCAAGTTGCTGCCCATTCAGCAATCCATACACGCTTACTTGCCCGAGCGCACCGACATATACTTTGCCGTTGGCCACGGTCGGCACGGTGTACTTGACCGCGGGACCAGGGTTATCGCGCGACGAGTTTGTACTGCTTGAATAAAGCGTGGTGGAAATACTACTGGCGTTGTGAGCCTGTAAAATGGCGGAGCCAGAAGTCACATAGGCATCGGAATCAATGGTCCAGACAATTCCCTGCGTATTCCCGTTGGCCGATATGACAGGGTTCGCCCCGGGATAGCCGTACGTCTCGGCGGATGTGGCGGTGGGACCGGTCAGCAGTCCGTTTACCAGTGGAAATGCCTTGAGAGTGTCTTTTGTTCCCCAGTAATAAACTGTTCCGTTCCAATATGCAGGCATTACCCAGGAGCCCACGTTCCCGACCGCATACGTAATCCCCTGGACTGCTTTATCGCCGGCGGTGTTGTATCCCCCAAGATTCTCGCGATTGAGCAGGTAAACTTCGCCCGATTTTCCAGCCTGGACCAAAAGATGCGGGTAACTGCCGGAGGTCTGGTTGGGAACAATCAAGACTCCACCTGCTCCCAGATCTCCATCGTATGCATCCAACTGGGCCTGATTCGCAGGCGTGAACTCATCCTGGATGGTCGGCACGCCCTTGGTCAGATCCAGGTTCAGAACGCTGTCTCCATAGTCCATGCCGAAGGCATACGGCGTGGTGGCTGTGTAGTCGCCGTTTCCTGTAGCTATAAACATCCGGCCATACGGGTGATTGACGGGATCAGGCACTTCGGCCGACAGACCGGCGCCACCCATCCATATTCCAGAACCGACGCCATTCGGAGACGTGCAGAATACGCCTGTCTGCTGCAGAGTCGCTGCGTTGTATCCGAGAATCCAGCCATGCCACGGTCCGTTGTCGCCGTGAGAAGCGAAACCTATATAGACAATGCCGTTGAGCAGGAGCAGACCAGGCCTCTGGTTTTCCCATTCGGAGTCCAGGGAAAGGGTGCCGCCGGAGCTGCCATTTCCGGTCCCGGAAACCGTTGCTGTAATGGCTACCGGCCCCCCCAGTTTCTCAGCTCCCGAGGTTACATCAAGGGCGTGCAGGCGCATAACAAAGCTGCTGCCTTCCTGGGTTTTACTCACCACATACAGAGTGCCGCTCGTTGGATCGATGACCGGGGTTCCTGTAATTCCTATCTCGGGGACGATATCGGTGCCCACTGTATTCGATGAAACCGTGGTGGCGCCCGACGCGGCTCCGTGCGCAGTACTTAGCATCGAGGCAAACCACAAAGGGCTCGCATTGCCACCGCCGTTATTATCCGCATCGAAGGCATATACGCTGTCATGCTCGGTAGCAATGAACACAACATTGTGCGATTGCCCGCCGATTGACACGTTTGGAAGATAGAGCGGCTGTGCGTAGACTGATCCGTCCACAGCCTGCGAGAAGAGCTTGCCAAACTGCGTGGTGTTTACATCGGAGGTATTGAGGATGGTCTCGCTGAGGTTCTGTCCTGTCCGCTCGATATCGTTGCGCCAGGTGGTCACACTGACCTGGGCGTGAGTGGATAAACTGCCGGCCGCCAGAAGTAGCCCGGTTGCAAACAGTGCCCGCAGGCCCGTGCTCAGTCCCATTACCGTTCCGCGCGATTCATGCAAGCTTGACATACGGATTCCATCCTTACTGGTCCATTTCGATATTTGAGCGAGAGCCAGGGCATACACTCTCGTTGCTTTTCGCCGGCACGCTGGTCTTGAGATCCCTGATTGCCGGCAAACCTTACTATGCCGACAGCTCCGCCGTCCGCTCATCCGTAAGGGCGAGCGATAGAGTTGAGTGTTAGAGGGACTTGATGGCGCCAGGGATGGGGAAGAAAATCTCCATCTCACCGGATCCAACCTATCCCTTCGTCGTCGAGCCGGAGCGCAAGAAATTCGCTCGGTTTATGAGCTGGACTCGTTTGGGACAGCCTCTATTGTTATGTTGTTCACTGATGCAGCAAGCGAATTGGGAAAAAGTTGTCTGCAGTTTTGGGGAATGCAGACAAGAAGATTGTAAAGCAGTTAAACAATGTTATATACAAATTTTTGGTAACACATAACAGTCACAATGTAATTTGGCAATTTATTGTCGAGTTATACCTCTTTTGCACCTGCCTCCAACTCGTCTTTTGTTCAATGTGCCGGTAAGGCGCAACCTGTTTCGACGGACCGCGCGAGAACTATGCGGCTGCTACAATCTCCGCAAGGATGCACGCTCGTCGTGGAGGATGTGGATCGGCATGGCAATCGGCAAGTCTTCGTGGCAGTTGATTCTCGCATTGTTCTGGATACCGTTGGCGGGGGGAGCGGGAAGGCTGGCGGCGCAGTACGTACCGCCAACCAAGTCTCCTATTGTCCGCATCGCGGAAGAGCGTGAGCAGAGCAAGTCACTGCCGAGAAATCTGGCCTGGAACCCCTCCGGCAAGAGTCTCAGCTTTATTCGAACGGATACCAGGCCGGGCATATCTCAACAAAGTTCTCCAGGCGCCGAGATATGGAGTATCGATACCGCTACTGGCCACCAAAAGCTTCTTGTCTCCGCTGCCCAGATAACTTCAGCCCTGGGCGGCGCGCGCCTGCATACAGCGCCAGGCGCGGAAGAAGACGATGGTGCGCGACAGTTACAGAACTATGCCTGGGCTCCCAATGGCCATGCTCTGTTGCTTGGCAGCGGCACATCGCTCGCAAGGTACGATCTGGATGCCCATTCTTCGCGGCCGCTTGTGACCGACAAGAAAGACCTGAGCAATCCACAGTTCAGCCCTGACGGCCGTTTTGTCAGCTTTCTCATGGAGCACACTCTCTGGTTGGCAGATGCCACAACCGGCGTGGCTCACGCCTTTACACCAGCTGGGAAAAACGCTTTGAGAGAGGGAGAACCGGACTGGGTCTATCTTCATGAATTGGGATTGCATTCGGCGTATTGGTGGTCGCCAGACTCATCCGCCATCGCCTGGATGGAGACCGACGATAGCGCCGTCGACAAATACTCTCTGCGCAGCACCGATGGCGATGAACGCTCGATAGCCTATCCGAAACCCGGCGGGGCCATTCCCACAGTTCATCTTTTCGTGCAAGCAGTCTCTGGCCGCAAGGCACTTCAGATCGACCTCGGCAGTACGGCGAACGCGTATATTCCCATGGTGCAGTGGTTGCCGGATGGTAAACACCTTGCTATCGAGCGCCTCAGCCGCAGCCAGAAAACACTCGATCTTCTACTGGCGGACGCAGCCACGGGGAAGGTGCGCACGATCCTGACCGAGAAGGATGCCTACTGGATTAACCTGAGCCGCGACCTGCATTTCCTCAAAGACGCGCGCCGTTTTCTCTGGTCCAGTGAGCGCTCAGGCCATCGCCATCTGTATCTCTATGACATTTCCGGGCGCGAACTTGCCCAGCTTACACAGGGCGACTGGGAAGTGACTTCGCTGGTTGGAAGCGATGAAACCGCGGGTGCTGTCTACTTTACCGCTACGAAAGAAAGTCCTTTGGAGCGCCAGTTGTATCGCGTGAATGAGGACGGTTCCGGCTTGACGCGCATCACGCCGGAGAAAGGAACTCACGATCTGCTTTTTTCACCCGCTGGCGATGCTTTTGTGGATACCTGGTCCAACCACGCGACACGCCCACGACAGGAGTTGCTTCGAACCGATGGAAGCCGGATTGCCAGCCTCAGCGACAAGGCGCCCGACGACGCGGCTATAAACCTGGTTAGCCCAATTGAGTACCTAACCGTGAAGACACACCTGGGCCTGGAGTTGAATGCCTGGATGATGAAGCCTTCGAACTTTAACCCCGCGCGGCAATACCCGGTGATCTTCTACGTTGCCGGCGGGCCCGGCGAGCAAATTGTACGCGACGCGTGGGGCGGCGATATCTCTCAGTGGTTTTCACTGATGACGCAGAAGGGCTATATCGTATTTGCTGTAGATAACCGTGGCTCCGCAGGGCGCGGTCATCTGTTTGAGGAACCGGTGCATTTGCGATTTTCAGGGGCAGAGATGGCCGACCTTCGGGACGGAGTCCAGTATTTGCACTCTCTACCCTGGATCGACAAGACACGCATCGGTATATGCGGATGGGGGTACGGAGGCTTCCTGACACTGCACGGCATGCTCGACCGCCCGCTGCTTTTCAAAGCCGGGTTTGCCGGTTCTCCAATCACGGATTGGCATCTGTACGACGCGGTTTTCGCCGAGAGATATTTAGAAGATCCAGAACGCAACCAGGACGGGTGGCTAGCATCTTCTCCTTTGGAGAATGCCAAGAACCTCAACGCTCCCCTCATGCTGGCACAGGCGACACTGGACGAGACGGTGCATCAGGAAAACTCCCTGATGCTGCTTGACGAGCTTTTAGATAATGGAAAATATGCCGACCTGCTGCTATTTCCCGATCGCCGGAATCTGTTCGAGGATTACGGAGCGCGACTTATCCTTTTTCAGCGGCTCACCGATTTCTTTGTCAAGAATCTGTGAGGGAAGATTGCGGCGTCTCACCACAACTGGCGCCTGAGTGAATGGCGGCATGGTCAGTCCCACAGAATGCCCAGGCCGGTCATCAGGGAGCCCGCTACCCAGATCAGGCTCACGAGCATGATTCCGCCAACGGCCGCGTGGAATATTGCGTCGACGGCGTGCAAGGAAATGACCTCTGCACACCAGCAACTCAAGGAGAGAATCGCGCCGCAAATGGCCACGGATGCACCGGCCCTGCCGCGAAGAGCGTGCAGGGTCAACCCCATTCCAACTGCCGCGGCCACAGCTAAAATGCTCAGCGCCACAAGCTGCGGAGCAACGCGCTGGGCGTAGAGGTTCTCCGCCATGGCTTTGTTTTCCAGCAGATCGTGCAGCAGCCAGCGGCCATTGAACGCCATGTCAAGAAAGAGACTAATTTCCAGGGCAGCAAGAATCGCAGCGAGTCGCCGCCGGGGCGGAGTTCCGCGGCTTTTGGCCCACGCGATACTGCATGAAGCCGCGGCAAACAGGTAGGCAGCCATCCCCACACTTCGCGTGGGTGTCATCCACCCTGCCAGAGAGATCATGGCTACTTCTCCCATGTGGGCCGCGCAGGTTCACCATGAATTCGCTGGGCGGCTGCGGAAGGCAGCGACGTATTCCATCGCCGGCCGGCGAGACAAACAGGTAGACGCACGGCCTGCAACGGTTCGTCCTAGTTATTCGGCTTGGGCGTGACCGCGGGCGATTGCTGCGAACCGGCAGGCGCCGGCGCGGATGTTGCGATTCCGGTGTAG
This sequence comes from Occallatibacter sp., assembly GCA_031296165.1. GTDB lineage: Bacteria > Acidobacteriota > Terriglobia > Terriglobales > Acidobacteriaceae > Telmatobacter. The sequence continues at coordinate 16,497 of JARLGF010000067.1, read as the reverse complement.
GCGGGCATTCCAGCCAGTTGCTCCTGTCGCACGACGAGCGGCCGGCTGAGGACCATTTCCAACGTTGTGCCCTGGGGAAACACAACATCATTCCCTCGCGTGAAAAGAGTAGTCAGAACGCCTATTGCAGCTCCTGTGCCAGCGCCGATTCCTGCGCCCTGGCCCACACTCCCAGTTCCCATTCCCACAAGGCCACCCAACGCTGCCCCTTCTCCCGTGTTGCTGGCGACCCTTTGGGCATCGCGTCCCTTGGTCCCCGCTTGCTCGACAGTTCCTTCGGCGTTTTTGACATTTGCCCCCGTTGAGCCGGGGACATTGTCGAGCGAACCGGGAATAGCAATTTCTACGCCATTTGGAAAGATCATCGATGTAAGGTGCATTTGAAGCTGCGCGCGTCCCTTCACCTTGCCTGGGCGCTGCACACTGTCAATGGTTCCCTTTGCGTACATGCCAGCAGGAATCACCACCGCGCCGTCTTCGACCACCGGAAAATCGGACACGAGATATACCTGGTCGCCCGGTCTTGCGACGCGCGTGCTGATTTCATGCTTGAGTGAAAGCAGAAGCCTGGTCCCAGCAGGAACGGTGTACGTCTTCAGTCCGCCATTCGCAACTGGAGTGGCGCCCGCCTGCGCCTTAAGGCCTGAAACCATGCCTATCGACAGAACAAAGCAAAGAACTGAACGATGCGTCATACGGTACCTCCGATACAACCCCAGATGTTAATAGGGAGAAGACATTGCCCTGGATGCGCATTTTCCACTGGCAACATAATGCCAGCAGTCCGGTTGCGCCAGCGCAGAGAATACCCGGTGCGTGCGTCATCGGGCGTGAAAATCGATCTTGAGCATGCAGGACTCCGAGCCGTCGTCTGTCCAGCCTGTAGCATCGGCATACTCAATTTTTTGCACAACGACCGTCTCACCTGCACGATGAATGTCGACCGATTCGGATGCCAGATCCCACACGAACAGCTTTTTCTGGCCGGCCTCCAAGCCTTCGCCATACGTCAGGCTGTCCGGGTAGGAACGAGGATAGCCGCCGGAATCAAGTATCGATAAACCGAACGTGACCGCCGAGATCTGCTTGCCTGCGTTGTTCCTAAACCCAACCCGGAGCTGAGGCTTGGACGGCTCGCCCTGATGGCTATAGCTTAGTTCAACGTGGTCGATGACGACAGGGCATTTGCTTTCGGGGTTCTTGTCCTCCGCTCGCACCACAATGCAAGTGAGACAGAGCGTCAAAACCAATAATGCGCTATTTGTTCTCATAGACAATTATTTGCACGTCCTGTCATCGCGCACGTTCCCTTCCGGTTGGTCTGTAGTTTCTACACAGATGGGCTAGTTGTCAATGAAGAAATCATCGCGCTGCCCCTTCCTACTAGATTGCGACCAAGCTTCATTCGTCGCAATTTCTGCTCCGCTCTGGACCGTCCGAGAAATCGCTTATGCAGTTGAGGCGTTCGAGTCACTGCGATCGGGGCATCTGACGATTTCACGCCGCAACAGTCTAAAATTGAAGCATAGATTGAGTTTTCACGCGACAAGCGCCGGCGAGACACAGCCCGGCTTTACAACAGGGAGAGAGCATAAATGGCACTGATGAAGACATCCAATCCGGCACTAAGCCAGAACACGTTTCACAACCTTTCCGACAGCCAGTATGGCGGTTTGATTGACGCGACCAGCCGGATGTCGCTGAACGGTACCGTGAACAAGACCGGCATTCTGCTGGTGTGCGCCATTGCGACCGCAGCCTGGACCTGGCATCTTTTCACTGAGTCGCGCGATTTTTCGGACGTGTCGACGCTGATGCTCCTCGGGGTGTTCGGCGGATTTATCTGCGCCCTGATCACCGTCTTCAAGAAGGAGTGGTCTCCGGTGACGGCGCCCATCTACGCGCTGCTGGAAGGCCTGGTGCTCGGCGGCGTTTCGGCGCTCCTGGACCTGCGTTATCCGGGCATTGCCATTCAGGCTGTGAGCCTGACCTTTGGCACGCTCTTCGTGCTGCTGTTGGCTTATCGCTCGGGACTGATCCATGTGACGCAGAAATTTCGCCTGGGAGTCGTCGCGGCTACCGGCGGCATCATGGTCTTTTACCTGCTGCAAATGCTGCTGGGATTCTTTGGTTTCCACTTTATATCCATCAACGGTTCCGGGCCCATCGGGATCGGCTTCAGCCTGATCGTCGTGGGAGTCGCAGCCATGAACCTGGTGCTCGATTTCGACTTCATCGAGCAGGGCGTGCAGTACGGGGCTCCCAAATACATGGAATGGTATGGCGCCTTCGGCATCATGGTCACGCTGGTCTGGCTCTATCTGGAGATGCTGCGGCTTCTTTCCAAGATGCGCAGCAGAAACTGAAGCGGATGGACGCGCGGCCTTCGTCGCGAGAAGAATCTTCCGGGATGGTACCTGCGCCCGAGTAATACTGCTCCCTCAGCCTGATCCAAAGACAACGAAGCCGGCGTCGATGAGAACGCCGGCTTCGTTGGCAGAAATGCTCCAGGCTGCTATTTTGCTGCCGTCCATACCTGCGCCGCATCCGCGTAATGCACGCGAATGGTGCGGATCTGGTAGGGCTTGATGTCCAGGACGATCTTGCCGTCGCTCAAAGGCAGCGCGCCAAGGCTTTCCTGTTCCATCATGCCAACCTCCTCTGCGCTGACCGGCTTACCCGGCGCTGTAATGCGCACTGTGGCTGCCTTGCCCTGCCATTCAAATAGCCGCAGGATAAGATCGTTGCTCTCTTCGGCCTTCTTCATGGCCGTGAGCACAACATTGCCGCCGTCCACGCTCACAAAGGATTGTGCAGTCTTCAACGCGCCCGTGTGCACTGTGGTTTGCATCGCGGTCAGGCCATAGTTGAACTCGTAGCCTTTGCGCATGGTCATGGCCTGCTGCCACGATCCCGCATGAGGGTAGAGCGCGTAGGTAAAGCGCTGCGTGCCCTGGTCTGCATTGGGATCGGGATAGGTGGGCGAGCGCAGCAGCGAGAGGCGCAGCAGATTGCCTACCGCGTCGTAGCCATACTTGGAGTCGTTCAGCAGGCTGAAGCCGTGCTGACTGTCGCCCAGGTCGGCCCAGCGCAGGGCGGGCACTTCAAACTTCGCCTGCTCAATGAGGTTGTTGCGCGTGGTTGGCCGCTGAATGGCGCCGTAGGGAATCTCGTAGGTCGCCTCGGTAGAGGAGGCAGCCAGCGGGAATGCAGCTTTCAGCAGCACATGCTTTTCATGCCAGTCGATCTCGTTGCGCACATCTACGCGGCCGATGCCGTCATAGAGCGTAATGTCCTGCGTAAAGGTGGAATGGCTCCAGTGGCGCTGAATGCGCAGGATGGCGCGCAGCGGTCCCTGCTCCACCAGATTCACGGAGTCCACGGTGCGAATCGGCGTCATCTTGTTCAGGGCGTCGGCGTCGATGTTCCACGCGTCGTAGCGCTGCGGCAGATCGACAAACGTCTGCAGATCGTTGCCGCAACCTCCGGCCGCAATCGAATCGAAGCCGGTCTTCTTATCGATCAAGTGCGTGATGCAGCCGGTCACGGGATCGACCTCGACGCGCAGCAGCGCATTCTCCAGCGTTGTTCCGCTGGCATGGAGGTCAGTAGCGGTAACACTCTTTCCCGCGCCAACCTGCAGGATCTGGAAGCCCAGCGACGGCACATCGTCCGCGCGCAGCAACAGGCGATAGCGCGACGTTGCTTTGTCTTCGTGAAGCACCTGCGCGACGACCGTTTTGCCCTCGGGAGTATGGACCGCAATGCCGCCGGCGGCTGGGGCGGGCAGTTGAACCTCGGCCTCAACCAGGTCGGTGCGTTGCCAGGCCAGCGGATTGAAGATCAGCACTGGAACCGATCCTGCCGGAGTCCGCGTGTCGGCATGAGCGGCGATTTCATCCAGCGAGTGCGCGGTGATTTCTCTGTCTGTCTGGAGCACGGACTCGTAATCGCGCGCGTGGTCCGCATAGATGACGGCGATGCCCGAGCCGGCAGCCGAATCGTGAAACTGGCCCACCAGCACTTTCTTCCATGCGTCCTGCAACGGCTCAGCAGGATATGTCTGGCCGCCGAGCCAGGCCAGAGATGCCCACTTTTCCGCGTCGAGCGTGTTCTCTTCCGAGACGCGCATATAGCGCTTGTGCGCGGCCTGGCTGGTGAAAACGCCGCGATGGAATTCCAGATACAACTCATCGTTCCATACGGGAATATTGAGCGGCCCGCCCTGATAAGCCGGCAGTTTGGCCTGGTCCGCGGCCACAGTCTTGTAGGTCCACACCGGCGCAGTTGCCGGATTGGCTAGATTGGACTGAACAGAAGAGAAGAAGTTTGCCGCAGTAGAGAAACTAACTTTGGGCAGGAGCGCATCGGGCCGGATGGAATGTTCAATGTCGTCGAGCATCACGCGCGTCGGGCCGCCGCCGTGGTCGCCCACGCCGTAGAGCCGCATGATCGTGTTCTCGCCCGGCACCTGCATCGCCGCCTTCGCCATCTCCTGCGATTCATCCACGGGATTGGTACTCTCGTGGTAGGCATTTGGGAAGTAAGTCAGCACGCGGCTGCCGTCGGGCGATTGCCACCAGAACAGCTTCAGCGGCAGATGGTTGGTGTCGTTCCATCCCATCTTCTGGGTGACGAAGTAATCGACGCCGGAGCGCTTGTAAATCTGCGGCAGTTGCCAGTTGTATCCAAAGGAGTCGGGGTTCCAGCCGATGTGGACATCGACGCCCATCTGCGTGCGGAAAAAGGCCTTGCCGATGAGCAACTGGCGCACCAGCGATTCGCCGTCCGGCATATTCAGGTCCGGCTCAACCCACATGCCGCCGACCGGTTCCCAGCGTCCCTCCTGCGTGCGCTTCTTCATCTGCGCAAACATTTCAGGATACTTGTCCTGCATCCAGGAGCCATACAGAGCTACCGATTGCGAAAACGTGTAGTGGGGATACTCCGGCAACAGTTGCAGCGCAGTGGAGAAGGTGCGGCGCACCACGTCCACGGTTTCAGTCTGGGGCCACAGCCATGCGGTGTCGATGTGCGAGTTGCCGGTTTGCAGAATGGTATTCTTGCGGATCAGCGGCCGCAGCGGGTCCAGTATCGCCTTGGCGCGGAGGAGCGACGCATCGAAGGCGGTAGAGTTGCTGGCGTCAAGAGCATGCAGATCGACGGCCAAAGCGGCGTCAATCAAGAGCTTCTGCTCTGAAGCCAGCGTTGCCGCATCCGAGGTCAGCGCCGGCAGTAACGCGGAAGCGCTGCGCAGGTCATCGCCAAGGTCGGCTGGATTGGGCCGCGTATCCGAGAAGCGCAGAATATAGCTGGCGGGCGTAATGTGCTTGTCGCCCGCGGTCTGCAGCACCTTTACGGCGATGTGGAGGGTCTCTCCCGGCGTGATGGACAGTTCCTCCGGCTCGAGATCCTCGCCCAGCGCCAGACGGCGTCCGTTGACATAGAGAATCTCCGGCGTGGCTCCATGCGCCTTGGCATGGAACTGAAAGAAGAGACGGACGCCGTCCAGCGGATAACCCTGAAAGGTTTTGGGAATGACGAGTGTCCGCCGGAACCAGACGCTGCCGTCTGGTGTGTCATAGGTTCCCTGGCCAACCTGCCACGCGCTGTCGTCCAGCGCCGGGTCTTCTCCATGGGCCAGATCGCCTGCATGGTAGCGCCATGCGCCATCCGGCAAACCACTGCCGAGCGCTGTGAGCCGGTCCACCACGGCCTGAGCCGCCGGATTGGACAAAGGCACCACGGGCGCTACCAACGCCAATGGATTCTGCCCGTACGCCGCTGCAGAAATGCAAACGGCGGACAACAGCGCAGCGATAGCCGGGCTGAACCACCGCTCCCGGATCATTTTTTCTGTTCCTACATTCATCTTTTGTTATTTCCTCTGTCTCACGGTTCTCAAACAATTTTTGATCGAATTCTGCCGGTTTTTACCGATCAGGCAACTTGAAAATTTGCATAGAAACCAGCGCTGAAGGCCGCATGCACAAAATTCCAGCAGCACCATCGTACGGAACTAAATCGCTTAAGTGAATTGTCCGTGGCCCGCCCGCAGTGAGACGGTGCGAAACATCACACCGATAGGCTACACCGAGTCGAGCAGCGCAATTTCAAGGCAGAACAACCGTGTGCGCCTCGCGCATGCGTGAGGCGACCCGTGCATTCCAAAGCAGGACGCCGGCAACCAACAGATAAACCAGCGAGGTGGCGCTGAGACAGACGCCCATGCCGAAGTGGTGCGAAGCGGCGGCGATGGCCAGCGGCGCGATGCCGCCACCGAGCCATCCCAGGGAGTTCATGATGCCTACGGCGGTGGCGCGGCACTCGGGACGCACGACGTCATGCAGGGATGCCCAGATGTTGGAGTCGTAGATTCCCTTGAAATAGCCGAAGCCGATCATGGCGATGACGAGGATGGGAATCGAGAGCGTCCAGCCGGTAAGGAAGAGGAAGGGAGCTCCGGCAATCAACCCGAGGGCCTGAACGCGCATTCTGCCGCCGCGTCCGCCGTGCGCCATCCGGTCGGCCAGAACGCCGCCGCACAGCACGCCAGCGATTGAAGCCACCTGCAGATAAACGGTTGCGCTGATGCCGGACATGGAGAGGCTCATGTGGAACTTGCCGTAGAGGAACGAGGGCAGCCATACCAGGAAGATCATGGCCACGAAGTTCGCACCGATGAAGACAAAAATCAGGCGTAGCACGAGGACCGAGCCGAAGATGTCACCGAGCATGGCGCGCAGGGGCATGTGCGCAGGCTGTTTTGTACCGGGGGTTTCCTGAGTGGTCCAGAAGCTGCGCGGCGGCTCCTTCAGGAACAACAGCAAAACGAAGAGCATGGTCATGCCGATGCAGCCCAGCAGGATAAAGTTGGCGCGCCATCCGAAGTGTTCGGCAATCACGGAGGAGATTACGCCACCGCCCACGGTTCCCGCGTAAACCGCGGACTGGTGGAGGGACATGGCGCGGGAACGTGTATCGGGCCCGTGATAGCCGCTGATCAGCGACATGGCAGCCGGAAAATACAGGGCCTCCGCGATGCCGCTGAAGGCGCGCAAAATGGTCAGTTGCCAGTAGCTACGCGAGACGATGGTGGCAGCGGTCACGCACAGCCAGAAGATAAGCCCGCTGAGGATCAATCCCCGCCGGGAGAAGCGATCGCCCAGCCAGCCTGCAATGGGGCCGGATACGGCATACATCCACATGAAGGAAGAGCCGAGCAGGGCCAACTGCATATCCGAAATATGAAACTGAACGCGCAGCAGGGGAAAGAGAACGAAGATTGCCTGGCGGTCTGCGTAGTTGAGAAAGCAGACAAACCACAACATTGCGATGACGTACCATTTATAGTTTTTTTGCATGTGAATGTGAATAGGCTTTCTTCGTTTTATACATCATGGCAAGTGCGCAGGTCATGCGTTCGGAATTCCGGCGAAGTACTCCGCAACCTGCTTCCAATTATCGACGCGTACAAAGCCGGTGGCTGCGACGTTGTGCGGAGCGGTGTAAAGAATGCCCTGGCCTTCAAAGCGTTGCAGGTTTTTAGGCAGGTCGTCGATGAGATAGTCGGCGCGGAGAATGGACTTGTTGCCGCAGAAAACGTAGTGCGTGGGCGGAATGAAAGGGAAGTGGCGCTGCAGCCAGCGGTACTTGGGCCCGAGGGAGTTGGGCACGGTCATGGCCTGAGTGGCAATAAAGACTTCAAAGCGGGTACAGAGGTCTTTGAGCACCGGTTGCGCATCGGGCATGAGGGCCAGGTCTTCAAAGAAATCTTCAGCGTCAAGGAAGTCGCGAAGCTGCTGCTGGCGATCGAGCGGCGTGATTTCCCAGAGGGATTTTCCGGCCAGGTCCTGCGGCGCGACGTCCTCGTCGAAGGTCTGGTTGTACCGGCGCAGATGTTCGGCGAGCGTATCTGCCATGACCTCGTCCATGTCCACACAGATACGCTGCACAATCAGTCTCCGGCTTGATGGGTTTTACGGATGGCGCGTCCGGCGCTTGGCTCTGGCTGCGGGGATTTGGGAGCAGGGTCTGCCGGAGCGATTGCCGGATCCCAATAGAGCAGTCTTCCGCAACTGTCGCAGGTGACCAGTTCGCCCTCGCGGAGCTGGTTCCACGTCTGCGGGCGTACGCCCATGCGGCAGCCAGTGCACTGCTGGTTTTCAACCCGGGCAAGGCCGGTTCCGCGGGAGCCGGAGAGGCGGTCGTAGCGGACCAGGTTTTCGGGCTCGATGAGCGGCCGGAGAGCATCGCGCTCACTGTTCAGGACGGCCAGTTCGGCGTTGTATTCCTGCTGGCGGAGGGCCACTCGGGCGCGGGTCTTGTCGAGGGCTGAGGCTAAAGTTTCAACCTGGGCGCGGGCTGCAGCGAGTGCTGCCTCCTGGGCCTCAGAGCGTTCCATGCTTGCAAGCTCTTCGTTTTCAAGACGATCTGCTTCAGAAGATTCAAAGCGGATTTCGTGCTCAATGGCTTCAGCCTGGGCGGGGGTGGTGACGGAGTCGAGCTGGACTTTGAAGCGCGCAGCCTTCTGGCGATGTCCGGTAATTTCGCGCTCCAGGCGCGTGCGCAGAGATTCCTCCCGGCTGAGCGCATCGGAGGCCTCGGCGGATAGGCGTTCAGTGTCGGCCAGCGCGGTTTTTGCCTGGACGATCTCGGCCGGCAGGGCGCGAACGGCCAAGTTGAGGCGGCCGCGCTCCAAATCCACTGCTTGCAGCTTTACGAGATTTTCTATTTGTGCTTGCATCCGTGCCAAGAAGTCTACGGCATTTGGCATCCAATAAGAAAATGGCCGATCGACAACAGCGAGCGGACACGAAGGAATTGCGGCCTTGCAACCATGCAACAATGGAAGCCGGCCGGGAGGCGAAATTGGCACAGACGTCGGCATCTTTCTGGCAAAGGAACGGGTGGATCAAGTGGGTTGGAGGCGGACTGCTGGTTGCGGTTGCAGTGCTTGCCGCAATCGTTTCGATGGTGCTGCACCGGGCGGAGCCGTTTGTGCGCGCCCGCATCGTGGAGGAGTTGCAGGTTCGCTTCCACGCACGCGTGGAACTGGACAGCTTTCATATGTCGCTGGCCGACGGGCTGTGGGCCGAGGGGAAAGGGCTACGGATCTGGCCACCGGCCCGCCGGCCCGATCTGGCCCCTGGAACCGCAAGTCAGGTTGACGGAGCATCGGTTCCAGTTCCGGATGTGCCGATGATAAGCCTGGCGGACTTTCGGTTTCATGCGCCGTTGTACTACCGGCCAGGAAAACCGTTTCACATTTCGCTGGTTCAACTGAAGGGGCTGGATATCCATCTACCCCCTCGCTCCTATTTTGCACAAGCAGCTTCTGGAGACACGTCAAAGCCTAAAAGCGGCTCGCCACTCGTGGGCTTTGAAATTGGCAATATTGACTGCAGTGGAGCGAACCTGGTGCTGGAGACGAGCAAGCCGGGAAAGTTGCCGCTGAACTTCGCAATTGCGCATCTCAAGCTGACCCACGTCAGCAGCAACGGTCCCATGAGCTTTGAAGCCGACCTGACCAATCCACGTCCGGTGGGAATAATCCACACGACGGGCAGCTTTGGGCCGCTGCCGGTATCAAATCCCAATGAATCATCCCAGGGACAAGGACCAGTCCTTGGGGATCCAGGCGAAAGCCCGGTTGCCGGCAACTACCGGTTCGATCACGCAGATCTCGGCGGATTCAAGGGGATCGCGGGAATTCTCTCGTCGACCGGCCATTACCAGGGCACGCTGCGCGATCTAGTGGTGGATGGAGAGACCGATACGCCGGATTTCCGGCTGACCCACTTTGGCAATGCGCTGCCTCTACACACCAACTTTCATGCCAAAGTCGACGGCACCAACGGCGATACATGGCTCGAGCCGGTGGAGGCAACACTGGGGCACTCGCGCTTTACCGCGAAGGGACAGATTGTGCGCGTAATAGCAGCGGAAGCCGGCGAACCGCCTCATAGCATCGGACACGATATCGATCTCGCGGTGAACGTGGACCGGGGGCGGATTGAGGATTTCCTGCGCCTGGCCAGCCACTCAGACACGCCGCTGCTGACCGGTGTGGTTGCGGTGAAGACCAAGCTGCACATTCCTCCAGGGACCCCGCCGGTGCACGAGCGGCTGATTCTGAACGGGAGCTTCAAGCTGGACGACGCGCGATTCAGCAACACGAAGATTCAGGACCGCATTGCGCAGTTGAGCATGCGCGGACAGGGACGGCTCAAGGACTCGAAGACCACCGATTCGACGACTATCGAGTCCACCATGCAGGGAGATTTTCAGATGGCGGCAGGGGTGATTACGCTCCCCAACCTGAAGTACACGGTGCCGGGGGCGGAGATTGACCTGAAGGGCACGTATGGGGTGGAGGGTGGCGCGCTGAACTTTACGGGAGCCGCGAAACTGCAGGCCACCGTCTCCCAGATGGTGGGCGGATGGAAGGGAATGCTGCTCAAGCCGGTGGACCGCTACTTCAAGAAAGACGGGGCGGGGACGGAGGTTCCAATCCACATTGAAGGAACACGCGAGGATCCCAGGTTCGGAATCGATTTCGATCGCTTGAAAGGGAGTTCGGCGGAGCATCGGTAAGGCGGCGCTAGGAGGGGAAGAGGGAGCCCGATGGGGACGGAACTGTAGCCAAGCGGGAGCGGCGGCGCGGCGTCCGGGGTTCAGGCGAGGCCAGCAAACCGGCAATCTCGCGCAGTTCGGCGCGGGCGCGGCCGATGGCCGCTGCCGCAGCATCCAGACGTTGGCCGGAGTCGTCGCCAACCAGGGGAAGATCGGGCTGGGGATTGCGGCGGTGGCGTACCTGCTCAAGAGCCTGGCGGGCGCCGGAGAGCGTGTAGCCCTCACCGTGGACCAGGCGCTTGATTTCCAGAGCCAGTTCCACATCGCGGCGGCGGTAAAGCCGCTGCCCGGTTCCGCTCTTGTTGGGCTTGAGCTGGGGAAACTGGGTCTCCCAAAAGCGCAGGACATACGTCTCCAGCTCACAAATCCGCGCGACATCTCCAATTTTGAAATAGAGACGATCGGGGATCGTGGGTGAGTCGAAGGCGCGCTTCTGGGCAAGTTGCGAGGCCATAGGGGAAAACCACGAGGACGCCGCGAATCTGGCTGAATCCTCACTCTAATCGCAGTATAGGCCACGATTTGCACTCTTTGTGAAGCAAAATTGAAGAGTGGGCGCCAATTTGGTGAGCCAAGCAAGCAAAACAGGCCGGAATCTGTCCCGGCCTGCGCTGTTTATGCATGTTCAGGACGGGTGACAGGTGTGCGAGCAGGCGAGTGACGCGGCGCGGCGCGGATGTACTGGGGCGGCCAGCTTGCAGGCTCGCCGAGCTCGTGCGCCGCATGGACCGGCCAGTTGGGATCGCGAAGCAGCTCGCGGCCCAGCAGCACCAGATCGGCTTCGTCCTGGGCCACAATGGCGTTGGCCTGTGCGGCATCGGTGATCAGGCCCACGGCGGCGGTAGAAATGCCGGTTTCGAGGCGGATTCTGGTGGCAAACTCTACCTGGAAGCCGGGGGCTACGGGAATCTTTGCGTCGGAAACCTGGCCACCTGAAGAAACATCCACCAGATCGACGCCATGCTCGCGGAAGAGGCGGGCGAGCTGAACCGATTCATCGATGTTCCAGCCGCCCGCGGCCCAGTCTGTGGCGGAGATACGGATGAAGAGCGGCAGGTGGGCGGGCCACTCGGCGCGGACCGCATCCACGACCTGGAGAACCAGGCGAGTGCGGTTCTCGAAGCTGCCTCCGTAAACATCTGTACGCTGGTTGGCAAGCGGGGAGAGGAACTGGTGGAGCAGGTAGCCGTGGGCGGCGTGAATCTCGACAAAGTCGAAGCCTGCTGTATTGGCGCGGCGCGTTGCCTGGCGAAAGGCCTCGATGACGGCATCGATGCCTGCCTGGTCAAGCGCCTTGGGCACGGCGTAGGTGGGGGAAAACGCCAGCGCGCTGGGCGCAACCGGCTGCCAGCCGCCCTCGGCGGGCTGCAGCAGGCGCTCCTCAACAAAGGGCACGGACATGCTGCCTTTGCGGCCGGCGTGGGCCAGTTGAATGCCGGCACGGACGCCTTGGGAGTGAAGAAAGCTCACAATCCGCTGTAGGGCGGGAACGTGCTCGTCCTTCCATATGCCGAGATCGCCGGAGGAGATGCGGCCTTCCGGCACAACGGCGGAAGCCTCCACAATCACCAGCCCGGCGCCGCCCTGGGCGCGGCTGCCCAGGTGGACGAGATGCCAATCGGTGGCGAAACCATCCACTGAGGAATACTGGCACATGGGCGAAACGCCGATGCGGTTGGCAAAGACGACGGAACGAAGCTGCAGGGGCGAAAAAAGCGGATGACTCATAAACAAATGGATGATTTTGCGCACAAAGGGATGCAAACCTCAACACCGCTTGTTTCGATAGCGTCGATCCTCGGTGTGTCCCGAAGGTTTCTACTGCTTCCTCAGGACGGCGGTACCTTTTTCATCGGAAACGATTGCGCTCTCAAACTGGCGGAATGCGGCGGCTTTGGCGGGTGGAATTTCCACCTTGCGGACGACGTAATCGCGTTCGTAATGGAGAAGATTGCCCTTGGCCGTAACCGAGGAATGATAGCTTGCAAAATCAAGGTCGACGGCGACAGGGTCGGGTATTTCATCTACGACATAACCGGCGGGGAGAGCGATGTCGAAGCTGTCGCGCCAATGTCCGGGATGGCCGAGTTCGATGGAGTAGGCACGCGGCTTGCCGTCCATCACATCGGCAACCTTACGGACATGGCTGCCGAGAACACGGGGACGAAACAGGAGCAGCGGGCCGGCGGTATGGGCGTAGCTGGTTGTGCTGATATGAATATCGAGGCCAAGCGGCTTGTTCAAATCGGCTGTCTGGCGGAACTCATACCCTTTGAGAGTCAGGCCAGGAAGATCGGAGCCGAGGCCGCTTTCAAGCTTTTCATGTACTTCTTTCGTGTCGTTGTCTTTGATGAACCAGCGCTCGCTTGTAGCGTCGTCCCCGGTAAAGTCCTCGGCAATATCGCCGGTGAGGACGCCGTCGGCGGTGAGCGTAAAAGAGCCCTTGCGGCTGAGGCCGGCAGTCTCAGGAGAGAGAACCGGCATCTGCAGAACCTGGCTGTCCGGCCCGTTGGCGATGTAGCCCCACGCCCCCTGCAAATCGCCGCGAATGAGCCCCACGGGGGTCACTTCATCGGTAGGGTCAAAAATCAGCAGCGTTTTGCCGTTCGCTGCTTTCACGCGCGCCGCCAGGCGGGGATCGTTGTCTCGCTCGGGCAACTCGATGGCGGTGATCATGTGATCGCCAAAGCGGGAGGGGGCGGTTGGATCGATGAAGCCGCGCCGGTCGTCCACTGAAAGAGAGTGGGCGGGAACACCGACTGCCTGAAGCATGGAGATCAGCAGAGTCGTTTTATCTTTACAGTCGCCGTACTTGTTGCGATAGATGTCTCCGGCATAATGCGGTTGCCAACCTCCAATGCCGCGCACGACGATGAAGTAACGGATGTTCTTCTGTATATAGTCGGTGATGCGGCTGAGTTTGGTGTAGAGGTCGGGCGCCCCTGCGGTCAGTTCCTGCGCCTTGGCCGTTATCTCCGGGGTCGGGTCGTGGCGGCCCTGCTCAAGGTTTCCCGCCCAGAGCCCGATGGCGTGCCACAGGTTGTTATTCCCCTGCACGGCCGTATCGCCCCATTGAATGGAAGCACGCGCGGCCAATGCGTTCCAGGCAGGCGTGTTGTGAATATTTTCAAGATCAAGGGCGGGCATCTCCTTGATTTCCCAGCGCAAATGGTTCTCGGCGGTTTCCGAGGGCTTAATCAGGGGCGAATTGTGCCAGGAAGCCGCAAAATGCATCCCGGCAGGTAGGGACAAATCCAGTGCTTCGTTCAGGACGGGTATGGAATCCTGAATCGGCCAGAGTTCCTCGCTCATGTATGGCCGGAGCTGGGTTTCGGTCTCGCAGGCAACAACTGCGCCGGGATCTCCTCCCGGCGGAGCCAATATGCGGACACGCGCGGTGAACTGCAGAATATCTGCTTCCGCCTCCCCTTGATCGGTGAAATCCGCAACCTTGGCCGGGAGCACTTTTCCGTCCGCGGTAAATGTCCAGGCGCGAAAGTAGTTCAACTTTGAGTCGATGTCGTAGGAAGCTTCGCAATGCGCGTGGTTACGCCCCTGCGGCTTCAGAATGCGCACGGCGTAGAGTTCCCGCTCGATGGCATGGTTCCGCTCATCGACGATAATCCGGTACTCGTGGAAGAGAACTACGGCGGCGGCCTTGCTGGCCGTGGCGGGCGTTGGCGTCTTCGCCGCGTCCACGGCCCATTGCGGAGCCGGCTCGGACCTTTCCCAGGCGATGGCGGGGAGCGAGCCGAGCATTGCCACCGCTCCAACAGTTACGGCGACAAGCGCTGGACCGTGAAGGCGCGGTTTCATCAGTTGCCTTTCACGGTCGCAGTTGCGGCGGAGGTGAGGACGATCTGCTGCTGATCGGCGGCAGCTACTTTCTGGTAGAAGCCGCGAAGATCCTGGTATTCCGCGGCCTTAGCTTCGGTGAATGCGCGGGCGAGCTTGCGGACAACGGTAATCTGCCCGGGTGCGGACACTGTTTTGGTGATGCAGACGGCGTGTCCCGCCCAAAGATTGGTTGCATCCTGCGGTACGCCTTCCACGGTCAGGCCGGCGGGCAGATGATAGACGATTTCGTCGGTTGTTTGTTCGCCGTATTGCATGTCCACCGGCTCCAACCGTTTTTCCTGAGCGACAAATGGCTGGTGACCGCGGCTCTGGAAGAAGAAACCGGGAAGCAGCAGGCGTTTCGATGTAGCGGCTCCCAGCGTTCCTTGCACTTTGATGACAGCCATCAGGTTCACGTCGGGATCGTCGAGACCGAGGAAGTGGTCGATGTGCGCCTCGACGCCCTCGGGAACAGTGGATTCCAATTCGCGGTCGAACTGCTTTTTCACTTCATCCAGATCGTACTCCAGGGCTTTCTGCCGCCAGCGGAGCGCTTCCTGGCCAGTCAGGATAAATTGCAGCCGGCCAGTCATCGCGCCGTGTGCGTCGAGCGCGATGTCCCCGTTGCGCTGGATCAAGTTGGTTTTGTAGTCCTGGAGCGGCGTATTGGAGAGGTCCTGGCTTTTCGCATCCTGGCGAAGGCCGTAGGCATTCGAGTGCCTCCAGTTCAGAGTCTGGAACGGGCACATTTTTTCGCCTGGATCGACCGGAATTGTTTGACCGCCGATGCTGAGGAGAACAAGGGTGGTGTCGAGTTGGTCAACGTTGAAGTAGGTGGCATCGAAGATGCCCTGGCTGCGATCGACCACCTTCATGGCATAGGCTGTGAGACCCGCGGCGCGCGCCATGGCCAGATACAACTGAGCAATGTCTTCGCTGGAACCGCTCTTCTGCGCCCAAGTGTCTTCAGCGCGCTTGGCCACCTTCAGCTTCAGTTGCTTGAGTTCTGATTGCGTCTTCTTGCGGGAATAGTCGGTATTGTCCAGGGCCTCGACTGCCGCATAGAGCTTCTTTGCCTTGACCAGATCGCTGTCGC
This sequence comes from Occallatibacter sp., assembly GCA_031296165.1. GTDB lineage: Bacteria > Acidobacteriota > Terriglobia > Terriglobales > Acidobacteriaceae > Telmatobacter. Next base: position 929 of record JARLGF010000067.1, on the reverse strand, counting down.
CGGGGGCGATGAGGCCGGAAACTGCCTCCTTAATGGGCTTGGAAACCTCGGCAAAGTGATCGACATCCTTGGACCACCGCTTCGATTCCTCCTGCCAGAATTGTTCTGCTTTGGATGAGAACGTATAATAGAATGCCACTTTATAAAGAACACTACGGATAGGCGGCATCCACTCTTCATCTGGAGCTTGTGGGATGTCAGTCATATCAAGAGTGAAATGCCCGACCGCGTCGTGCACGAAGTTCGCATCCTTGGGCAGGTTCATCCACCAGACGAGTTTGTTGTCTGTGTGTCCCTTGGAATCCTGTAAATAACTGCTGGTCATATTCTGGATGCCGGGCAGGAATCCCTTGAAAGGCGTAAAGGCATAGTGCGCCTTGTGGACGAAATACGGGCGCTGAACCTCCCAAGTGGGTGAGGAAAAGAGGTGCTCATCGTATTGGATCTGGTAGCGAATTTCCAGGATGCTGCCTACTTCCGCGCCGGGCAAGGTAAACACCTTGCGGGCGTATTGTTTGTCGCCCTCTTTTAACGTCAGCAGGTCTTCAGGCTTCACCGTGAGGGGAATCACGGTTCCATCGGAATGGATGGTGCGGCCCTTGATTTCACCAATCTTGGAGTTGCCTTGCAAGTAAGGAAGACTGACCGTGGCCAGTTCCTTGCCCTTCTCCTGAAGCACTTTGATGCGCTCGTAAAAGCTGTAGTAGTGGAGCTGATCGTCGGTGGTTTCCTCGAAGTCTAGGAAGACAGCGGCCGCTCCGGGCGCCTTGGGGTCGGTGGTCATCTTCAGTTCTTCGGCGGAGGGTTGCTGAAACTGGGCATGGAGCTGAAGCGGAGATGCTGCAAAGAGAAACAGGAATAGGGCGCACAAAAACATACGATTCCGCATGAGTCGATCCTCTGATTGTGAATAGCGACCAGTCTAACGC
>JARLGF010000005.1 GCA_031296165.1 Occallatibacter sp. | reverse complement strand
TGGATGAGCTTGTAGCGCTCGGTGCGAATGCCGCGGTGGGGGCGCACCGATTCGGGGTTCGGCCACTCGAAGTACTCGTAATACCACTCCTTGCGGAAGGCGGGATCGGGCGACTTGGCCAGCGGGAGCACGCTTTTGCCCTGCATGTGCGCGGGAATGGGCAGGCCGGCAAGATCGAGGAAGGTGGGAGCCAGATCGATGTCGAGAACCATCTCATGGCGCACGGTGCCGGCGGGAATGCGCCGGGGATAACGGATCTGAAGCGGGACGCGGATGGAGGGCTCGTGCATGAGCCGCTTGTCGAAGAGACGCCACTCGCCCAGGAAGTATCCATGGTCGGAGCTGTGGACGATGGCGGTCGAGTCGAGGATGTTTTTCTTTTCGAGGAACTTGAAGATGCGTCCGATATTTTCATCCACGGCAACAAGGCCGGCGTAGTAATCCTTGACGATGCCTTCGAGCGATCCGCAGGCGGGATGCGAGTAGGTGGTGCCGATCTTGTTGGTGGCATCCATAAAGCCCTGGGGCTTGCCGGGGTAGCCCTTGAGGTCGTCGTCAAAGGTTGCGGGCTTGGGAATCACGACGCCGCGATAGAGATCCTGATGGCGGCGGGCGCGGAAGAAAGGCTCGTGCGGGGCGACAAACCAGACCAGCAGACAGAAGGGCTTGTCGCCGCGATCCTCGGCCATCCAGGCCAGGGCGCGGTCCACGGTGAGGTCGTCGGGATAGACATTACGATACTGCTTTTCCGGGCCGACCTTGCCTTTGCGGCCTTCCTTGAAGAAGGGATTGTTGTAGTTGTTGGAGGGATCGTTGTGGCCGAAGTAATAGTCCCAGTTGCGCTCCTCGACGCCGTTGCGCACGTGCACCTTGCCGAGAATGGCAACTTCATAGCCGGCTTCGCGCAGCAGGTCAGTAAAGAGCGGAATGTCAGACGGCAAAGGAATGTTGAGGTGCTCGTTGGACAGCGCTCCGGTGGCGCGGGAGTTCATGCCGGTAAGCGCTGCCGCGCGCGCAGGGCCGCAGAGCGCGTTGGTGCAGAAGGCGTTCTGGAAGCGCATGCCCTCGCGGCCGATGCGGTCGTGGTTGGGCGTCTTGAGAATGGGATTGCCGGCGATGGACAGGGCGTCGGCGCGCTGGCCCTCGCCCAGGAAGAAGACGAGATTGGGGCGCTTGGCGGACGTTTGCGCGTGGAGCATGGAGGGCGCGAGGGAGGAAGCGACGGCAGCGCCGGCCACGGCGAGCGAGCCCTGCAGGAGTTCGCGACGGGTGGGTCCGGATGTGGGAGATATTGCTTCGCTGGTGTGTTCGCTGGAATTCGGCATGAGTATCCTTGTTGGGTTTGGAATCATGGGGTGAACGTGCACTTCAGTCTACGGCGACGGCTTCCTGGACAGGAACGATGGCCCGAACTTTGACGCGCACGTCGACCCGTGAGCCGAGGCGATTGATGATCGAGACCAGGCGGTCAAGGGTAAAGCGGTCCAGGTCGGCATTGCGGATGCGGGAAAAATCAGCGGCGGCAATTCCCGTGCGGGCGTGCGCACCGCGGACCGTCAATGCCTGACGGTCGAGCATCTTGATGATCTCCGCAGCCAGGATGGCCTTCAACTGCTCTACATCGGGGCTGGCATGGCCCAGGTCGCGGAAGACATTGCCGCTGCCGCGGACGATCTCGATTGGTTGGCTTTTCATCCCAGTAACTCCTTCAATTTCTTCAATCGGCTCTCAATCAAGTCGACTTCGTGCTGGGGCGTCTTGATTCCCTGCGTCGATTTCTTCTGAAAAGCATGTAGAACCCAGAGTTCCTCTGCAATTTGCACTGCGTATACAACTCGAAATGCATCCCCATGCCAAGGCAACGCGATTTCAAAGATGCCGGAACCAACTCCCTTGAATGGCTTGACGATATCCGCCTTGCCGCCCTCTGCCGCAATGGTCAAGGCAGCCAGGCAGATCGCTTGCGCGCCGATTGGGAAGTCCTCAAACTCTTTGCGGGCAGCCTTGATCCAGGAGATGGGCCGCGTCGTTCTGGTCATCGGGAGCGTACTCGATTCAACAGGTAATTGTAGTCATATTTGACTACATATGTCAAGTTTATCATCCTACCCGTTCAATGCCGGAACCGCTGGCTCAACCGGCTCGACGCGGATTTTGGCGATGCGGCGGGCTTCCATTTCGACAACGGTGAGGCGGCGGGATTCAAAGACAATGCTTTCGCCTTCCCTGGGGATGTGGCCGAGACGCATGAGCAGGAAGCCGGCAAGGGTTTCCACGCCGCCATCGCGCGGGAGGCTCCATTGCATCTGGGTTTCCAGGTCGCGGAGGTTGACGCCGCCATCCATGAGGAGAGCGCCGGAGGCCGTGGTGAGGATGGGGAGGGTTGGATCGTCGAACTCGTCGTCCAGCTCTCCGGTGAGCTGCTCAATGGCGTCCTCTGCGGTGACCAGGCCGACGGTGGAACCATACTCGTCCACCACGATGGCCATGTGGCGGCGGCGCTGCTGGAAGTCGCGGATGAGGTCGAGAACGGACTTGGTTTCAGGGACGACGAGGACTTCTCGCATGACCTGGCTGAGATTGAGCTCGACGAACGATTTGGCGGCAGAGCGGAAGTACATGAGGCGGGCCAGGTCCTTGGAGTAGACAACACCGACGATGTGTTCGGGGCCGCGGGTTTCGTCGTAGACGGGGACGCGGGAGTGCTTGCGGTCAATGACCTGTGCGCTGGCCTCTTCAACGAGCAAGTTGGAGGGCAGGGAGAAGATTTTCTGGCGGGGCGTCATGATTTCGCGGATGGAGACATCGTCCAGCTCGAGGGCGCGGTGGATGAGGGTTTCCTGGAATATGGGCAGGACGCCCATGCGGCGGGCGGCAGTGGCGATGAGCTTCAACTCCTCCGGCGAGTGGACGGCGGCGCGGTCGGTCATGGGGATATCGAAGCCGCGGAGGACGGCGGCGGCCGAGCCACTGAGCAGGCGCACGGCAGGCCGGGCCAGGGACATGAAAAGCAGCATGGGCGGCGCGACGGCTACGGCCAGGGCCTCGGCACGGCGCAGGGCCAGGGCCTTGGGAACCAGTTCGCCCACCACGACATGGAAGTAGGTAATGAAAGCAAAACCGAGGGTGACGGCAACGAGGTTGGCGTAGACCTGGGCGTGGGGCAGGTTGATGTGGAGCAGATCGAACCAGCCGAGAAGGATGCCGACGGCAAGGGGTTCGCCGAGCCAGCCGAGGACCAGAGAGCAGAGGGTAACACCGAGCTGGACGGCGGGGAGAAAGTCGTCGAGGTCTTGCTGCAGGCGGCGGACGGCGCGGGCTCCGGGAACGCCGGCTGTGAGCATCTGCTCAATGCGGGTATCGCGGATGGAGACCAGGGCGAACTCAGCGGCCACAAAAAAGGCGTTGCCCAGGATGAGCAGGGCCACAGCGACAAATTTGAGCAGGGAAAGACCGTGCATCTAGCTCTGGAGGATAGCACTTGTCTGGATCAGTGGTCAGTGGTCAGGGGGCAGTCGTCAGTTTTCAGTTGTCAGGGAACAGGGAGGGGCTGGGCTGCGTATAGGTGTTTGGCTGGTGATTTTTTGGTTGTGCGGTTGGGTGTGTTCCGGGGAAACGCGGTGTCCGGTGGCGTACAGGGGTGTTCGGAAGCGGACACGGAGTTGGTGCGGCGGCGGCAGAGTGTACGGGTTGATGGTTGATTCCATTTGGGTTGGCACAGGGGACAGTTTGGCAGGCCAGGTGCAAGTGGTATCAGGAACGGCTTGGCCTTTGACCTCTGTTCTCTGGTTTATCAAGAAATGAGGAGCACGATGAAGCATCTTCTTGCAGCAACAGCGGTGCTGGCGCTGGCGGCAATTCCAGCGCTGGCTATGACAGAGGCAACTTTCGAGCGCACCCTGGCGGTGAACGGACATGTGGAGCTATCGGTGGCGACTGGCTCAGGGTATATTCACCTGACGCGCGGAACGGGCAACCAGATCCATATTTACGGGAGGGTAAAGTCGAACTGGGGCGGGAGCGATGAGCAGGTGCGGGAGATCGCGGCCCATCCGCCGATTGAGCAGACGGGCAACATCGTGCGCATCGGGGGACACCACCAGAACCTGCACAACATCAGCATCGACTACGACGTGACAGCGCCGGCGAATGCCTACCTTGACGCCAGCACCGGCTCAGGCAGCGTAAACGATGACGGCGTCGGCCAGAATGCGAAACTCTCAACCGGCTCGGGCAGCATTCACGCCACCGGGTTGCAGGGAGGGTTCTCCGCGGATACGGGTTCGGGCAGCATCTATGCCGATCAGACCGGCGAGGGTGACGTGAAGGCGGAGACCGGCTCGGGAAGCATTGAACTGCGCAACCTGCACGGCGGCCTGCGCGCCCATACCGGCTCGGGCGGCATCAAGGTGAGCGGAACACCGGCTGCGCCCTGGCGCGTGGAAACAGGCTCGGGGAGCGTGGAGTTCTGGTCTGGCGGGGCGGCGTTTACGCTGGACGCGTCAAGCGGCTCAGGCGGCATTCACAGCGACCGGGAAATGCTGACGCAGGGGTCTTCAGATCGCCACCATGTTACAGGCAAAGTGGGCGGCGGCGGACCGACGGTGCGGATTGAAACGGGGTCGGGATCGATTCGGGTGCATTGAGAGACAGAGATCAGGGGGCAGAGATCAGAGATCAGTTACCGGGGCTTTGAGCTGATAGCTCCGGTTGCTCCTCAAAGGTTGTACCGTAGAGTTCATTTTGCAGGCGAGGCTCATTGCTCCATGGGAAGGCCTCGCCTGATTTTTTCTTTTCTTCCGTTCAATTCCCTGCCCTACGGAATGAAGTAATAGGGGTCGGGATACTTGATGGAAAACTCCGCTTCGGGGTTTCCCTTGAGGTCGCTCCACTGGTCGCCTACGTTGAGAACCAGCGAATATCCCTGGGCGGCGATGCCGGCGCGGGCAACGGATTTGTAAGCGAGCGCGGTGGCCGATGCCTGTGCGGGTGAGCGAAGGATCAACTGCTGCCAGTTTTGAAATCCCTGGGCGCGGAGATTGCGCTCCGTGACGTCTCGCTGCGCCTTCGGACGGCCGGTGAGGAAGAAGACGCTGACGCCGAGCCGCTGTGCTTCACGGGTGAGCCGCAGAGTGCCTGCAATGGCAGGCGCCTGTGCTGTGTCAACCCAGGCATTGAAGGTCTTGCTGTCATAGGTGAAGTCGGCCTTTGTCATTTCCTGATAATTGGAGAGAGAGGTCTCGTCGATGTCGAGGATCAGGGCCAGCTTTTCCTGGGGACGGCGATGGGCGGCGCGCTGACGCAGGAAGGCGATGGCCCGGTCCGCCTGCAGATCGAGATCCCTGGTGTAACAACCGCAGGTGCAGGTGCACTCGTGGTACTTGCGGAGCTGGGCCTTGAGGGTGCCGAGGTTGGCAATGCGCTCGCCGGGAGCAAGCGCGCCGACCTTTGCTGCCGGAAGCGCGGAGGGCTGTTGCGCAGGCAGGAGTGCAGGGACAAAAGCCAGGGCAAAAATCGCCGCAAGGAAAACAGAATTCTTCTTCAACGAAAATAACTCCTTTCAAAAAAAGGGCGTGGCGCGGTTCGCCCAACGTCCATCTTCGCACCCGTCCCATGGGTTGATGAAGAGAGGGTTCCGCACACGTTAAACTGGAAACATGGTTCGCGTCCTTCGCCCGATTCCTGTCTATAAATTGAAACTGCTGGCGTTCGATCTGGATGGCACGCTGATCGACTCCGCACAAGACCTTTGCAACAGCGTGAACGCCACGCTGGGCCACTTCAAGCAGGGGCCGCTGCCGGATCCGGCGATTGCCGGCTTTGTGGGCAACGGAGTACCGATGCTGGTGCGCCGCTCGCTGGCGATGGCCGGCGGGATGACTCCGGAGCAGGTGGACGAGGAGCTTCTGGCGCAGGCGATCGCTTTTTTCCTGGGCTACTATCGCGAGCACAAGCTGGACTTTACCTATGCCTACGCCGGAGTTCTTGAGGCGCTGAAGGCACTGGGCGAGTTGCACAATGCGCCCGGCGGAGTTCCGCGGACAATGGCGGTGCTGACCAACAAGCCGGTGCGGCCGGCGCGCGGCATCTGCGAAGGGCTAGGCTTGGCGGATTACTTTCTGCACATCTATGGCGGCGACAGCTTTGCGCTGAAAAAGCCCGATCCGCTTGGGCTGCGCACGCTGATGGAAGAAGCCGGCGCGAGCCCGGAAGAGACGGTAATGATCGGCGACAGTCAAGTGGACGTACAGACGGCGCGGAACGCCGGAGCATGGTCGATCGGCTGCGACTTCGGGTTCGGACAGCGGACCCTGATGAAGATTCCGCCGGACATCCTGGTGGACACCGCGGCAGACTGGACGGCTGCACTCAGTCCTGCGAAAATCGATTTACGAAAGTAGCCGGCACGCACAATGCCGGCAACCTGTAATTACATGCACACCTCTGCGCGTTTTGATTTGTGGTTGCGTCCTTTGCTTGTACGGAGTCCGCGCGGAAGGCAGTTTGTCTTTTCAGCGGGCAGCGGCCTTGCCTGGCATACACGATCGATTGATGCATGGGAACTGCCGTAGAACGGCCTTTGTTGTTTTTTGTTTCATATTGCGTTTTGCCTTGGAGATTTCATCATGCGTTCTGTTCTTGTTTTTGTACTGCTCCTGTCTGGAGCAGCCGTAATTCCGTGCCACGCAACTTCTGCCCTTCCCCCCGTTGCGCCCCCCGCGGCACCGCACGCAGCGCCGCGCCCCACTCCAACCTTGCAGGGAGTAGTTGCAGATCCGAGCGGCGCGATCATTCCGGGCGCGGAGATCGACGTGATGAATGCCAGCGGAATCGTTGCCGGCAAATTTCATTCAGGTGCGGATGGCAGTTTTCAGATCAAGGTTCCTCGCGCCGGCCACTACACGCTGGTAGTCTCCGAGCCTGGTTTCGGGACTGTGCAGCAGGCGGTAACGATAAGCGCACCGGGCGGTTCCGCGGCGAAGACCGCGGCGGCGGCAGCACCGGGCGCGCCGCTGCATATTGTTCTGAACATTGCCGCGGTCGCGACCAACGTGCAGGTAAACGCGGATACCAGCGTGGATTTGACATCGACGGACAACAACCACGATACCTCCGTGCTGAGTTCGAACGACCTGAAGACCCTGCCTATCTTCGACAACGGCTACGTGAGCGCAATGGGAGCATTTCTGGACAGCAGCGTATCGGCAACCGGAGGCAGCGGGCTGATGGTGGACGGAGTGGAGGCCAATCGTGCTACCGTCTCGTCCTCGGCGGTACAGGAGGTGCGGATCAACGAGGATCCCTACTCGGCGCGGTACTACTACCCCGGTCGGGGGCAGATGGTGTTCATCACCAAGCAGGCGGCCGACCATTACCACGGCGAGTTCAATTTTCATTTTCGCGATTCGGCGCTGAACGCTCAGAACGCCCTGGCGCCGAGCAAGCCCTTCGAGCAGCGGCGGATCTACGAAGGCCATGTGACAGGACCGATTCCCCATGCGAAGAAGAGCAGTTTCCTGGCCAGCTTCAATCGCGCAGAGGAGGATCTGGACCAGGTGGTGAGCGCTACCGTTTCCACGGGCGCATTCGAGGCTAACGTGCCTGCGCCCACGCGCGACACGGAGTTCAGCTTACGGGCCGGACACCAATTCGGCGACAAACACCAAGCGTACGCGGAGTACAGCTACCAGGACTGGACGGGCAAGAACCAGGGAGTGGGCGGGCAAACGCTGGCGGCTGCGGGATACAACAGCGAGTACCACGAAGACGATGCGACGGTGCACGTGAATTCTGCCCTGTCGTCAGAACTGCTGAATCAGCTTTCGCTGTCGGCCGAGCACTGGTCCAGCCGCAACAGCAATGCCGTGGATGGACCGCGGATGAATGTATCGGGTAATTTTACCGGCGGCTCGGCGCAAGCTGCCTCGTTCGGTACGGAATACAACGGGCGTATCTCCGATATTGTGATCTATACGCGTGGAAATCACCTGCTCACGTATGGCATGGGAATTCCTCACATGAGCCGGCGAGCTTTTGACGATCACACCAACGAGCTGGGGACCTATACGTTCGGTCCCACGCTGGACGCCTCAGGAAATGTGTTGGCGACGGCGCTCGATAACTATGCGGCCAATCTGCCGTCTGGATTCACTGAAAATACCGGCGACGTTCACTTTATTTATCACCAGCAGGAAATGGGAGCGTTTGTTCAGGATCACTACAAAGTAAACGACCGGTTAGCTATTACTCCCGGGGTACGCTACGACTGGCAGAATTTTCTGGCAACGCGGCGGCTGGGCTTTTCTCCGCGCCTTTCATTTGCCTGGGTACTGGACCAGCGCTCGAAGACGATTTTGCGCGGCGGCGGCGGCATCTACTACGACCGCTTTGGAGGAGGATCGCTGCTGGACCTGGAGCGGTATGGCAATGCGCGGCGCCGGTCTGTGATTTTGTCTCTGAACCCGGCAACGCTGCCCGGCACAGGCTGCGTACCGATTACCTCCTGCGTTACGCTGACCGCACAGCCGCCATCGCTGGCCGAACTGGAACCCAACGCCAGGATTCCATATCAGATGCATTACGGCGTCTCCATCGAACGGCAACTGGGCGAGAAGGCGACGGGCACGGTAAGCGTCTACTCGGTGCGCGGCATTCATATGTTCCGCTCGGTGGACACTAATGCGCCCACCGAGGCATCGAGCTATACGCTGCGGCCGAATACGGCCTACGGACGCATACGCCAGATGCAGTCGGAGGGATTTTTCGAAGTCTACGGCATGGATGTCTCCTACCGCGGACGGTGGAACAAATACTTCACCGGGTTCGGTCGCTATTCGTGGTCGCGCGACCAGTCCGACACCGGGGGAATCGGCTGGTTTCCGCAAAACCAGCTTGCGCCCAACGAGTGGGCCAACTCCAGTTACGATCAGCGGCAACGGCTGAGCATGTACGCCATGTACCATCCGGAGAGCGTACTGAACCTGGCGGCGGGCATCTTTACCAACAGCGGCGGGCCATGGACCGAAGTGACCGGCGCCGACCCCTACGGCGACAGCCTGTTCAACGCCCGTCCCGACGGCGTGGGACGCAACTCAATGAACTACCCTGCGTATGTTGACATGGATGTGCGCTGGGGCCACGACTTTGCGATTACCCCGAACAAGGCGGACGACGCGCCGAAGCTGGGCTTCTCTGCCGGCGGATTCAACGTGCTGAACCACGAGAATGCCGCGGGCATCAACACGGTGGTGAATTCCGCGTCGTTTGACCAGATTACCTCGGCATCGCCGCCGCGGCGCATTCAACTGGCGATGCGGTTCCAGTTTTAAGACCTGAATGAGAACCGATCCCTCTGGGAACTTTTCTGTGGTTTGCGCGTATCTTTTATGTAAGACGCCATGAAGATAAAACGCATGCTCACCCTCTCGCTGCTGGCAGCCGTTTTTGCGGCTGCCGCTCCCAGTGCCCACGCAGACGGAGATGTGGTCCGGATCGGCGGCAACATTCACGTTGCCCAGGATTCCGAGGCCCACGACGTTGTGTGCATTTTTTGCGATGTGAACATCGAAGGTAAAGTGACCGGGGACGTGGTGGTTTTATTCGGCGACGTTCACCTGGCAGGCGACGCACAGCACGACGTGGTGTCGATCTTCGGCAATGTTGTGGCGACGAATAATGCATCGATCGAGCAGGACCTGGTGAGCGTGTTTGGCGCGGTCCGGCTGGGCGAAAACGTGACCGTAGGCCAGGATCTGGTGGCGCTGTTTGGAGCGCTGGACGAGGCCTCGTCCGTCACGGTGGGCAACGACACGGTAGTGAAGCCGGGATGGATTGTATGGGGCCCACTGCTGGTTGTGATCCTGGTGCTATTCGTGCTGATGCGCGAATACCGGGCTTATCGCCGCCGCCTGGTGCTGCGGGGCTACAACTTTCCGCCCAAAACATAAAGAGGCCATACGCACGCCGCCGCAACGCTGTAGGCTGAGGTCATGGACGATGATGCGGCACTGAACCAGCGCGCACTGCGCATTGTGCTGCCCGGCGGCAGCGGGCAGGTGGGCCGGATGCTGGCTGGTTATTTTCAGCGGCTCGGCCACCATGTGACGGTGCTGACGCGCGGTCCGTACTCTGCGCCCTGGCAGACGGTTCACTGGGACGCCGAGCACGAAGGACCGTGGACGGAGACGCTGGAAGGCGCGGACGCGTGCATCAACCTGGCCGGGCGCAGCGTGAACTGCCGTTACGATGAAGCGCACCGCGAGGCTATTTACGATTCGCGCATCCTCTCGACTCGACTGCTGAATCATGTAATTGCCCGGCTCGCTAATCCGCCGCGGGTGTGGCTGAACGCGTCGGCGGCCACGATTTACAAGCGCGCGGTGAACGCCGATGGAGTGGATTTTGCGCTGGATGAAGCGGCGGGCGTGGTGAGCAACCATGCGCCTGCATCCAAAGCGGAGCCGCTCGTGAAGAGATGGCTGAAGCGCCAGGATTTTATAAGCCGCGTGGCGAAAGACTGGGAAGCCGCATTTTTTGCCGGCGAAACGCCGCGCACGCGCAAGGTGGCGCTGCGCAGCGGAATCGTTCTGAGCCCCGAGTCGGGCAGCGTGTTTGCCGTGCTGTCAAACCTGGTGCGGGCCGGACTGGGCGGCACGCAGGGCAACGGGCGGCAGTTCGTCAGTTGGATTCACGAGGCCGACTATGCGCGCGCCGTAGAGTTTCTGATTGCGCATGAGGAACTGAACGGGCCATTCAACATGACCGCGCCCGGCCCGCTGCCCAATCGTGCGTTCATGGCGGCGCTGCGCGAGGCGTGGGATGTGCCGAACGGCCTGCCCGCGCCTTCCCTGTTCATCAAGCTGGGCGCGTTTTTTCTGCGCACCGAATCCGAACTGGTGCTGCAGAGCTGCTGCACCGTTCCCGGACGGCTGCTGGATGCCGGATTTGAGTTTGAGTTTCCCGAATGGCCCGAGGCCGCCGAGGACCTGGTGCGGCTGTGGCGACAGAGGCACGGCTGAAGAAAACGTACCTCCGGCGCAGGGTTTCAACTGACAACTAGAACGGAACTGGCACTAGCCCCCATGTTTTATTTGGAGCGGCGCCAACGGTGATATGCAGAGTTCCGCCGGAGCGAATCTCCGCGTCGCGCAGCCAGTCTCTGTAGAGCGCCTTGCCATTCAAGGTGACGGACTGGATGTAAGCGTTGCGGGTTGGATCGCCGGTTACATCAATCGTGAAGCTCTTGCCGGCGCTCAGATGAAGCACGGCGTGCTGGAAGATGGGCGTCGTGAGGAAGTAGTATGGCTCGCCGATGGTGACGGGATAGATTCCCAGAGAACTGAGAACATACCACGCGCTCATGGTCCCGCCATCGTCGTCCATCTCCGGCAGCAGGGCGTCCGGCTTTGCGGTGAATGCCGGCTGGATGACCGGCACCGGATAAAAAGTATGAGAGGCGTAGATATTCCGCATCGGTTCGAGCAGAATGCGATGGACATACTTCTGCGTAAGCCAGGGTTTTCCGAGATAGTCGAACAAGTAGGGATAATTGATGTCCGGCTCGTTGGCGATGGTGAATAGATCGCCATCGAAGAACTCCTGCAGTGTTTTCATGGATTGTTCTTTGCCGCCCATCAACTGCGCGTGACCGGAAAGATCGTAAGGCACCGTCCAGCGGTATTGCCACATGGAGCCCTCGTAGAGATAGGTGTCGTCGATAACCTTGGGGTCCTTTTGCGGCAGCCAGTTCCCTGCCTTGTCTTTGGCGCCGAAAAACTTTGTCGATGGATCCCAGAGGGTGCGATAGTCCGCGGCCATCTGGTGATATTTGCGAGCGTCCCCAGGCCGGTGAATCATGCCGGCCCACTCGCCCACAGCCCAGGCGGCGTAGTCGTCGTCCAGCGTGCGGGCGGTGTGACGCGGCTCGTAGGGCATTCCTTCCCTGCGCACATCCACGCGCGCGTCGAGGGCATTGCGCACGTCGGTGTAGGCCTGATCGGGAAGCTTGCAAATACCCTTTCGCATCGAGTCGACGAGGTACTGTTCGGCGCCTTCCATGCGCGTGGAGGGAACAGGCCAATAGCCATCCGCCTGTTCGTCGTAGCGCTGGGCAAAAAGCGCGGCCAACGAGGAACACATGTCCTGGGCCATTCCGGTGTCTAATAACGTGATGAGCGGAATCTGCGAGCGATAAACATCCCAGAAAGTCCAACTGCTGTAATAGCGGAAGCCCGCGGAGGTGTGAACCTTCTGATCGGTGCCTCGATACTCGCCGCCAACACTGGAGAGACGCGCGGGGAGCAGCATGGAATGGTAGAAGCTGGTATAAAAAACCTTCTTCAAATCGCTGGAACCGCTGACCTGGATGCGGCCGAGCGCCCGATCCCATTGCTGACTTGCACCGCTGCGGACGGCGGCAAAGTCCCACCCGGGAATTTCGCTGTCGAGCTGCGCTTTGGCGTGCTCAGTGTCGATCTCCGAAAACCCAATCTTGATCTGAACCGCATTGGGTGCATCCTTGGGCAGATGAAGCTGGACGGCAATGCTCTTCCCTTCCGCAGAGCCGGTCTCCTGCGTGGCGCCGTCTTTGTCGATGGTGACCGAAGCGGCTGGGGTGCTGAGCTCCAAGTGAAAATAGATTCTGTACCAGCCTGGATCGTTGCACATTTCCCGGGTGCGGATGCTGCCCTCGAAGACGTGATCGCTGATGCGGGTGAACACGGCGTCATCGACCTTCTGCGCGCCACGGCGCAGGTCGAACAGAAGAATTTTTTCTCCGTTCGGCGAGAAGGTGTAGCGATGCAGGACGGAGTGCTGGGAGACGGTCAGTTCGGCAAGAGTAGAAGACGGAAGGAGTTTGACGGCGTAGTAGCCGGGCGTCGCAACTTCAGTTGCCTTGTCGTAGGTCTGCGCATATTGAGCAGGATTGAGAGACTCCGGCGCATCGGAGAAAGGGAGAATGGAGAATATGCCGCCAATTCCCTCGCAGCCGACGCCGCTCATGCGGAAATGCGAAAAGCCCACAATTTTTTTGTCGAGGTAGTTATATCCCGCATGAGAATCGTGGTTGAGCGAACTGGGGTAGGTATCCGGGTTCGCCGTCACCATGCCGAAGGGCAGGATGGCTCCGGGAAAGGTTTGTCCGGTGTCGCCGCTGGTGCCGGCAAACGGGTTGGCGAAATCAACAGGATTCTGCGCAAAAAGCGGCGCAGCGACCAAGGCGGCCATCAGCAACAAAGCCTCTATTCCAACCCGAGGCACAGCATTCCAATTTTTCACAATAATGTCCTTCTACCTACGATCAAACTCATGTTTCCGACTCCACATTGAAAATCATATACCGGTAAAAAGAGGAGGCCGCTCGCGCACATGCGGCCAGGATGGAGCCAATGAGAGCATCGGTCCGCGCGCGGGATTTGCTTTGCAGTTGTGGCGGCGTACTTTCTCAGGGCGCCGGCGTAATGTCGGTTACCGGCAGATCCCAGTGGCCGAGCAGAATCTCAAAGCGGCGCTGTTCTTCTTTCAGGTAAGTCGCCTGATCGGGCCATAACTGCTTGATGAAAGCGGCTTCGTCGGGATTGGCGGTGGTGGCGACGGTCGAGTTCTTGTAGCGGATGGTTATGCGATAGTCCCAGCGGCCGTCCTCGGTGGTGTGATTGGCCGGCGACTCGATCTTGACGGACAGGATGCGGCCGGTGGACTGGATTTTCTTGAGCAGCGGATAGTGGTTCTTGAGGAAGAGATCGAGGAACTCCTGCTGATGGCCCCACTGCAGCTTGTAGTAGTACTCCATGGTGTAGGGCTGCTCGGCGCTTCCCTGCGGCGGCGCACCCTGGGCCATGAGCGGTGCGGCAAACGCGGCAGCAAAAACGACGGCGAGAACGGCAAGTAGAATCCTGCGCATAAAGCCTCCCTTTCGGTAGATAAGAACATTGTACCGTGCAGGATTTTCCGCACGATGCAAGGGTTCAATGTTCAGGGCACAAGCCGCGTCTAGGCAAGGTCCACAACCGGGAAACATGTGAAGGGCTCGGTTACCACCTGCCAGTACGGAATGTAAGTGAACTCCGGGTGGCCGTCGATGGTGAAATGCAGGGGGCGGTTTGGGTCCTGTTTGATACGCTGCAAAATCTCTTCGTGGCGGCGGCCTGCAGGCACAGTGAGTGTGGCGCTGTCAGAGCCGATGAGCGCCAGCAAGATCGGCCCGTATTCCAGAGCGAACCGCTCGTGCCCTGCAATTTTGTCGAGACCTGTGTAGCGCGTGAGCTTCAATTGCATGGGCAGCGTGAAGCGGACGGTATCGCCGGTGGACCAGATGCGGTCGAGAGCGACATACGTGCCGGACACGCCGGAGACGGCTGCTTCCGCGTTGACCTGAATCCGCATGGGCCCGGCAGCCCAGGCAGGAACGCGAATTCGAATCTTTGCCGCGGTGGGCTGCGCTGCCGTAAGTTCGAGTTTTACATCGGGAGTCATGGGGAAGTTACCGGACAGGACGGCTTTCATGCTGGCGCCGGCATGGGTCCACTGAATGGTGGAAGGCTGGTACAGGTTGACGTAGAGGCCGTCGGGCGCAATGGAGAAGATGTACTCGGGAAGCGAGCCGAGCAGACGCGTGTCCTGGCCTTCGCAACATGAATTGGTGCAGAGCGGCACGGGCAGATCGCCCTTCATGCCGACCAGACGCGCGTGGTAGATGATGCCGTGGGAGCCAACCTGGTTGGCGATGCCCACGTTGTAAATGGACTTCTCAATCTCGTTGACGTACTTCTCCTGCGTGGGATGCATCAGGTGAAAGCGCTGGTTGAAGCGCGCCCAGAAGACGCTGCCGCAGCTTTCTCCGGTTTCGTCGAAAGGAGACTGCGCATTGAGGCGATACGACTTTGGCGGAAACTCACCGAACTCGGTAATGGCGATGGAGCCGCCCACATGCTCCCAGTTATCGTGATATAACTCCCATGCGCCCAGCATCGCATCAAGATAGCGCAGGTCGCCGGTGGCGCGGTAGATGTCGAGATAGGCTTCAAAGTCAGTTATCAGGTAGTTATGCGGGCGGTCATAGGGATACTGCCAGACAAGCTCAGGATTGCGCTTAGCCAGGCCTTCGAGCCAGTAATTCTCCTGGTAATAGCGCTGGATGACCTGGATATCTTCAGGCTTGCCGACGGGGGTGAAATACATGCGGGTGTTAGCCACCATACCCTGGACACCCTGGGTTCCTCCGCGCAGCAATTTGGGCAGCCAGGAGCACTTGTCGAACCAGTCATAAAAGCCGCGCAGCAGCGGAAATGCCTTAGGATTGCCGGCGTAGCCTGCCTCGATGAGCCCGTGCGTAACCCAGGAGCGCGTATAGCCGCCTTTTTCCGAGTGAAGGATCAGGTCTTCGGGATAGGCCATGATGTAGCCGTTGGGCAAGCGGCACTCGGCAATACCGTCGACGATGGCATTCATCCAGGCGCGGAGTTCGGCGTGTTCGCGCCAGCGGAGGGTGTTGCCGGCGCCCATGAGGAAGCGGCCAGCACTCGATCCGGGCAGATCGGTATCCCAAAAGGCGATGGGGTCGCGCAACCCGGCGGCAACAGGCTTGCCGGCGCGCTCGCGGAAGGGGCGAAGCATTTCATCCACAGAGAACGAGGTGAGCAGATAGGTGATGTTGTTTTCCAGGGCCTGGTGAAAGACCCCGCTCTGGAGGCTGACGCCGGTGAGTGGCACAGCGGCCTCAAAGGGGACCGTGCGCCAGCGGCTTGCGGGAATGACGTTGGCGGGATTGTCGGTCACGATGCCTTCACCCATGGGACGCGGCGCGCGGGTGATCTGGGCCAAGTCTCTTGGGTTGGAGAAATTCGCGTCACCCGTTACCGGGCAATGCACGGCCACATCCTGCCCGTGAGAGAGTACGTCGATTTTGCCGAGCGCGAGGCTGTAACCAACGCCATCGCGCGCGGGACGCAGGCGAGTGGCCGTAAAGCGAATGTAACGCGCGGAAACAGCCTGTGCGGCAAACTCAGTAATGCGGTCCTCGGGATTGGCACAGTCGGAGGCGGTGCAGTCCACCAGGATGCGCGGGCTGGCGAAGGCGGGATCGTTGGCGGCTTCGATTTTGAAGCGCAGCGGGAATCCATAGCCGGAGCCGAGGTCCTTGCCGGGAATGAAGGCGGGATAGAGGCGCACGGCGTCTAGGGCAACAGATGAGCCGAGATCGATCTGGAGCCCGGTGGCAGCGTCGGGAGAATGCGCGGGATTGGAGACGTAGGGCCGGACCCAGGTTGCGGGAGAAAAGGCCATGCGGCCAATCTGGGTTGCAGCGCCGGCGGGTGAGCCTGCGAGAGCGGCCAGTGCAGTTCGCGGGCTGAGTGTTTGCAAGGCTGCGAGCGCAGATCCGCTCATTACAAATTCACGGCGATTGATGGACATGTCGATTCTCCACGGCGGCTCGGAGCCGAGCCGGCTTTGCATTGTCCATCCTATGCTGTTTTTTCAGATTGGACTCTTGTCCAGCGCAAGATGAGCCCGGGAAAGGAGGAGAGCACGGCACCAAAAAAATCGGCCCCCGTATTGAACGGGGGCCAAGTTGCCTTGGTTCTCTCGTGTTACGAGAGCTTGGTTGGCGGCCGAACGGCGTGTAGCCGTTGGCGCGGGAAGGAGCCTCGGGGGCGGGGCTGCGGCCTTACGGCCGCTCCGCACCTGCTATGGAAGCCACACCATGGGGGGGTGCAACTTCCTGGGCCGCCAAACTGTTTTCCATCAACCGAATTTGCACGCTGCTGGACCGGACCGGCTTGATGACCTCAGTGCCGGCTGCGGCGTCCCTGGCATTGCCAAGAGCTACAGAGTGCAAACGGTAGACGGGAATCTGATGTTCCGTAACCAGATAGCGCTTGACCGCTTCAGCCAAATGCTGGGAGTTCTGGATACCGGTGCTTCCGGCTGCTGGAGAGTGCGCCTCAAGCTCCAGGATGTATCCCTGGTGACCGGCGAGACTGGCCGCAAGACCGTCGAGCTGCGTACGGGCCGCCGCCGACAAGACCGGCGTCGCGGTGCGGAACGTGACTTCCACCATATTGATCTGGCGATACTGGTCCAGACCGCTGACGGTGGCGTTCAACTGGTTGACATGACCGGCTGCGCCCTGCGCCGTGGCTCCGGCCTGCTGTGCCTGGCTGCCGGCAGCAGTTGCCGTCTGGTTGGCTGCGTCCGCGGAGGCCTGCGCCCGACCGATGCCGGCCTGTGCCCGGGCATCCACGTCCTTGATATCTTTTGCGTTGTTGGCGTTGACCTGATCCAACTCGCCGAGCCGGTCATTGATGGGATCGGTCTGCCTTTTTACCCAAACCTTGCGGGCAAAGGGATTGACACGTCCCCAGAATCCCTCTTTCACCGGCGTTACGGACGGCGAAGCTGCGGGGGCGGACTGCTGTGCTACTGGAGGAGTGTTCTGAGGATCGGCCGTAGGCTGCGCCTGTTGCGCGAGCGCGGGGAATCCGACTGCAGATGCCAGCACAAGTACAGCTAACTGGCGTGGGAACAAGAGCCGAACTGTTGCATTGTGCTTCATAGTCTGGCAATCCTCACTGTGTGTATTCCGCAGTTGCTGCGCGGGTTGAGCTGTACTCTCTGCTTGCCCTTTACTAAAGCAATGCCCGTGCCAAAGAGGCTGCATTCTGGGAAAATCTACTATTCCCTTTTATTTGTTTGATTTGCGGAGGAAATGGCAGGTCTAGAGCAGCTGAACAGGGGGTTCTGAAAGGCGGCGGACTATGTAATTTTTACAAGTATGGGTAGTTTCTACGCGGTAAAGATGGGAAGGCTACTTGGTTTCGACGTGGAGAACGCGAATCTCAGGGTAAGCACCGTCCCAGTCTGGGGAGAGGGCGTCGAAGATGAGGCGGAAGTCCTGCTGGCCTCCGGGCTGGAGGGGGGCAGCGGAAACCGGCTCGACATCGACATAGGGCTCGCGCATGCGGATGAACTTGAGGGACATGGTCTGGTTCTGCGCCACCTCATGGGCAAAGGTGCGGAAGAGAACCTGGACGGTGATGCCGGTGACGGTGCGGGCGCCGGTGTTGGCGATGTGCCCATCAATATATGTGACTTTTCCGCCGGTCAGATTGGCCGACTCGCTCATGGCCAAGCCGGAAATGGGCAAGCTGGCTGCATAGACATCGGAAACCGCGGTAATGGGCGTAACGATGGCCGTGGGCTTGTTGTGTTCAAGGAGCAGGACCGCAACAGCAGCCACGACCAGGACAACCGAGGCAGCAATCGCCAGGGGGAGCCAGTTGCGCTCATGCGCCACGGCGGCAGGGACGAGTTGTGGACCAGTGCTCACCAGCGAAATTTTACACCCGTTACCGAAGGAATATTTCAGCCTACCCCGTTCTAGTTATTAGCTGTGCTCTTTACCGCTCTTGCCGATAAGGAAAACAGGGGCATTACTATTTGTTGGACTTCCGCATTTTCCCGGGCATCTCTTGCCGGTATGCGGCGTCTAAGCAGGCAAAAGGTCCATGAACCAGGACCGCAGATGTTTCGTAACCGTTAGTGAAAGATTCTGGAAGGCAGGCCCACGATGCAGACTTCCCCGCTAAGCAACACTCTGCCGGTTGAAGGCAGCCGTACGGATCGCTCCCGCCAGTCAGCCGACCTGGCCTATCCAGTGCTGACCGTTCTCTCCATGATTCTGCTGCTGGGCAGCCTTTGGGTATTTTGAGAGATTCGATCGCCGGCAAGGCTGGGTCTTGAAACCGCCAGGAAGCCGATCGCGGACGCGCTGGCTGGCGCATGGCTGCAAAGTACCAACCGGTAGTGGTGAAAACGGCCTTAGCCAAAACGGGCGCGTTTGACGGTCTGACGGAAGTCTTCGCCGGTCATTTCAACGCGAACACACATCTCAGCCAGGCGGGAGCGCATGCGGTCGCCGATACGGTCGCCAAGGGTTTGTTCGCGAGCGGCGCGTTCCGCCTCAGTCTGGCCGCCTCCACCGGCCGGAAGGTCAGGGTAATTGGTGGTGATGATGGTGGTCTGCTTGTCGTTGTAGCGGGTATTGAGAATGAGAGCAACCGTATCCCAGACCCATTCGTTGGGCTTCTGGGCGCCCATATCGTCAAGCACCAGCACCTCGGCGGCAAAGACGGGCTTGAGCAATTCCAGCTCAGTGGTTTGAACCTGCGGGTTGTAGCTGTTCTGGATGCTCTTGAGCAGCTCACGGTAATCGCAGAAGAGACCTTTGACGCCGCGCTCCTGGACCAGCCTGCGCAAGACGCCCACGGCGAGGTGGGTTTTGCCCACGCCGATGGATCCGGTGAAGAGCAGCCCCTTGCCGGCAGTATCGACGGGATAAGCCTCAACGAATTTACGGGCAGTCAGGTGCGCACGGCCCAGTGAAGGATCGGCGCCGCGAAAGGCGGTTTCATAGCCGTCCAGGGTGTATTGGCGGTAACGCTCGGGGATGTGCGCCGCGGCCATGCGGCGCTCCTCGCGCAGCATCTCCTGACACTCGCAAGGGCGGGAAACCCATTGCCCAGTCGCGTTGACTACGCGCACTAATCCAACTCCATCGCAAATCGGACAAACAGTCATCTGCTTCAAGCGTAGCGCAACCGGCGCGGGAGGGTGGCGTTGGGTTGTCGCGCACGAACTGTGGAAAAAACCGTTGTTATCTATATATACAACGCTGCAAGTTGGTGATCCAGAACACGCGCCTAACTAACTTCTTTGGAAACTTATGCACGATATCTAGTTAAAAATGCTGGAGATAATGAACATTTATCCGTAGAACAAAAATTCATCAAAATTGCGTTTGACAAATTAAAGAAAAGAGGAGTAAGCCTATTCCACTTTCAAAAGCGGTTCAAATTGGAGGTCCTATGTTTCGCAGGAGTATTGTTCTTGTCGGTTTATTCCTCATGTCTGTTCTTTGCCTGTCCGGTTGCGGCGGCAGTTCGCAGCCAATCACGATCTCCATTGGCGGGACAGGCGGACTCACGGTCGTCGACGGATCCGATACGTTGACGTTGACCGCGACGCTGACCAACGACTCGAACAGCAAGGGCGTGACATGGAGCGTATCCGGCGGCGGAACACTGTCGAACCAGACCGCAACGACAGCGGTCTACACAGCGCCGGCAACTCCGGCTTCGGCGCTGACGGTGACAGTGACGGCAACCTCGGTTGCGGACACGTCCAAGAGCGGGACTTTTACGATCACCGTCCCAGCAGCGCTGACGATTACGACGACAAGCTCACAACTGGTGGGCAAGGTTGGCACTGCGTTCTCGTACCAACTGACATCGACCCAGGGTGAAGGAACCTTGAAGTGGACGGTAGACTCCAGCACGCCTCTGCCGACCAACTGGGCGCTCTCTACGAGCGGCTTGCTGACAGGTCCGGCGCCCGTGAATGGATTTACAGGTGGAACATACAAGTTCATCGTCACCGACTCTGGCACGCCCACGGCGATGACGGCCAACGCAACGCTTACCGTGACGATCACTGCGGCGCCTGCGATTGCGTTTGGAGCAGCGCCGGCGGCGACGGCAACGGTTGGACAGGCCTATTCGAGCGCGGTGGCGGCTACAGGCGGCGTGGGAACGCTGCAATACAAGGTTTTGAGCGGGAGTTTGCCAACCGGCTCACCCGCTTTTGCCATGACTGCAGCCGGCGCAATTGCCGGAACTCCGACAGCCGCTGCGGTAGCGGGATCGCCGTGGACCTTCACGGCGGAAGCCTACGACGCGTATGGGGACACAGGGACGCAGCAATATTCGATCACGGTGAACTACCCTGCGCTGTCTGTTACGAATCCTGGAAGCCTGACCGCGTACAACGGAACGGCCTACACAACGACAACGCCGTTGGCCACGCTGGGGGCAACCGGAGGTTCGAGTTCGTACACCGGCTGGAGCTTGACGTCACAGTCTGGCTCGAGCGTGCCTCCGGGACTGAGCATCAACTCGAGCGGCCAGATTATTGGCACGCCGACGGCTAACGGCACATATAACGTGACGGCCAAGGTGACGGACTCGGCCAGCGAAACGGCGAACGCAAATTTCGCGATCACGGTGAATGCGGGCATCACCATTACCCCGGCAAGCAGCGTCCTGCCTGAGGCCTATGCGAACTCGTCCTATACCAGCGGTTCCATCACCGCATCGGGCGGCAGCGGAACAGGGTATAAGTGGACGATCTCCAGCGGCTCGCTGCCTTCATGGCTGAGTTTCTCCACCACTTCCGGAGCGGCCACGACACTGACCGGCACGCCTACCAGTACAGCTTCTGCAGTCAGCTTCACGGTGAAGGTGACCGACTCGGTCGGCAATGTCCAGACCGCTGCTTACTCGGTAACCGTAGCTGCGGGCGTCAGTGTAATCGTGCCGTCGATCCCGACGTTCTATCCGGGCGACACTACATATGCAGCAACGACGTTCACGGCGAGCGGCGGCGCGGGTGCACCGTATACCTACACCTGGACCGCGATAGGCGGAACAGCCCTGCCGTCCGGGTTGAGCCTTACTCAATCGGGCACAAACGCCGGCCTGATTACCGGAACTCCGGTGAATGCTACCAGTTCGAGCGTGACCTCGCAGGTGATCGTTACAGCCAAGGATTCGGCGGGCAACACCGGCGCAAGCACCGCCGTTTCGATCACGATTCAACGGACAATCACGGTCACCACTCCCACCCCGCTGCCTACCGGCGTGTTGGGAACTGCGTACAGTACGCAGCTCGCCGCATCCGGCGGAAGTAACAGTTTCACATGGTCGACGGATAGCAGCGGCACCACAAGCCTGACGGGCGTTGGCTTGACATTGAACTCAAACGGCACTGTGACAGGCACCAGCGGAGGTGTGAAGGCTGGGTCGGCCACTTTCAACGCGACAGCCACTGACACCAGCAACAGCAACCATTCCGGGTCGCTGTCGATGACCGTGACGATCAACGCGTCGCTGGGGATCTCCACAAGCTCAATTTCTCCGACATACGCGTACGGTGGCAGCACGTATACGAGCAGCAGCATCGCCGCATCGGGCGGAACCGGTTCGTATACGTGGTCGATCGCGAGTACCAGCCCCACGTCCCTGGCCACGCTGGAGAACTATGGTTTAAACCTGAGCAGCACCTCGGGGTCGAGCATCACAATCATGGGGAGTGTGACATCCAGTACCGTGACGACTACAACCACGCTCAACATCACGGTGCAGGTGAAGGATAGCAGCACGCCCACCCCCGCTACAGCCACGGCGACGTACCAATTGACGCTGTATCCGCAGTTCACATTGGTGCCGAGCCTGACGTCGGTGGCAGAGAGTGCAACCTTAACCGCCGGGCAGGAGACAGTGACGGCAGTGGGTGGCAGCGGCAGTTACAGCTTCGTTACTGTGACTCCGCCAACCGGGATGAGCTATAGCGTGTCCGGGAGTACGGTAAGCATCACCGGCGCCGCGCCCAGTTCAGCGGGATCCTACCCCTTCACCGTGACGGTGAAGGATACGGCGACGGGCGTAACCATTGGGTCGGCCAATAACTACTCGCTCGTGGTGAATGCGCCGGGGGCGACAGTGAAAGGGAATATTTCTCTGTCCAACAATTGCGGCTCATTCTCAACACCTACGGTTACGGTGACTCTGTACCAGGGCACGACACAGATAGCGCAAACAACCACGACCAACGGCGGGAGCTATGGGTTCTCGGGCGTCCCGGCCGGCAACTATACGATCACACCGTCGTACACGGGCACGGGAATTACCTCCGTGTTCTATCCTGCAAGCCTGAGCATCACGGCAAGCGGGAATACCCTAGCCAACGAGAACTTCAGCGCCTCAATCGGTTACACGGTGACCGGAACCGTCAACTACACCGGCGGAGTTGCAGGCCAGATTTACCTGAACCTGATCAATACCAACTGCTCAGGCAACACGGGCAGCAACGGAACGAGCCTGGCAACCACGGGCACAACCAGCGGCGGAACATTCACGATCCAGGGCGTGCCGACGGGCACTTATACGCTGAAGACGTGGGAGGACCCGAACTATCTGGGCCAGGGCCAGCAGAATGCAGTCGATCCGGTGGCCAGCGACCAAAGCGTGGCAGTGGACTATGCGCCGGTTAGCGTTTCCAGCCCGGTCAGCCTGGCAAACCCAACCTATACAACGCCGACTGCAAATCCGCAGTTCACCGTGACACAGGTTCCGAACGGGGTGCTGCTGTTCTACCAAGCTTCACAGAACAGCAACAGCGTGGAGGATGCGGATACCTACGTCGTCCAGTGGAGCACCAGTTCGACACTGGGCGGCGGGAGCGGAGGCGGGCAGTTCGCTACCGTCGCTGGAAGCCACACGTTCAAGGCGATCGGCCCCAAGAGCTCGACCGTGTGGATCCTGACCAACGCGATCCTGACTGGCTCCAACCAGTTCCAGGCTGGCCAGTCGTACTTCTTCCAGGCGCGCTCGTTCAATTCTGCGGACAGTAACGCCCACCCGAGCGGATGGTTCACCACCAGCGCAGATACATCCATTGTGAACACGGCAGCGCCATGCAGCGGGACCTGCACAGCGGTAACGAGTTCAATCACCATCCCCAGCGGCGTGACCATCAACTCCGGCGCACCGTTGTACGAGGGTTTCTACCAGCAGATAGGAAACGGCGCACCAACGATCTACGCTACCGTAAACACAAGTCCGACGACGGGATCCGCTTTGTCGTACTCGGTCAGCGTGCCGAGCGGATCGGGATGGGTTCCGTTCGCAATCCTGGACCAGAACCTCGACGGCCTGATCGATGCCGGAAACGTGACCAACATACGGAACAACAATTCCAGCGGGTACACGGTTTCCGGCAGCAGCAAAACCGTAACTGGCGTGACCCTGCCCGGCGCCGGGGCGACGGCGTCCGTTGCAACGGACTACTACAGCAGCACAAACAACGGCGGTAGCAGCACCGGATACACCCTCAACTTCGATGTCAGGGTGGCGAACCAGCTACCGGTGGCGGTGGAACTGGAATCGGGTCCGAATGTCATGTACCCGATCGACCTGAGCAACTACTGCCAGGACTGCGGGAATGAACGATGGGATACAAGCGCCCAACTCAACGGCGTGACGCCAAGTGTGGGCGACACGTATACCTTCAAGGTGTGGTACCTGGGGAATTCCACTCCCTCGACAATCACCGGCAAGGTAGTGGGCTGGAATGGAGGAAGCACATTGACGGGAGCGGCCGACCTGCCCACCAACCTGTCACCCGCTGTTACTGCAGGCACGACCCCCAGCTTCAGTTGGAGTGTGCCGTCGGCCGACAGTAGCGCTACCTTCCAGTTCTGGCTGAATGACAATACGACCGGAAACCAGATTTGGACGGTACCGAGCAACAACTCCAATTCAAATGGGTTGTCCAGTTCGGTTACGTCGCTGGCGTGGGATGTGGATCCGACCGATTCGACTAATACATCCTCTGAGAGCACGCTGAACGCAAACAACACGTACAGTTGGACGGTCGAGGCCACAGACAGCTACAACAACCAGGCGCAGGCTTCCACCTGGTTCCAGCCATAGACCGGGAACCGATCCATTCCAGAGGGCGGTCAGCCGCAAGGTTGGCCGCCCTCTCTTTTTGTGGAGGAACAGAACAAGCAGGAACTGGAGGCACGACTCGCGGAGATGTGGCCGGGAGCGATGGGAATTGCGTACAATCGTACGTACAATCGTAACTGCGCGGGATTGAGGTTTTTGGGGCTTGCTGCGAGGGAACCGCACATCGATCGCGCATAGATCAGGAGAACAATGGTGAACAGAATCAAGCTGCGCGGGATTTGGTTTGTAGTGGCATTGGCTGGAGTTCTGGTTTCAACCCAAGCCACCGCCCAGGAAACGGGCAATGTTCCGGAGACAAAGGCTCCGGCCGCGGCACAGACAGCACCGGCGGCAGCTCCGGCAACTGCTGCGCAACTGACGCACGAGGAACAGATCAAAAAAGACTGGCCTTTCCTGGGCCGGTTCAAGGAGGACAACGTGACTCTGGGTCAGCCGGCAGCAGGCGAAAACCGCGTGGTGTTCATGGGCGACTCCATCACGCAGGGCTGGCATATCGACCTCTCGTTCCCCGGCAAGCCGTACATTAACCGGGGCATCGGCGGGCAGACAACGCCGCAGATGGTGCTGCGCTTCCACCAGGACGTGATTCGGCTGCAGCCCAAGGCGGTGGTGATTCTGGCCGGCACCAACGACCTGGCCGGGAACACCGGACCAATGACGCTGGAGCAGACCGAGGACAACCTGGAAGCCATGGCCGAGATGGCGGCGGCTCACCAGATCAAGGTGGTACTGTGCTCGATCACGCCGGCCTTCGACTATCCCTGGAGGCCGGGACTGACGCCCGCGCCCAAAATCGACGCGCTGAATGCCTGGATCAGGAACTACGCCGCGGAAAAGGGCTACGTCTATGTGGACTATCACTCGGCGATGAAGGATGAGCGCGACGGGCTGCCGGCCACGCTGAGCAAGGACGGCGTACACCCTCTTCCGGCCGGATACGCGGTAATGACGCCGCTGGCGGAGGCGGGAATCGAGAAGGCTCTGGGGCGGTAAGGCACTGCAATTGCTAAACCACCCGGAATGCCACTACAATAGAAGCATTGCAGGAAAGGTTTGCCTCGACAGATGCCCAAGGAAAAGATTCACCCCAATTACGAAGCAGTGCAGGTCAAGTGCGCCTGCGGGAGCAGTTTTGAGACCCGGTCGACCCACAAGGGCGACATTCACGTGGAAATTTGCTCGGCTTGCCACCCGTTCTTTACCGGCAAGCAGCGGTTGGTAGATACCGCTGGCCGCGTCGAGCGGTTCCGCCGCAAGTACGCCAAATCCACCGAAGCGCAGGCAGCCAAGTAACCGGCAGCCAAAGCAATCGGCAGGCATGATGGGGCCTCCGCTGCGGCGGGGGCCTTGCTGTGTTGCAGAGTACTCCGTACGATTCAAAGGTGATCGACTATGCCGCGCGCAAAACGCTCTATCGAGGGCACAACCACGATCGACGGATTCTCCCTGATCTGGCATTTGCACCGCGAGCAGCAATGGAGTTCGGCGGACGAGTGCAAGGGCATTGCAATCCATGTAAGAGTTGCCGTGGGTGCGCGCCGGGAGTTGTATCTGGAATATCCGGCCATGATGCCTCGAAAAGTCGGCTTCATCCGGGTCGAACCTCCCCAGCCAGCCATATTGGCCAAGAAGGTCGAAGCCCACATTCGGGAAGCGATGGCGCACGGCTGGGACCCGGAATCTCGTGGAAAGCCCTATTTCTATCAAGTTGAAGAGTTGCCCAGTTGATCCAGAGAGCTTGATTTTATGGCAGGCAAGGGCTTTACCGTAAAAAAAGACTGGGACAACCCCAGGGAGCACGCGATGCCCGCGGAAGCGCGGGTGCCTGCTGAGGTGCGTCTGGGTTCGGTATTGGTGGCTCCAGCCACCGTGCTGGCTCCCATGGCCGGGGTCACGGATACTGTTTTCAGACGGTTTATTCGCCACGCCAGCTTGTTCAGCACCGGCGCCGCCAAAGAGGCAAGCCCGGATTCAGTCGACAGTATAGTAACGAATGTGCAGTCGGGCTGCGGGCTGCTGATGACCGAGTTCACCTCAGCCGACGGACTGTCGCGGATGCGGGAGAGCAAGCGGCGGCGCTACCTGACGTTTTATGACGACGAGCACCCGATCGGGGCGCAACTGTTCGGCTCCAATCCCGAAACCCTGGCCGATGCGGCGCGGATTGTGGAAGAGACGGGCTTCGACACGGTGGACCTGAACCTGGGTTGCCCGGCCAAGCGGGTGGTGGGTTGCAACGGCGGCTCGGGCCTGTTGCGCGATCTGCCAAAGATCGGGGAGATCTTTCGCGCCGTGCGCCGCGCGGTCACGATTCCCTTCACCGTGAAATTCAGAATGGGCTGGAACGAGAAGCAGATTGTGTGCGTGGAACTGGCGCGGATGGCCGAGGCGGAGGGGTTGAACGCAGTGGCCCTGCACGCCCGGACGCGCGAGCAGGGCTATAGCGGACAAGCGCAGTGGGAGTGGATTGCCGCGGTGAAACAGGCCGTGGGGATTCCGGTCATCGGCAACGGCGACATTCGCACCCCGGAAGACGCGGCGGCAATGGTGGCGCAGACCGGCTGCGACGCGGTGATGATTGGGCGGGCTGCAGCGGCGAATCCGTGGATTTTCAGGCAGATTGCGCAGTACACGGCAACCGGTAGCTACGAGCTGTCCACGGTGGAAGACCGGTACAGAATGATCCGGTCTTATTTTCAGATGCTGCTGGCCGAGGCCGAGGCATGCAAGGATCTTCCCCGCGACGGGCGCATGGGCGAGACGGCCGGAAAAATGAAGCAGTTTGCCACATGGTTTACGCACGGCGTGCCGGGAGGCGCAAAGCTGCGGGCAGCCATCTACCAGTCGCGCACCGGGGCCGAAGTGCTGGCCCAGGTGGAGCTGTTTTTTGCGGCGCGGCGGGCGGAAGGCCTGGATTCCGAGCCGGCGCCAGAAGATGAGGCGCAAGGCTTCTCAGAGACCGCGTTCACCTGCGATTAGATAAGCCTTTCAGAACCTCGCGCGAGTGCATATATCCATATCTACGCTGTATTCAAGCCGCCATGCGCGGTATATTGTGAACACATTCCAATCAGAAAGGTTCGCATTGCGGAAAGAGGCGCAAAAGCTGGGGTACATTCTGAAAACCTTGGTGTGCGGCATTGCCGTGCTGGGCATTGCTGTGCCCTCTTGCCATCCGCAGCACTACAGCTTCAGCGAACCCGCCAGGGGGCAGGGCGAGGCACTCGGCAACCTGAACGTGAATTGTATTGCGCAGGACCGCCAGGGCTACCTGTGGGTAGGCACTGAAAACGGCCTCTATCGCTATGACGGCAGACAATTCAAGGAGTTTGGCGCGGGCGACGGGCTTCACGGGCGCACAATCCAGAGCCTTTTTGCCGGGCTGGATGGGACCCTCTTTGTGGGCACCACAACCGGCATCTACTTTGAGCGGCACAATGGCAGCTTCGCCGAGGTGCATCCTCCGGCGCCCGTGAACCAATTTGCGCAGCGGATCGGGACGGTGTTCACCGCCAGAACAGCAAACCAGGTGGTAGCAGCGGACCGGAGCGGAGCGTATCTGTTGCGCCATCGGGAGCCTGAGGAATGGGTGGCTGAGCCCTTGCACCTGGAGGGCGCAATCATCTGGAGCGTGCAGTACGGGCCGGGCGGTGAGTTATGGTACGGCTGCGACTCGGATCTGTGCCGGCTGGCAAATGGCAAAACAACGCATTTGGGCGCCGCTCTCAATCTTCCCAAGGACGATTGGCTGCACCTGCAGGTGGCGCGCGACGGGCATATCTGGGTACGAGGCGCATCGAACCTGGGCGAAGTGATCCCGGCGGAGAACCGCTTTGAGTTGCATGAGCTGCCCGGCGCCTCGAACGGCGCGCCTTATGAAGCGCTGGCCGAAGACGCGCGGGGGCGCATGATCGCATCGCAGGGGCCTTCGTTCGGTGTGTGGGACAAGAGGCATTGGCGCATGGTGAGCAAGCACAACGGCCTCTGGGGTTATGACCTTTCCGCACTGTTCGTGGACCGGGAGGGTTCCATCTGGATCGGCGTTGTGGGGCACGGGCTGTTGCGCTGGGTGGGCCAGGACCGCTGGGAGGCGTATACCACTTCCGACGGATTGAGCGACAACATCGTCTGGTCTTCTCTGCGGGACCGGAACGGGAGGCTGTGGATCGGCACCGAATCCGGTCTGGACTCGATTCCCCCCGGTGGGAATACAGCCAAAGCGTGGCGGGCTACCGGCATTCAGACGGCCCGCGCCGTTTCGCTTGCCGAGAGCGCGGACGGCAGCATCTGGATGGGCAGCGCTGCTGGCAGCCTGGTGCGGATCGACGCAAAGACGCTTGCCGGAAAGCAATGGAAGGTACCGGAAGTCTATCGCGTCCTGAGCGACGGCGCGCATCGTGTATGGGTAGCTACAGCTGGCGGACTGTACATGGCGGATACCGCAGCCGGTAATCGTGCGCCGCAACAGGTGAAAGACGCGGCAATCGCCCATCCCGGCATGCGCTTCACAGACCTGAGCCTGGACAGCGCCAACCGCCTGTGGACAGCATCGGACGACGGCCTATACCGGCTGGATGGGAGCGGCTGGCGCCACATCGATCCCGGATTGTCCGGCGTCAAGCCCTATCAAATCGCTGCCGGCCACGACGGCAATGTTTGGGTGGCCGGGGCATTCCCCGGGGTGATGCGGCTGCACATCGCGGGTGACAGGATCATCGAATCGGAACACATTAGCCGCCCACGTCTGTTGTCGGAACAGGTGGTATCGCTGGCAGTAGACCATCGCGGCTGGGTGTGGCTGGGCCAGGACGCAGGCATGACTGTGTACGATGGCCGCTCCTGGCGCAGCTTTACCCAGGACGACGGCCTGATCTGGAACGACACCGACGCTTACGCACTGGCTGAAGACAACGACGGCAGCATGTGGATCGGAACCTCGGGCGGTATATCGCACCTGATGGAGCCGCAGGCAACGACAGCCGGGCCACTGCCGGCCCCGGTATTTTCCCAGGTCACGTTCGGCGCGGCAACCATAGCCAATGGAACCCGCATGGCGTGGAGTGTAAGCCCTCTGTCCATCTCGATAGCCTCTCTCAGCTTTCGCGATGCGCAGCATATCCGTATCCGTTATCGCCTGCTGGGGCTGGAAACGGAGTGGGTGGAGACAGCAGAAAAGAGCGTGCGCTACCCGCGTCTGGAGCCCGGTGTTTACCGCTTCCAGGCGATAGCGGTCGATGCCGCGAACGGCACACTTTCTCCGGTTGCGGAGATCGGTTTCCGCATTACGCCCCGCTGGTGGCAAAACGGGTTTCTGAAACTTGGATTGATTCTTCTCGCCAGCATGGCGGTTACGCTGGCGTGGTGGTGGCGCATCCGGCTTCTCATAAGACAAAAACGGCAACTGGAACAGGCCGTTCAGCACAGGACCGAGGATCTGGAAAGGGAAAAAGCCGAACTGCTGCACGCGCGCGAGCAGATGCGCCACTATGCCGAACACGACGATCTGACCGGTCTTTGGAATCACCGCATCATCGTCGAACGCCTGCGCGGCGAGGTGGACCGGGCGCATCGCGACGGATCGCCGTTGAGCGTGATTCTTGTGGATCTGGACCATTTCAAGAACATCAACGACACCTTCGGCCACCCGGCCGGCGACCTGGTTCTGAAAAAAATCGGCGCCATCTTTGCAAATTCCGTGCGCTCCTACGACTGGGTGGGCCGTTATGGCGGAGAGGAATTTCTTCTGATTCTGCCCGGCTCCGGATGCGACACAGCGCGCATTCGTGCCGAGCAATTACGCATGGCTGTGGAATCTGCGCGCATTCTCGATGGCGCAAGGGAGTTGGAGGTAACCGCCAGCTTTGGCGTAGCCTCGGGCTTTCCGCCCGGCTATGAGGAAGTCATCCATGCCGTCGACGCCG
This sequence comes from Occallatibacter sp., assembly GCA_031296165.1. Taxonomy (GTDB): domain Bacteria; phylum Acidobacteriota; class Terriglobia; order Terriglobales; family Acidobacteriaceae; genus Telmatobacter. The sequence goes on along the minus strand of JARLGF010000005.1, from coordinate 8,115 downwards.
CCCTCTATCGCGCCAAGCATAACGGGCGCAACTGCGTGATGGCCACGGAGATACAGCCGGCAGAGAGTTCCACCGAACCACTGAAGTAAGAAAACCGCTGCTATGCCACTGGCAGGCGGATGGTGGCGCGTGCGCCTTCGCCGTCGTCGCGGTTTTGCAACTGGATCTCGCCGCCATGGGCACGGGCAATCTGCTGTGCCAGGGCCAGCCCCACACCGCTGCCCGAAGGCTTGGTGGTGTAAAAGGGGACAAACAGGTTGTCGGTGTTTGCAATGCCCAGCCCCCGGTCTTCAATGGTAACCAGGAGGCTGAAGTCTGCAAGCCGCCAGCTTACGCGCACCGGCAAGGCGTCGGTGGCCAGCGATGCATCCACGGCATTGGCCAGTAAGTTAATGAACATCTGCTCCAACTGGTCCGGATCGGCGTGGAGCGTGACGGGCGGTCCCGGATCGAGTTGGATCGGCACGCGCTGTTCAAGCAGGACAACCCGTTCCAATAGGGCCTCAAGAGAAACCTGTCTGAACTGCGGCGGGGGCAACTGGGCCAGCAGCCGGTAAGACTGAACGAAGCGGTGCAAGGCGTCGGCTCGGCTTTCCACCACGCCCAGGCCGCGGCGAAAGTCGCGCAGCGTTGCCTCCTCGCCCTCCATGTGGTTGACGCGCGCCAGCAGGCTGCCGGCAATGGACTTGATGGGCGCCAGAGAGTTTGAAAGCTCGTGGCCCAGCACCCTGATCAAGCGCTTCCAGGCCATCTGCTCCTCTTCCTGGAGCGGCAGACTCACATCGGCCAGCAATAACAGCGTGTGGGGCACGCCATCCTGGCGAAAGTCCGCCTTGCGCAGCAGCCAGCGCGTCGATTTCGAGCCGAAGGAGTGGATGGACTGGTCAGAAGCTGCGAGCAGATTTTCCAGACCCAGTTCCCGCGCAGAGTGGCCAAAGCAGCGTGCATGGGGCAGACCGAGAAGAGTGACGCCGGCATTGTTCACCAGTTGCAGCAGGCCTTCGCGGTCAAAGGCGAAGATGGGCGCGTGCATGACTTCCAGGATGCGGGCCAGCAGCGCTGTGGCTTCAAGCGAGCGCACGCGCTGCTTCTGCAACAGATCGGCAAGGGCGTTGGTCTCCGCGGCCAGTTCGCCTAGCGCGTCCTGTGAGCCTGCCCCGCGCGCGCGGAAGGAGTAATCGCCCTCGCGCAGGGACGAAACGACGTTGGAGAGCGTTTGCAAGGGCCGGATCAGGCTATCGATAAGCGCGGCAGCCACCAGGGCAAGGTAAATGAGCAGGCAAATTGCGAGCAGAAGAGCTGGCCCGAGAGTAATTTTCTGCTGGTAAAAAAGAACGGCTGCAAAAACGAGCGCGGGCAGCGTCAGCAGCAGGCAGAAAAACCACGCCCGGCGCACCACCGAGCGCCGGTTTCTGCGCAATAGCTTGTCATAGACCATATTTTTCGATGCGGCGGTAGAGAGCAGCGCGGCTGAGTCCCAGGGCCTCGGCGGCCTGCGAGATGTTGCCGTCGCAGCGGCGAAGCACTTTGCGGATGAGCAGTGTTTCGACCGCGTCGATGCTCATGTTTTCAAACGAGGTCTCGGACGGCCGCGCGGCGGCGATGGCGAGGTTGGCCGGCTCGACCTCATTGCCCCGGCAAAGCAGCAAGGCGCGCTCCACCGTATGCTCCAGTTCGCGCACATTGCCCGGCCAGGAATACTGCATCATCTGCTGCATGGCGGCGGCAGAAAATCCGTCGATCTGCTTGCGGTAGCGGGTACGGTTGCGGTTCAGAAAGTGCGTGGCCAGCAAGGGAATGTCCTCGCGCCGGTCGCGCAGCGCGGGCAGGTGAATCTCCACCGTGTTGATGCGAAACAGCAGGTCCTCGCGAAAGTTGCCGGCCTTGGCCTCGTCCTGCAGAAGCGCGTTGGTGGCGGAGAGAATACGCACATCGACGCGGCGGGTTTGCGAGGAGCCAACGCGCTCCAGTTCTCCGGTTTCAAGTACGCGCAGCAGCTTGGCCTGCTGGCGCAAGGGGACATTGGCAATCTCGTCCAGAAAGAGCGTACCGCCGTTGGCCAGCTCGAAACGGCCCACGCGGTCGGTGCGCGCGTCGGTGAATGCGCCCTTGACATGGCCAAAGATCTCGCTCTCGAAGGTTCCCTCGGGCAGGCCTCCGGCGTTTACGGCCACCAGCGGCATACGGGCGCGGGGCGAGGCGGTGTGAAGCAGGCGGGCGACAATCTCCTTGCCGGTGCCGTGCTCGCCGGTGATAAGCACGTTGGCATCGGAGGGCCCTATCTGGGCGATGAGTTCCAGCACCGGCTGCATGGAAGGCGCGCCGGCCACAAACTCCGGCATGCCTTCGGCGAGGAGCAGACGGTTCTCCAGCTCCAACTGGCGCGCGCGGCGCAAGGCATGATACAGCTCGGCATGGACGCGGATCAGCGAGAGCAGGCGCTCGTTCTCCCACGGCTTTTGCACAAAGTCGCGAGCGCCGCGCTTGATGGACTCGACAGCCAGGTCGATGTTGCCCCAGGCAGTCATGACGATAACCGGCAGGCGGGAGTCGAACTCCTGGATCCGGGCCAGCAGATCGAGCCCCTCCTGCCCGGAGGTGGTGTCGCGGGTGTAGTTGAGGTCGATGAGCAGCACATCGTAGTCCGCGTGGCCCAGCGCCTCAATCAGCAACTGGGGCGAGCGGACACAGTCCACGCGGATGCCCTCAGGGGCAAGCAGCAGCTCGACGGCCTCAAGGATGTGAGGCTGGTCATCGGCAACCAGAACCCGGATTGGCTCTTGCTTACTGGAGATGTTCTGCCTCCACCTGGCCGGTCTTTGCGTCTGCAACCGAAATGCCGTACTGCTCAAGCACCGAACCGGTGGCGCGCCACACTTCGATGCGCGCCTTTTCGTACTCGGTTTCGGCGGTGACCAGCGCGGAGTCGGCCAGCGCCAGGTCGTGTTCGGACAAGAGGGTCTGCTGATTCGATCCGGCGCCCAGTTTCTGCTCCTTCAGCATAATATCCAATGTCTTTTGCGCCAGATCGCGGGCATGGCGCGCGGCCTCTACACGACTGGCGCCCTGCTCCAGAGCAAAGCTTGCGTTCCGCACCTCGATGCGTATGCGCTTCTTCAACTCTTCCAGATACACCTGCGATTGACGGTACTCGAGTTCCGTGCGGTACTGGTCGGCCTTGGCAATGCGGTTGCGCAGCGGAATGCTCAACGACATGCCGACCCGGTACTCGGGCGCGGTGTTGTTCAGCGCATCCTGGAGAGCGCCGCCGTAATCCGCCGGTAACGTGGTGGTGACCGAGGGTTTGTAGTATTTGGAATTCATGGTGCCTGCCGACCCCGTGCCGATGTAGACGCCATACGCCTGAAGCGTGGGCAGGAGGGCATTGCGAGCCGTCTTGCGGCTCAGCTCGCGGTTCTGCAAATCCAGGCTCGATTCCTGCAATTCCGTGCGATTCTTGAGAGCCGCAGCTATCATGTCCGGCACCGGCTCGCCGATGGGCTGGATCTTGCTGGTAATGTGGTCCACGGGCACCACCGGCATCTCTTCCAGGGTTGGATCGTCGAGCGAGCGGGTGATGGCGTTCTTCATATACAGCTCTTGCAACTCCAGGTTGGTGCGGGAGACAGTCAGATCCTGCTCGCGCGTGGCCAAATCCCCTTCCTCTTTGAGCACATCCATCTCCGGAATTGCCTGCAGCGCGAGCTGCTTGCGGCTGATGTCCAGGGTCTGCCGCGCAAACTCCACTGAGCGCTCACCCACCTGTTCCTCATCATAGGCGTTCACCAGGTCCCAGTACATATCGCAGATTTGCGTAACGGTGGCAATGACCTGGGCACGGAAAGCGATGTCGGAGATTTTCTGATTGGTCTTGGCAATACGCAGGTAACGCAGGTTTGGCCCAAGTCCGAAACCGGCCAGCAACTGCTGCTGCACAACCACTTCCATGGAAGTGGAGTAGGAGGGACTGAAGTAGTCGTAAATGCCGTTCGAGGTGAGGCGGCTGTTATCCCATATCACCTGCAGGTTGCTGCCCGTGGGGAATGCCTGGTTGTAAGAAGCGTTGGCTACGGAGGTGTTGTATTTGTAAATGGAAACGCCCTCCACCTGAAAGTTAGTCAACTGCTCGGAGGTGTGATCGGTATAAACACTGGCGTTGACCTGCGGGTCAAAGCTGGAAACCGAAGTGCCGGTTCCGAGTGTGGAGGAAACGATGCCCGATGCGCCCGAGCCCGCGCCGCCCGCACCGCTCGACGTGCCGCCCGCGCCGGTTCCTGCACCCGCGCCGCCCGCGCCGCCACCGGGAGTTCCGGACACAACGCCGGTATTGACGCCGCGCACCGAGCCGCCCGCCCTGGTGCGCTGGATGTCCATTTGCGCAATGGGAAGATTGTAGCGCGCGATCACCATGTCCAGGTTGTTTTCAAGCGCAAGATCGATGGCGTTGCGCAGAGAAAGATAGATCTTGCCGTCGCGCATCAGCGAGCCGAGCCGTACGGAGTTGGCCATGTTGGGCGGCGGTGCGGATATGCCGCGATAGGCATTGATCGGATTGCGGGAAGGCCGCAGAAGCTGCTCGAAGGGAACCTGCGCCGCGGTAGCCGGAGCGGGCGTCTGCAGGGGAGCCGCTACGGGTGGCGCAGACTGTACAGCCGCGGGTTCCACGGCGAAGGCCAGGTTCACTTGCAACAGAAGAATCGCGGCTACAGCCTGGATGCATTTGATCGGACTTGACTTGGATACGTTCACTTGGCGCTAACCTCCGTTGCCTTTGCTTCAAGGGTTTCATCGCGCGTGAGCCAGCCGTCGTGAAGTTCCAGGATGCGCTTGCCGTAGCGCGCGTTTTCCTCGGAATGCGTGACCTGCACGATGGTGGTTCCCTGGCGGTTGAGTTCGCGGAAAAGTTCCATGATTTCGCGGGCCTGCGTGGAGTGCAGGTTGCCGGTAGGTTCGTCGGCCAGCAGCAGCTTGGGCGCGTGCACCACGGCGCGGGCAATGCCCACCAGTTGTTGCTGGCCGCCGGAGAGCTGCGAAGGAAACAGATCCTTCTTGGCCACAATGCGAAAGCGGTCGAGAATGTCGGCCACCATGCCCTGGCGCTCTTTGGCGGGCAGATTCTTATACGAGAGCGGCAGGTCAATGTTTTCCGCCACGGTGAGGTCGTCCAGCAGATGGTAACTCTGAAAGACCATGCCGATGCGCTGGCGGGCCAGGTCGGCGCGCTGCTTGCGATTGAATTTATGCGCCGGCGTTTCGTCAAACCAATATTCGCCGAGCCAGCCGTCGTCGAGAAGGGCCAGCACGTTCAGCAGCGACGACTTCCCTGCCCCGGACGGACCCATCACGGTGACGAACTCACCCTCTTTGATAGTGAGTTCGATGCGGCGCAACACCCAGGTTTCTGTGTGACCTGCTTTGTAACTTCGTTCTACGTTTTTCAGTTCGATCATGATATGCGATTTACTCCAATCTCAAAAATGCGTAGCTCTGTTCGAGTTATTCCGTTCTCAATGCCTGCATGGGTTCGATGGATGCAGCGCGGCGGGCAGGCAGCCATGCGGCGGCGGCTACAGCTGCTGCCAAAATGACCAACGCTACAGCCAAGGAAAGTGCGTCAAGCGGGCGCACGCCAAAGAGCACCGCAGATTCGAATCGTGCTGCGGCAAAAGCTAACCCAACTCCAATCGTCAGGCCAATCGCGGCCATCCGCATGGTATCAAGCAAGACCAGCGAAACTGTAGCCTCGCGCGAAGCACCTAGCGCCATGCGGATGCCTATCTCACGCCGGCGCTGGGTAACGCGGAAGGCCAGGAATCCATAGAGACCGACGACCGTGAGAGCCAGGCCGATAAGGCCAAGCGCGCTCACCAACTCGGCCATCATCTGATAGTTGCCCGCCGAGTAGCGAATCAGCTCAGGCAACGAGGTAACCATCATCGGGTCCAGAAGCGGGTTGACGTGAATAAGCGCCTGGCGCACGTCCTGAGCCATCGACATTGCGTTCTGGCGGGTCTCAAGAACGAAGGCGATCTCGCCCATATTCGAGAGCTTGGACTCGCACTGCTGAAATGGCACGTAGAGATAAGGCTCCGGTATCTCGCCTATCTGAATAATGGGCGCATTCTCCGTTACACCCACCACGCGCGCGTCAACCGCGCCATTGGCCAGCCGCACTACTTGTCCGATTGGGTTCTGACCCGGCCAGTATTTTTGCGCCATGCTCTGGTTGATAAGAACCACCACGGGTCCGCCCGCATCGTCGGCTGCTGTAATGCCGCGGCCAAGCACCACACGCGTGCCGGTTACATCCAGGAAACCAGAGCTCACGGCGTTGAACTTGATCTCGACCGGTTCGTGCAGCTCGGGATGGCTGGGCAGCAGAACTTTGGCCGCGATGCCGCCTTCAGAAGGCATGAGCGGCGAACGAATTCCGTAGGCCACGCTCTGGACACCGGACAGTGCGCGCAAATTTGTCAGAACTGTATCGCGCACCGGGGCGTCCGGCCCCTGCGTCCAGGCGACAAGCACCTGATTGCGCGTAAGCCCGATGGATTGCGTACGCGTGTTGAGGAAGCTGCGCACCAGCGCGCCGGTGGAGACAAGCAGCGCAAAGGATATGCCGATTTGCAGCCAAACCGCTGCGCGGCGCACCATGGGTGTTCTGCCGGCAGTGCGCGTTGCTGCGCCTGCTCCGAGCGCCGGCAGCAATGCCGCCCGCGCAACCTGGCTGAGCGGAACCAGAGACAGTAGCAGCATGGTAACCAGCGCCAGCAAGGATGCGAAAAAGAAGACGCGCGTGTCAAGCTGAAAGTGAACCCCGGAACCATACGAGGCCAGCATGGCCGGTTCCCGCACCAGCAAATGAGGCAGCACTGCGGCAAGCGCCGCAGCCAACCCGAGCCCCGCCGTCAGGCCCAAAGCAGCAAGCATCAGATTTTCAATCAGCAACTGACGTGCAACCACCCATCTCCGCGCACCCAGCGACAGGCGCAAAGCAATCTCCGGAGCGCGGACCAGCGCACGGGCCAGCAGCAGGTGCGCCACATTCACAATAGCCAACAGCACCACGCCGCCCACGATGGCGAACAGGACCAGGCCGCTGGTGCCGGCCTGGCTCATGCGATAGCTGAAATCGCTGATTGCGCGCGCGCCGCGCCCATGATTGCTGGACGGATCGGCAGCCGCGAACGTACCGGCCACCGTCGCCACCTGATCGTTGGCCTGGCGAACGGTGGCGCCGGGAGCAAGACGGCCGAGCAGATTGAACCAGCGGAAGTCGCGCGAAGTAAGTTCCTTTGCGTCTCTAACAGCAGCCCAGCTTTCAGCCGGCATCCAGAGATCGCGATCGCTATCGGGGTCGATCTCGCGAAACGTGGAAGGCAGCACGCCCCACACGTCCACCTGGCTCACATGATCTTTACCGTGACGCAGTGCGATCTGCCGTCCGACGATATTTGGATCGCTCGCAAACTCCTTCTGCCAACAGTGATAACCAAGCACCACGCCCGGATGTGTGCGCAGCCGCTCCGCGTCCTGAGCAGTAAAGACACGTCCCATAAGCGGATGAACGCCCAGGACCGCAAAAAAGTTGCTGGAGACTACATTGGTGAGCAGCAGGGAGGAAGTGCCATCGGGCCGCGGCATCAGGCTGCCGCGCCCGCCGATCGCAACCAATCCCGCTGACGCGCCCTGGAACGCATTGACCCGCTGCGCAAGCGCCTGGTACTCGGTGTAATTGAATGCGCCTTCCTGCTTCTGCGGTGTGGTGCCGAAGATGCGTACGATCTGTCCCGGATGCGGAACGCGCATGGGATGCAGCCAAAGGCCATCCATCAGGCAGAATATGGTCGAACTCGCGCCTAACCCCAAGGCGAGCGTAAGCACAGCAGTAGCCGTGAAGCCCGGTGCACGGCGCAACTGGCGCAGCGCGTAACGCATGTCCTGGAAGATCGATCGCACGATAAATATCCTTTCTGGCTCTGTTCCCTATTCGGTTCTCAGCGCCTGCATGGGTTCGACCGCTGCGGCGCGGCGGGCAGGCAAGGCCGCGGCCAGAACGACCATCAGCGCAGTCATAACCGCGGCTCCAGCGAGTGTGAGCGGGTCAAATGCGGT
>JARLGF010000066.1 GCA_031296165.1 Occallatibacter sp. | reverse complement strand
GGTGTAAATTCCGTGACGCCATGCCCGTCGCCCAACTAACTCTCGAAGTCCGCATCGAGCACGCCCAATCGCTCAAGGACCGGCGGCAGGTAGTGCGCTCGCTCAAGGATCAGTTGAAGCAGGGCTTCAACATCTCCGTTGCCGAGTTGGACGAAGCCGTCACCTGGCAGTCCGCCACCATAGGCGTTGTAGCCATCTCCGGTTCCCGCAGTTACTTGCATGGCCTCATTGAGGAAGTCGAGCGCGCGGCACGCCGCATGATCAGTGAACTCGGCGCCGAACTCGCGGACTCCTTTTGGGAGTACATCGAGAATTAGCCACGCATAGGTCGGTCTTTTTATCTCATGGCACTGTACCGAGCTGCGGTCCGGTACAGTTGGAGCGGCTCCGTACCACATGCCGGCACGTACCCCTCTCCCCCTATGTATTTAGTCAAGTTCTCCAGTTTCAACGAGATGCGAAAGGGAGATCGCCGTAAAGATTCGATTCTAAAGGGGTTATATACCAAAAATTAGATAACAAAGGGGTTACAAGCGTTTTTTGGTGTTTTTGGAGGTTTTCGTATCGCAATGTAAGATTCTTGTGTGTTTGCATCGAGTTGAAAGTTCCTTTTGTTGGTGTTCCTCCGGGGCCTGGAATAGGGGCTGAAAGCCCCCTGCTTCTTCCTGAATTTCGATACCTGGGTTCAAAAAGACACCATGGATTAATTCTGCGCCTGAGGAGGGTAATTATTTGCAGTGAAAACAGGGGCTAAGTGTTGTGGATTCAGTGCGGACGAAGATGTACCTCTTTACATCCTTTCTGGGTACGGTAGGGTCCCATGCTGCGCAGGCGTCGAAGCTCCAGGCGCGACTTTCCTCGCTGCTTTTGCGCCCCTCTGCTATGCTGAATGGTTTACCCCCGGACTAGGAGGGCATCATGCCGGAGCATAGAGGGCGAAAGCATCATCAGGACCGGGTGGCGGAGACATTGCGCCTGGAAATTGGAACCATGATCGAGGGCGAACTCTCCGACCCGCGCATCAATCTCTGTTACGTAACCGAGGTGGCGCTGAACCCCGGCGGAAAGTCGGCGCGGGTTTACGTTGCCATCGACACTGCGGTCAAAGACATTGCCCAGGCTGAGGTGGACACAGTCTCCGGCCTTGAGGCTGCCAAAGGCTACATTCGAGTGGTTTTAAAGGAACGCATGGGTGTGCGCCACGTGCCGGAGCTGAGCTTCCTGGCAGACCGATCGGGCCGTTTCCAGGCGCGCATCGAGGAGCTGATGGAACGGTCCCGCAAGAGGCAAAAGGCTTCTCCTGCGCCCGGTGCGGAACAGGAGGCGCAGGCAGAATAACCGCATATGGATCGAACTCACCCGAATCCGGCCCAGGATTTGTCCGCCGCTTACCAAGCAGATCCTATTGCAGAGATCCTTCAGGTACTGCGCCAGGGAGAGCGCTTCCTGGTCTGCTCCCACTCCCGGCCGGACGGCGACGCCGTCGGCAGCATGTTGGCAGTGGGCATGATGCTGGAACAGATGGGCAAGCGCGCCGATCTGGTTTCGGCTGACCGGATTCCGGCCACGTATCGCTGGCTGCCCGGGGCTGGCGCCATTCGCTCCGCTCTCCGCGTTCATGGCCCCTATGACGCCGTGATTCTGCTCGAGTGCGACGGACTGGAGCGCACGCGCCTGCGCGGACTCGAAAAGTTCTTCCTTATCAACATCGATCACCACGTCAGCGGCCGCCCCTTTGCCCAACTCAACTGGATCGACTGCCAGGTGGCCAGCGTGGGCGAAATGGTCCACAGGCTGGCGCTGGCCGCGGGAGCCACGGTTACCCCGGAGATGGCTGCCTGCCTCTATACCACCGTGCTCACTGACACCGGGGGCTTCTGCTATGGAGCTACGCGAGCCTCAACGTTTGCCCTGGCTCGGGACCTGGTGCTGGCCGGTGCGGATCCCGTCCGCATTGCCCAGAATGTCTACTACTCCACCTCCACCGCCAGGATTCTGCTGCTGGGCGCAGCGCTCAGCAATCTCAAACGCGAGGGCAGGTTGGCCTGGCTTTGGGTCACGCACCAGGATATGGTGCTCACTTGCGCCGCCGAGGAGGATTGCGAAGGCATTGTGAACTATGCGGTATGCATCTCCGGCGTGGAAGTCGCGGTTTTTCTGCGCGAACTGCCGGAACAGCGCATCCGCCTCAGCCTGCGCGGCAAAGGCAAGGTCAACGTGGCCGCCATCGCCGAACGTCTGGGCGGGGGCGGCCACGAAAGCGCCGCCGGATGCACTCTCGAGGGGCCGCTGCCGCGCGCAATCGACGAAATTTTAGCCGAATTGCGCCAAAGCGTGGCCGGTTTCGCCGCCGACCCGCATTGAGATCCCTTGAGATTCCGCCCAAATCTGTTAGCCTTGTCCCTGTCTAAGCGCAGCTCCGTCTCCGCGTTGCTTGCTGGCGCGGAAGCTAGCTGTGTCAGGCCGGCCCCCCAGTCGCCCTGACAAGGACGAGATCGTTCTTCTGCCCGGAACAGGCTATATCACGCCCGTTGGAGAAACGCTGGAAGTGGAAACTAGTCTGGAACATTCTGCCCCGGATTTGCCCGTAAGCCGGCGTAAACGGCTGCCCCGTTGGGCTATCGGCTATTTGGAGCCTTTTCTGGAGCCGTCCAACCCGGATTCGCCCGAAGAATTGCATTGGCGTCTCCCCCCCTGGCCAGGCATTTGCGAGGCGGCTTTCTTTCTCGCCTTCACCATCTTCTTTCTTGCCTACGGTCTGACTCCCATCTTCGGTGGCAACGGAATCGGCCTGGTGGGAGCCGATGAACCGCGTTACGCTCAGATCGCTCACGAAATGCTGGTCCGATTCGACTCCGCAGAGAGCTTGAAGGACCGCCTCAACGCCTGCGTCACCCCCTATCTCTACGGACATCCCTGGCTGGAGAAGCCGGCCCTCTACTACTGGCGGGCTATGGCCGTCTTCAAGGAATTCGGCGTGCACGACTGGAGCGCCCGCCTGCCCTCCACCACCTTCGCCTTCATCATGGTCGCCCTCATCTACCTGCACATGCGGCGCTTCCGTCCTGGCGGCCACCTGGATGCTGCGCTCATCACCGTATCCTGCGCCGGCATCGTCGCTTTTTCCCGCGGCGCCTCCACCGATATGCAGATGGCCGCGCCCCTCGCCATCGGCCTCCTCGGCTGGTATGCCTGGTACGAAACCGACTCCAAATTCTGGCTCTACGACATTTACTTCTTCACCGGCCTCGCTACGCTGGCCAAAGGGCCGGTGGCGCCCTTCCTGGCCATTGTCATCATCGCCGCTTTTGCCCTCTTGCGCCGCGAGTGGTCCATCCTCCGCCGCTCCCTGTGGTGGCCCGGCATTGTGCTCTACTTCGCCATGGTCCTGCCCTGGTTCATCGCCGTCCAGCACAAGAATCCAACCTTCTTCCGCGAATTCTTCCTGGAACACAATCTGGAGCGCTTTGCCACCGACCGCTACCAGCACCAGCAGCCCTTCTGGTACTACCTGGTGGTCGTGGTGCTGGCCATGATGCCCTGGACGGTGATCGCCGTCCGCGCGCTCGCCGACGGCATTCTCACCTCAGTGTCCGAGTGGCGCCTCCGCCACTCAAAAAACGCGACGCACTGTGCCAACCGCCCCGGCGATGCCTTCCCTGAGTTCCTGATCTTGTGGGCACTGGTTCCCATCGTCTTCTTCTCCCTCTCCAAGTCCAAATTGCCCGGATACATCCTTCCCTCCATTCCGCCCATCGCCATTCTCACCGGAGACTACCTCTTCCGCCGCCGGAAGCAGGGGCTGGGCCGCTGGGTTCTGGTGGGCCACGCAGTACTTTGCGGCATCATGACCATCGCGGCGCTGCTGGTGCCCTGGTTTGTGGCCCATGGCGCGCAGCGGCCACCCACGCACGCGCTGGTGGCCGCGGTACTGGCCGCTTCCGGCGCCACACTGCTGATCCTGATCGTGGTCAACGGCTTCGGCGTGGCACGTCTCCGGCTCGTCACCACAGGTGTTCTTGTGGTGCTGCTTCTCTTTCTTTACGGCGTGGGTCCCTTCTTCGGCATTTCTGAGGTCGCCGCCACCAAGCGCGTCATTCGCCTGCTTGACAGTTCCTACTCCGCCCGCCCATTGGCCGGCCGGCTGGCTACACTAACCCCCGCCGACGGGACTGTCGCTGTCTTCCGCGTCCGTCGCGACGTCGAGTACGGACTGTCGTTCTATCGCAATCGCGAGGTGGTGAACTACGAGCAAAGCGGCGTTCCCGACGAGCAGCACCTGCTGGTAGTGCGCATCTCCGGACGCGGAGGCGTGGACCTGCATACTCCGGACGCGCTCAATGAGTACCTTGAGGGACGGTCCTATGAACAACTCTTCACCTGGCCAGAGCAGGGACTCGTTGTCTATAGGGTGGGCGCCCGGTAAGTTGATAAATCGAACCTCAAGTTGCACTTGGTGGCAACTCGTGTCAAAGTTGCCGCATGGGGTAACTTCATACCGCACCTGCTCGGTATGAATTAGGCGCAATCTAAGGATGAGTATGTCTGCGGCCACTTCCATTGAGATCCTCGACCTGCGGCACTTTGCGGCGCCGGTGCTCCGCGCTGTGCTGGATGCCGAGGGCGAACTGTGGAAGCAGCGGCTGCATTGGGACTATCGAACGTCGGCCAAACTGCTGGAGCAGTATCTTGACAGCCACATGCTGCCCGGCTACGCAGCCCTGGAGGCGGGCCAGATTATCGGCTATACCTTCTGCGTCTACGAGGACACCAAGGCAGTCATCGGCGATGTCTTTGCCCTGTCTGTCCAGCCGGACGCCGCCCTCGCCGCCGCGGGTTCCGCCCACGCTATCGAGGAGACTCTGCTCACGCATCTCTTTGAGACCTTACTGAACTCCCCGCAACTTGACCGCATCGAATCGCAACTGCTGCTGCACCCCTCGGGAACCCACTCCAGCCTCTTCCGCCAGGTCGGCTTCCAGATCTTCCGCCGGCTTTTCATGGTGCGCTCTCTTCAAGGATTCCTGCCCACACCCTTTATCGACCTTCCCAACGAACTGGTGCTGCGTCCATGGCGCGATGACGACCTGTCCGCTGCCGCTCAACTCATCTCCGAGGCCTATCACGGCCATCCCGACAGCCTGATCAACGACCAGTACCGCTCTGTCCACGGTTCGCTGCGCTTTCTTCACAACATCGTCCGCTACTCCGGCTGCGGCGTCTTCTCCGCGCAGGTATCGCACGTGGTGGTTCACCGCCAGAGCCGCGAACTCGTGGCGCTGGTGCTGGGCTCGCGCGTAAGCTCTGAGAGCGGACACATCACCCAGGTCTGCGTCCACCCCGGCTACCGCCGTCTCGGGCTGGCGCGGCTGCTGCTCTCCGTGGCCGCCTACAACTTCATGCGCCAGGGCGTCAGCGAAATCTCCCTCACCGTTACCGAAGCCAACGCCCAGGCCATCGAACTTTATCTGTCTGAGGGCTATACCTGCGCGCACCGCTTCGACGCCGCCGTCTGGAAGCGGAAATCGATTGCTTGAGAATCTGGAAGATTGCGGAAGAAAATAATTATCGGGCGATCAGGAACATCACCCAGCTCAGCACCACCGCCGACGCCACAAACAGCACAAAGCAGTAAATGCCGTAGCGAACCATCCGCCGCGGCGTCTCCCGCTGCGTGATGCCGAAGACGACGGAGGCGAACAAGGCGAACAGCACAACCGCCGCAAAATGAGAGGGCCGCAACACTAGGATTTCCTCCCGGTGCGAAGATTGTGCGCGTCCACGGCGGCAATCACGTTCAACAAGCCGGCCACCACAATAAAGCGCGTTCCGTAGTCGGCGGTCGTCACCTGCACCTGATCCGTACCCAGGCCCAAAGCCCGGCTGACCAGGTACAGCAGTCCATTGCCCAGGTCGCCGGCCAGTCCCAGCATGTCCAGAATGTCCTGTGCCCCGCCGTAGAGCTTGCCCCGCATCAGCAATCCCAACGTGAACATTCCCAGGATCGACGCCGCCAGCAGCGCTCCGCGGCCCCATTTGCGCAGCAGAAAATGCCCCGCGCCCGGCACCAGCCAGCCTGCAATCAGAGGAAGATAGACAAACCTTTGCAGGATGTCCTGTTCCGCGGCGTTCTTGTTAGAAGCGGTTGCCATTCCTTTTTGACTATAACGCATGAGAGCAGGGACTGAGGGACTAAGGGACCAGGGATCAGGGACCAGAACTGCGAGATCGAGGTACTCGGCGGTTGGTGGTTTCCCGCCTTTGCGCCAAAAAAGAAGGCGCTGGTCAGGGGCGCCCGGCCCGTCTTGGCCTAGAATACAGTGAATTGGCGGAGCAACGACTGCTTTGCTCGCGCCGCGAGAGGGAGAATCGATGCGGATTGTGACCCTGGCTGCCGGTGTTATCTGCCTTTTTGCCGTGCTGCTCGATGCCTTCCAGACCATCATTCTGCCGCGCCGCGCTTCAGGCCGTTTCCGGCTAACGGGCATCTTCTACGCAGCCACCTGGAGACCCTGGGTATTTTTTGCAAAGCGGCTTCGCGATCCACGCAGGCGAGAGTCCGCCTTCAGCTACTACGGGCCGCTGTCCCTGATTTTCCTGCTGGTGGTTTGGGCCGGCGCCATGGTGGTCGGCTTTGCGCTCATCTTCTATGCATTGGGCAGTCCCTTCAATGACAGCACGCAGACGCCGGGCCTTCGATCCGACTTGTACGTGAGCGGAACCACCATCTTCACGCTGGGCCTGGGCGACGTGACGCCGCACAGCGCCTGGGCGCGCGAACTCATCATTCTGGAGGCGGGAACGGGCCTCGGCTTTCTGGCAGTGGTCATGGGATACTTCCCTGTACTCTACGGCGCATTTTCGCGCCGCGAGGTCAGCATCTCCTTGCTGGACGCGCGCGCCGGATCGCCGCCGACAGCAGCGGAACTGATGAGCCGGCATTCCTATGAGGGCGCGGAACACGCTCTTACGCTGCTGCTCGAGGAGTGGGAACGATTGTCCGCGGAACTGCTGGAGAGCCACATCTCCTACCCGCTGCTCTGCTATTTCCGCTCCCAGCACAACAACCAGAGCTGGATCAGCGCCCTGACCGCTGTTCTGGATACTTCGGCGCTGCTGATCGCCGGAGTGCAGGGGCATGAAGCGCGCCAGGCCCAGCTCACCTTTGCCATGGCGCGCCATGCAATGGTGGATCTATCCCAGATATTTTCTTTGGAGCCTATGCACAAAGCCCCCGACCGGCTGCCTCCTGAGCGCTATGAGCAGCTTTACGCCCTGCTGTGCAAGAGCGGCGTCAAGGTCTGCCGCGACGGTCACTCCTTCCAGAGGCTTCGGGACATGCGCGCGCTCTATGAGGGCTACGCCGAGGCGCTGGCCGACTACCTGCGCATGCCGTTGCCGCCCTGGATCGCCGACCAGCCGCACAAGGACAACTGGCTGGCCGTGGCCAGATTGCGCGTCCAGGCCGAGGCGGCCGACTCGCTCTCAGAGAAGCAGAAAGCTGCCGGCGGTTCGCAGGCTACCATCTCCACTCTGGTGGACGATCATCACGAATTCTGAGCCACGCTGCAAAGTGTAAAGGTGCGCACGGCGTCGTCCTGCTCCCTGCGGAGTCAGTATCATTTGCGGGCCGCGCGGCCGTGCAATCGCACTGAGCCTTGCGGATTCCCTTTTATACTGCGTTAAATCCGCACCAGTTCGCGCTGGATTTTGCCTGTGACCCAGGCCTTGCCGGGAGCAGTCATCATGTCGATCTCGCTGCGCACGCCGAACTCGGGCAGATAGATGCCGGGCTCGACGGAGAAGCAGGTATGCGGCAGGATGCGGCGAATGTCGTGGGTCTCCAGGTTGTCGAGATTGGCGCCGGAGCCGTGAATCTCCTGGGTGATGTTGTGGCCGGTGCGATGGGTAAAGAACTCGCCGAAGCCTGCCGCCTGGATGACGGCGCGGGCCGCGTCGTCGGCCTCGTAGCCGCAGATGGAGCGCCCCTGCTCAAATGCCTGCTCAACAAAGCCGATGGCCGCATCGCGCGCGTTGCGCACGGTTTCAAAAACCAGTTGCTCACGCTCCGACGGCTCGCGCCCCACGACGCCGGTCCAGGTGATGTCGTAGTAAACGCTGCCCGGCTTCTCAAGCCTGCCCCAGATGTCGATGAGAATAAAATCGCCCTCGCGGATGGGCGAGGAGCGCTCTGCCGTGGCCTCATAGTGTGAGTCGGAACAGTTGGCGTTGGCGCTCACGTTGGGGCCGTTGTCCCAGATCAGGCCCTCGCGGCGCATGGCCTCGCCAAGCCAGGCAACCATGTCGAACTCCGTAAGCGTTCCCGTGCCGCCGGAAGCCGGGCGCAGGCGCCGCCCCATCTCCCGCCAGCCCTCGGCCACAATGCCGTCGATAGCTCGCTGCGCCACGCCGTGGCTGGCCACCTGCTCTTCATTCAACACCGCTTCAAAGCGGCTGACCAGATCGGCGGAACTCACGATCTCCTTGCCCAGGCCACGCAGGAACTCGACCGTCCCGGCATCGACCATGGAGACGTACATGATGGCGTTGTTGGGGGAGTATTGCATGGCCACGCGGTGCGCGCCGGAGAGCATGGTTTCAAGGCCCGCGGCCAGCTCCTGCCAGCTTGAGTAGTGGGCCTTGGAGCCGGGCAGTGAATCCAGGCGGCTCTGCTCAATGCGGTGCACCAGCTTGCGCGGCGTGCCGGCGGCGGGCACATAGTAATACCAGCGCCGCGTGATGTGCGCCTTCTCGTCCAGCGCCAGAATGTGCGCGGCAATGGGATCGCGGTGATGGTGATCGTAAAACAGCCAGCCGTCAAAGCCGGCCTCAACAAGCGCGGCCTGTATGGCGCCGATATTTGCTTCGGGGTTCATACCGGCATTTTACGCGCAGTGCGCAATCGCTTACAGAGCGGCCAGCGCCTCAGTCTGGCTGGCGAACAGCCCGGCATACTTGGTGATGCCCACCATGGTGAAGACCTTGGTAAAGTGCGCGGAAAGCCCAAAGGCGTAGACCTTCTGGCCGGCGGCCGCGGCCTCAATGAGCAGTTGAATCACCAGGGCAATGCCGCTGGAGTTGATGTAGTCCACCTTGGTGAAATCCAGCAGGATCAGTTTGACGTCGCTCTTGGGCAGTGCCTGGTAAACCCCCAGAACCGCATCCTTTGATGTGCTGGCAATATCCCCCTCGAAGCGGAGGACAGTCACCGGATGTCCGGCCGGGGAAGTGAGCTGGTCAACGCGCGACTTGGTTTCGCTCTGCACGATCGATAATCTCCGTATTCTCTTGGTTAATCTTTTCTCGGTTATGCTGCATCTTTATCCAGCCGGATCACCAGCCGTACATAACTGCTTTTGCCGTCCGACCCGGCCACCCATTCGGCCTCGTCCACCAGCGCCTGGATAAGAAACATGCCCATGCCGCGCGCGTCTTCCTCGCCGTGCATCTTGCGGTCGATGTCCGGCTTGGCCGGCTGAGTCTTCATGCCCTTGCCGTCGTCGATCACCTTCACTTCCAGCGAGTCCGCGCCGGCCGACAGAACTACGCCCACTGACAGTTTTTCGTTGAGCCGGTTGCCGTGCTCAATGGCGTTGATGCACGCCTCGGCCACCGCCGTCTTCAGGTCTTCAATGCGGTCTTCGCGGAAGCCCATCAGCTTGGCCACCGCTGAGGCCGTGCTCATGGCCACTTTCTCAAAGCCCATCCGCGAGGGCAGCCGGACTTCCACGGTTGCGGTTTTCAACTCGCTCATACCGGCATCTCCGTCGAGCTTGAACCGCGGCACAGCGCCAGTGCGGTCATGTCGTCTCCCTGCGGGCCGCCTTCAGAGAATGCCTCGATCGCCGCCCACAATGCATCGAGAATACCATCGGCCTTTACGGACGGACACCCGGAAAATTCTTCCAGCAGTCTTTCTGGCCCAAATTCCTCGTCCCCCTTGAAGACCTCCGTCAGCCCATCGGTATAAAACAGCAGGCGCGTTCCCGGCGTAAACCGGTGCCGTTCGCTCTGGTAGCTCATTCCCGGCAGCAGGCCCAGCGGAGTGCCGGCGGCGTCAAACTGGTGCGGCGCTTCTCCCGGCGCAATCAGGAATCCTGGATTGTGTCCCGCATTCACCACTTCCAACTCGCCGGCCTCCGGGTGCAGCCTGAGGAAGATCGCCGTCACATACCGCCGTCGCGCCTCTTCGCCCTCTGCCCAGTGGTGCTGGTTCATTCGCGTAGCCAGTTCGTCCAGCGGCATCCCGGTCACGGCCATTGCCCGGAAGGCGGAACGGAAACTGGTGGCCATGATGGCGGAAGCCAGCCCTTTGCCGGCCACGTCTGCCACCGCCATCAGCACGCTGCCGTCCGGCTGCTCCACAATGTCAAGGTAATCGCCGCCCACCTCGTAACAGGTAGCCGACCGGAAGCCAACCGAGTAGCCGGGAATCGAAGGCAGCTTCTGGGGAAGCAGCGACCGTTGAATCAGCCGCGCCGCGTCCAGGTCCTGCTGCACACGGGCAAACTCGATATTCCGCTTGTGGTTCCGCGCATTTTCAAGAGCCACGGCGGCCTGCAGCGCAAGCCCCTCCAGAAAATCGGTTTCGTAGATGGTCAGCTCGCGGCCGCCCGGAGGCGCCACCACCAGCTCCGTCATGGGGTGTCCATCGCGGTCATCCAGAGGATAACTCGGCAGCGCAGCTCTGGGCTCACCCGGCCCGCCTGGGCTATCGGCGATTGCCACGTTCCCATACGCCAGCCCGGTTCCAGGAAACGCCGCCCCGTCCATTTCCAGCTCGCGCACCACAATGCGCAAAACCTGCTCCAGCACATCTTCCTCGCGAATGGTCGAATGCACCTGCCGCGAAGCCTCAAGCAGCGCCTGCAACCGCGCCACCTGCTGCTGCAGGTCGATCGTCTCGCCGTTCCCCGGGAGCTGCAGGCCAGCCACCATCTCTCCAACACCCTCCGTGGATTCTCACTCTAACATGACCGCAACGCAGCTTGCAGCAAAGAGTTACCGGCTTGCTGGATCGCCGGCGCCAACTCTGCCCCGGTACATCCTGATGCAGCCAACGACCACAAGCCGCAACCCTCCGGGCATCGTGCACAATGAGATATGCCCACAGCAGAGTTCATCCAACCTGCAAACAGGTGGCAGCGGCTCGATGGCGTCGATCTTCTGCGCGGCCTCGCCATCTTCTTTGTGCTGATGAATCACGTCAACATGCGGCTGCTGGGGGCAAAAGTTCCTTACACGCAAGGCCTGCCGGCACAGCTTGTCTCCTCGCTGGTATGGAACGGCCAGTTCGGCGTACAGATTTTCTTTGCGGTTTCCGGCTTCCTTATCGCGTCCACAACACTGCGGCGCTGGGGCTCGCCCTCTGGCGTAAGCGTGCGCGCGTTCTATCAACTGCGGTTCGCGCGGATCGCGCCGCTGTTGATGCTGCTGCTGGCAATTCTCAGCGGCCTGCACTTCGCGCAAATCCAGGGATTCGTTGTCTCCCAGAAAACCGGAGGGCTGGGCGGCGCTCTGTTCGCCGCGCTCACCTTCCACATCAACCTGCTTGAAGCGCGTACAGACTACCTGCCGCCAAGCTGGGATATCCTGTGGTCGCTCTCCGTCGAAGAGACGTTCTACTTCTTCTTTCCTCTTGCCTGCCGTCTCTTCCGGCGTGGCCGGTTCCTGCTCATCCCGCTCCTGGTTTTCGTGGTGATCGGACCCTTTGCCCGGTCCCACGCCTTCAATCCCAACCCGGTCTGGAGGGAATACTCCTACCTGGGAGGCATGGATGCCATCGCCATGGGCTGCCTCACCGCTCTGTATGCCGCAAAACATCGGCTCTCGCGCACGGGCCTCTGGGTGGCCGGCATTCTCGGCACGGCGCTGCTGGTGTTCAGCTTGGGGTTTTCCATCCAGGCCTATATCTGGGGGCTCGGCCGGAACGGCCTGAATATGACGATCCTTGCAGCGGGCGCTTGTCTGCTTATCGCGGTTGCTGCCCAAACCGAGTGGCAGGCTCCGCGCGTTCTCAAGCCGCTGCTCAGGCTGGGTCAGAGAAGCTACGAAGTCTATCTGACGCATGTGTTCGTCGTGCTGGCCCTGTTCAGCCTGTTCGTGGCTGCACACAAACCCATGCCGGCCGTTCCGGTGCTCTTTATCGCCGCCATCCTGCTTGCCGGCGTGCTGGGCGAACTGGTGGCGCGCGGCTATTCCGAGCCAATGAACCGTTGGCTCCGCCAGCGCTGGGGAGATGGGCCAAACCGGCTCGGTTCAGTCAATTCAATCGAAAAGCATCACAAAAGCCGCGCCCGCTGAATCCTGTGTGCAACACGAGCGCAGGTCACAGCGCCGTCGATGTTGCTCCCGGATCAGTCTTGAACCACTGTCCGCAAATCCCTCGTCTCCAGAATCCGCTTCTCGTAGCCGCGTTTTGCCACGTTCAGCATGGCCTGCCCAAGTTCGCGCGTCGTCACCACCTGGCGAGGAAACGCCCGGTGCAGCAGTGGCAGCAGCGGCCGGCAAAGCGTGTAGATGAACCAATACGCCGCCGTCTTTGACTTGATCCCGTCCAGCGGCACAATCAGCCCCGGCCGGAACATGTACGCCTTGAGCGGCAGCCGCAGCAGTGCATTCTCCGTCCGTCCCTTTACCCGCGCCCACATCATGCGCCCTGTCTCAGAGCTATCCGTCCCCGAGCCGGATACATAAATGAACGTCATCCCAGGATTGACCCGGCTGAGCGTCTCCGCCGCCGCCAGCGTGAGGCCATACGTCACCCTCTCGTAATCCGCTTCCTTCATCCCGCTCGACGAAACGCCCAGACAGAAAAAGCACGCGTCGAACCCGGCCAGCTCGTCCTCACTTCCCGCATAGCTGGTCAGATCCCCATGGACAATCTCCCGCAGTTTTGCATCGTGTGCGCTGGTCGCGCTCCGTCCCAAGGTTACCGCCAGTTCTACCTCAGGATCCCGCAGGCATTCCCGCAGAACCCCTTGCCCCACCATGCCAGTAGCGCCAAAAATAAGAACCTTCATCGCGTCACTCCTCGCCGCCAATCCTTAGAGCCAGCATACGCGCGGCGATGCAGCTTGCAAGGCAAGAGAGGGAAGTGAGACAGGTGAACCGCCGCTAGATTACAAAGCCGCGGCAAATTTATCCGTGACTACTACGCCCAGCATCCGGATGTATTCCTGGGTAAGGATGGAGCGCAGGCGGGCCGCGATGGCCGGATCGCAGGGAACCTCAAGGGAGCGGCAGCGATCGATGGCAGCGCGCAGGTTGCGGAGGAACGCCACACAGGCTGGACACGCCTCGATATGCGCGCGCATCTGGTCGCAGGTGTGGGGTTCCACTCTGCCATCCAGATACTCTGACAGGTTTGCAAATAACTCGCTGCATTCCTGCGGGCGTTGCCGGCTTTTCTTGCCGGAAATCTCCGGCTTTGCAGGGTTCGGCCCGGCGCTGTCCGGCTGCCCAGCTCCTGCATCCAGTATCCGGCTCATCTCCTTGCGCATGTGCAGCCGCGCCCGATGCAGCCGAACCCGGACGGTACCGGGCTGAAGATCGAGAATTTGCGCCACCTGCCCGGTGGTCAACTCTTCCATGTCGTGGAGCACCAGAACCATGCGCAACGGCGGCGGGATGCGCAGCACGGCCTGGTGCAACAGGTAGTGCTGTTCGGCCTGCAGCAGGTTGCCCTCGGGCCCCTCGGCTGCATCCTCCAAAAGACGGCCCAGCTCTGCGGCATCCGGCATCAACTCGTCAAGCGAGAGCTCTTGCCGGGGTGCATTCGCGCTTTTGCGGCGTATCCGCCAGCAGCGATTTCTGGTTACCGTGTACAACCATACCGCCAGGGCCTGCGGGTCCTGAATCTTTGCCAGGTGGCCCAGAGAGCGGTAGAGAACCTCCTGCATGGTATCTTCGGCATCTTCAGGATGCCCGCAGACCTTCATGCTGAAGGAGTAGACCGTGTTCTGCAGCAGACCGATCGCCTCTTCGATGGCTTCCGGAGTATTGCGGCGCAACAGATCGATAGCTTGAATCAGTTCTGGTCGCATCGGCGAAGGACTCTCTGGAACATGTTCAGTATAGTTGCCCCCTCTGTACGGCAACCATGCCAATCGAGAGCGGCTGCATACGCAGCTTTCCTTCTTGCTATGCAAGCAACTGCCTGGTTACTGCCGCCCTGTATCGACCGCTGGCGGCGCAGCCTCGATCATGACCAGGCAGATGGGGCTTATCTTTTCCAGCCACTGCCTCTCACTGCTGCCCATCGAGACCGGGCTCAGGTCGATCCATGCGCGCAGCAAGGCTACCGCAAGATCCCTGTCGGCTCCGGGGCGATGCGCCTCCAGGCGGAACATCTGGCGATAGACCTCATCCTTGAGGTACTCGCTGTGGTTGCGGTGGGCTGTCCCGGATGACGTGGCGCATTTTTGCATCGTCATGGCTGCATGTCTCCCTGAACGAGCCACGAGTAGCGGCAGGAGACGGCGACGGTAACCTGCACAAAGCCCGTGGAGCGCAGGTCTGCGGCAGCCTGCAATGGATCGACCCGATGGGCGAGGGGAGGGCCTGGCTCAGGCTCAACATCCGGCCTCCAGTCCAGGATGGCAATTCTCCCGCCCATCTTCAGAACCCGGCGCGCTTCCTTGAGGACAGCAGCTCGATCTTCGATCTCATGCCATAGATTTGCAAGAAAGAACAGGGCGCAACTGGTTGCCGGCAAACCCGTCTGGTCGGCTTCCGCGCGGATCGGTTCCACATTGATGCACGCAGCCTGATCCAACTTCTGCCGCAGGAGTAAAAGCATTTCTTCCTGCGCATCCACGGCGTAGACTTTGCCTTCCGGGCCGGCGGCCTGGGCCAGTGGCAGCGAGAAGTAACCCGTGCCTGCGCCCACGTCCGCTATCGTATCCCCGGCACGCAGGCATAGCGCAGCAATCACCTCTGCGGGAGGAAGCCAGAGCTGGCGTGCGGGATCGTCGAGCCGGTGCGCTTCAGATGCGGCAAATCGCTTGCCGTGCATGGAATCTTTACCTGCCTCCACAGCAACCTGCATCTTTCATTCCCATGGCGCGAAAGATGGACATGGCGGGACACCAGTTGGTAAAGGCCGATTGCAGCAGGTTGAGTCCGACGAATGCCGTCAGCCACAGCCAATAGAGCGAAAGGTAATGTGCAAGCACGAGCGATAAAAGCACCATCGCGCCTGCCATCAGGCGCACACCGCGTTCAACTGTCATTGGGAAGCTCCTTGATCGGTTTCGGGTT
Organism: Occallatibacter sp.; assembly: GCA_031296165.1. Taxonomy (GTDB): domain Bacteria; phylum Acidobacteriota; class Terriglobia; order Terriglobales; family Acidobacteriaceae; genus Telmatobacter. The sequence continues at coordinate 23,237 of JARLGF010000066.1, read as the reverse complement.
GAGTTGCTGCCCCGGCGTGACGCCGGGAATGAACCATGTAGTAAAGCACGGGAATGGTCGGCCACGAGAGGAAAGTGGATGCCACGGCTCCGGCAATCAGCGACAAGGCAAGCCCTTGAAAGATGGGGTCGGTGAGAATAACGCTGGCGCCCACAACCACCGCCGCCGCAGTCAGCAGCATGGGACGGAATCGAGTTGCGCCGGCATCGATAACCGCCTCCGCCAGCGGCATTCCCTGCCGAATCCTGAGTTCGATGAAGTCCACAAGAATAATCGAGTTGCGCACAATGATGCCGGCTCCGGCAATGAAGCCGATCATCGAAGTAGCCGTGAAAAATGCGCCCAGCATCGCATGTGCAGGCATGATGCCCACCAGCGTCAGCGGAATGGGAGCCATGATGATAAGCGGCACAATGAAGGACCGGAACCATCCCACCACGAGTACGTACATCAGAACCAGCACGGCAGCGAAGGCCAGGCCCATGTCGCGAAAGACCTCGATCGTGATTTGCCACTCGCCGTCCCACTTCATCGAGTAGTGGTCGGTCGAGTCCGGCATCGACGCGTTATAGCGGGCCAGTGTGTATCCGGCCGGAAGGGTGAGATGGTCGAGCGCCTTGTTCATCTTGAGGATGGCGTAGACCGGGCTTTCCTCCGCTCCAGCCACGTCGCCTGTGACATACACAACGCGGCGCAGATTCTTGTGATAGATGCTGGGCTCGATGGTCTTGTGTTCGACGATCAGCAGCTCCCGCAGCGAGACCATGGAGCCGTCGGCTCCGGGCAGACGGATATTTTCCAGACTCTGCTCGGAGGAGCGATCCGCGCGGTCAAGCTCGACAATCGCCGGAACCGGCTCGCGCGACGCCTGATCGTGTATCAGGCCTGCCTCTGCTCCTGAGAGTGCCAGTGCCAGGGCATGGGTCACATCGGTGACCGCGATGCCATGCTGGGCGGCCTTGACCTCATCCACGCGCATCGCCAGCCTGGGTTGCGGATCTTCGACGTACCAATCGGTATCCACAACGCCGGCGGTGTGCTGAAAAATGGACTTGATCTGCTGCGCAACCTGCGTCTGACCGGCCAGATCGGGACCGTAGACCTCCGCCACGAGAGTCTGCACAACAGGCGGTCCCGGCGGCACCTCGCTGACCTGAATGCGCGCGCCATACTGGTTGCCGATTGCGTCAAGCAGCGGACGAAGCCGCTTGGCGATCGCATGGCTCTGCACGCTGCGCTCCTTTGCCGGCAGCAGGTTCACCTGGATGTCGGCCTGGTTCGGCTGGCGGCGCATGTAGTAGTGGCGCACCAGCCCATTGAAGTTATAGGGCCCGGACGTTCCCGTGTAGGTCTGATAGTTCAGCACATCCGGCTGCCGCCCGAGTTCGTCACCGAGCGCCTGGGCAACGCGCGCCGTTTGTTCCAGAGGCGTGCCGTCGGGCATGTTGATGACCACCTGCAACTCGCTCTTGTTGTCGAAGGGCAGCATCTTCACGCGCACCAGACCCAGCGGCACCAGCGCCACTGAGACCAGCAGCAGAACAGCCACTCCGATGAAGAACAGCACGCGATTGCGCGAGGACTGGATCAGCGGCGTCATGATGCGCCGATAGAGGCTGGTCCGCCAGTTCTCGGTCTCCGGCTCCGGTATTTTTGTTTCTTCAAGATGCCTGCCGACCAGGCGGAGGGCCGCCCAGGGCGAAACCACAAATGCAACCAGCAGCGAGAACAGCATGGCCGCCGAAGCGCCCACGGGAATGGGCCGCATGTACGGTCCCATGAGGCCGCGAACAAAAGCCATCGGCAGCACCGCCGCAATCACGGCAAACGTGGCGAGAATCGTGGGGTTGCCCACCTCTGCAACTGCTTCCACCGCCACTTCGCTCATCGGCCGGCCATGACTCTCCGGTAGCCGGAAGTGGCGCACCATGTTTTCGACCACGACAATGGCGTCGTCCACAAGAATGCCGATGGAGAAGATCAACGCAAAGAGCGTGACGCGATTGATGGTGTAGCCCAGAAAATAGAAGACCGACATGGTGAGAGCCAGCGTGACTGGAATCGCCAGCAGCACAACACCCGACTCGCGCCAGCCCAGGAACAGCGCAACCAGCAGAGTTACGGACAGCGTGGCGAGCAGCAGGTGTTCCAGCAGTTCGTCCGATTTATTTTTTGCCGTCTCTCCGTAATTCCGCGTGGTGGTCACGGTCACATCGTTGGGTATGGCGACGCCCTGCATCTCATGTACGCGTTTGAGCGCGGCATTGGCGATGTCGGTGGCGTTGGTTCCCTTGCGCTTGGCCACGGTAATGGTAACCGCCGGATACTGGCGGCCCGCCTGCGCGCTTGCGTTTGCGGTGCCAAAGGCGACGTAGTCGGCTGGGTCTGCAGCGCCGTCCACAATCTTGCCGGCCACGTCGCGCAGGTACACAGGATGCCCGTGCACCACGCCTACTACAACTGCTTCCAAATCCTCGCGGCTGGCAAAGAGGTTGCCGGCGTCGACGCGGACCTCCTGGTTGTTCTCAGAGAAATTTCCGGCCTGCACGCTGGCGTTTGCGGCTTGCAAATGGCCCACGATGGCCATGGGCGAAAGACCGTAGGCGTTCAGCTTTTCCGTGCTGAGTATCACCCGCATGGTGCGCGGAAGGCCGCCGATGATCGCCGTCTCCGACACATCGGGAATCTGCGCAATGTTGTGTCGCATTTCATCGGCGATGGCGCGCAATTGATAGCCGTTGTAATGCTCGCCCCAAAGCGTCATGGACAGGATCGGCACATCGTCGATGGAACGGGCCTTGATCAGAGGCTGCGAAACTCCCGGCGGCATGTGATCGAAGTTCGAATAGAGTTTGCTGTAGACCTTGATCAGCGCATCTTCCTGCGGCGTGCCCACCAGAAAGCGCACAATCACCAGGCTTTGTCCCGGCGCCGACGTCGAATACACATACTCGACTCCGGAGATCTGATGGACCAGGCTCTCGATGGGCAGGGTCACGCGCTCTTCCACCTCGGCCGGCGATGCGCCCGGCATGGCGGTGGTGATGTCCAGCATGGGAACAAGAATCTGCGGCTCTTCCTCGCGGGGAATGATGGCGACCGCGAAGACGCCCAGAACCAACGATGCCGCAATAAACAGCGGCGTCAGCCTGGAGTTGAGAAAGGCGTGTGCCAGTCGCCCGGCAATTCCAAGATCTTGCTTCATGGCTGGACCTCGATGCGCTTGCCGGCAAGATCGCGGTCCGAGGGAGCATCCACGAGCTTTTCACCAGCGGAGATACCCGAAAGAACCTCAACTTGATCGCCTTGCCCCGCGCCAAGGGTCAGATAACGAAGCTGCGCAATTCCCCGGCTGTCGAGAACGTACACACAGGCCAGCGAGCCGCGGAAAACAACTGCAGAGCGGGGAATGAGAATCGCTTGGCGAACGCCGTTGGCAAACTCCGCCGTCCCATACATGCCGGCTCGTAACTGGCTCGATGAAGGCAGGGCGATCTTGACCAGAAAGCTGTGGCTGGCCGGGTCGGCGGCAGCATCGATCTCTGCCACTGTGCCGGTAAAACTTGCGGAGCCTGCGCCATCGATCGCGACCTGGGTCTTCATCCCCTTGTGAATCGCGCCGATAGCCGATTCATCCACCGTGGCCTGGAGTTCGAGGGCTCCGGCGCGATCCACCTGAAGCAAAGGCACGCCCGGCATGGCCATCGTGCCCGGATCGGCCGTCCGCGCCGTCACTACTCCGGAAAAGGGAGCGGCGAGCCGCGTATAACCCAGCATGGTGTGCGCGCCGCGTTCCTGAGCCTTCGCAGCATCGGCTTGCGCGCGCACCGCATCCAGCCTTGCAGACGAAGCCTCGGCACGCCGCGCAACCTCATCCATCTCCTGTGGGCTCACGCTCTTTTCGGCCTCAAGTTGCCGGTAGCGTTGCAGTGTGCTGGCCGCAAGCCTGGCATCGGTTTGCGCGGCGGCCTGTTCGCCTTGCGCGGCCTTTACAGCGGCCTGTGCCTGATCGGCAGAAGCGCGCAATCCCGCATCGTCCAGCACCGCCAGGGTTTGCCCGGCCCGCACGCTGTCCCCCTCGCGCACCAGAACCTGCTGGATGCGTCCCATCACCTGCGCCGATACAATCGCCGTTTCCTTTGCATGAATGGTTCCCGTGGAACGCAGGTTGAGCGGCGCCTGTTGCTGCCGGCTCTCAACCACCCGTGCCTGCATGGTTTGAACAACAGTTGGTGCGGTGGATTCGCCGCCATGGCAGCCGGCGATCATGACTGCGGAAACGGCAAGCAAACCTGCCCCTGTAACAATCTTCATTGCAATTCCTCCGCCGCATCGGGAGTCAGCGTCCCTGTCGCGTATAGCAGTTCGGTGTAGGCCATGGCATTGCCGTAAACGGCACGCCAGTAACTGGTCTGGCTCTGCCGCTCGGCATCCTCGGCACGCAGCAGGTCGGTGATCGTGGCAAGCCCCGCGCCGTAACGATTCTTCAGAATGCGCAGGCTCTCGGCCGATTGCTCCAGCGCGGCCTGTGCCGTCTCGACAGATAGAGCCGCAGTCTTGCGGTGAATGTGCGCCTGGCTCACTTCCAGCCGTATGTGCTGCCGGCTGGCAGCCAGTTGCGCGTCGATCTTCTGTTTTGCGGCGCTCTCCCGCGCAAGCTGGCTGCGCTTGCCAATGGGCAGAATGTCAACGCTGATCTGGACGCCGGCCAGCCAGTTGTTGCCTCCCGAACTGCCCGGCGATCTGCGGTCTTCTTCCCAGTTTCCGTAGGCGCTTACGCGCGGACCAAAGTCCGATTTTGCCGCTCCCAACGCAGAGGCCTGCGCCGACTGCGCCTGCCCCAGCGCCATCAGATCCGGACGCGTCTTTGCCGCCGTCGCAATCTCCTCTTCCAGCACCTGCTGCGGAAACGTGTGCGGCTCAATGGGTTTCAGGCCGCTTGCCTTCAGCTCCGGCTCTCCCATCGCTTCGCTCAACTGGGCCCAGGCCAGTTCCAGGTCTCCCTGGGCCGCAATCAGTTCCTCCTTGCGGGCCGCCACGTTCACCTGCGCCGACATGCGGTCCGACTCCACCGCAAGTCCGGCCTTGACGTGCTCCTCGACTGAAGCCAGCAGCGCCGCCGCCGTCTCCTGCTCATGCTGCGCGACATCGATCTCCCGCTGCGCGTAGAGCACTTGCTGGTACGCCGCGACAACGTGCAGCACAATCTGCTGGTCCACCGCCCTGGCGGAGGAGGAGGCGCTTTGTTTAAAGAGATCGGCGCGATGAATCTGCTTTTGCGTCTTGAACGAGTCGAACGCCACCCAGGAGCCGGAAAAGCGCGTGGAGAAGTTCCCGAGTGGCTGGGGACGGTTCAACGCGTTCAAGGCAAAATCGGCTTGCGTAAACTGGCGCTGTCTCAACCGGGAGCCGAAGGCGTAGACCGGATCGTCTCCGCGCGTGATGTCTTCGGTAAAGCCGAGTTGCGGCAGAAGCTGGGTGCGCGCCATTGAGGCCGCTGCCTTGGCTTCCTGGCCGTCGGCACGGGCCACCGCCGCATCCGGACTGTGTCCGAGCGCCTGTTCAATGGCCAGCCACAGCGTCAGAGGTTCCTGCGCAACGGATGCCACAGTGCCCGTACAAAACAGAAGAGCCAGGCATAGGGCTCGATAGGGTCTGAAGTTCATGGGGTGAAGCGTCCTCCGCTTGTGCATTCAATGGACTAAAGACCCAAAGCCGGCAAATCGTTACAAAATGCGGCAAAAATAGTCACCCGGCCCCAAAAAAGGCTCGTCCAATGCGTCCTCTGTAGACCTTGTCTCTGGGAATGGGGAAGAATTAGTAATGATCGGACCGTATCGCCCTTGCCCCTGATGCGAAGACGAAATAGCATACTTCCAATTGGGGGCGGCATGGTTCCGAAAGCGAACAGCCTTACGGATCGTCACCTTTCGCTGTTGCAGGCATACTTTCTTGTTCTGCAACGGGTCGACAGATTTCCATGGCTCGTCTGGGTTCCCACCGGCTGGCTCGGATTGATCCGGGTTCCGGTGTTGACCTTGGGCGTGCGCATCCTTGTGTCGAGTCACATAAAGAGGGTGCTCAAGGCGCTTGAGCGCGCCTATCAACGGCGCCTGGCAATTGATGAGCCTGACCCCGCCGAAGACGGCTGGAAAAACCTGCACCAGCAGGCTGATTGGAAAAAACTCCAAGAGCAGGCTGAGGCGATGGATGCCAGCCTGCCCTCGTTCCTAATACAGAAGTGGGCGTTCGCGGCTCTTGCTTTCTTCCTTGTTTTTCTCGTTGTGCGAGGCCTCCCCCAGGGGGATCTGGTCATCAAGATGGCTGGCGCTGTGGCGACGGTCAATTTCGGCAAACTCGCCGAGTTGGCGGCGGAGCCTGGAGCTCTCGATGCCTTTGCCCGGCTGATTTTCGTGCTGGTGATGATGTTTATCACGCTCACGCCGGTTCTCATTTATCACTTTCGCTTCAAGCGTGTGTTGTTCAACCGCACGGAGTTGCCGGCAGCCTCCAACCTCAATGTGACGTTAAGAACGGTATGGGCCGAGCGGTCCATATCGGTTGGAAGCCTGTATGTGCTTGAAAGGGATGTATTTGTGGCGCTGGGAGACCCGGCTCTTCCCGAGATTCCTTTTGACCTGCTGGCCGTCGTAATCACTTTCCTCTATCACGCCATTGGACCAGGTCTGGTGGTCGGAATCTTCGCCTGGCAGGTATTCGCCGTAAATCGATCGACCGGGCGCCAGCTTTTCTTTGTCGCCGCTACTTGTGGATTGATTGGGCTTGGCGCCGCGCTCATCTCGATCGAAAATATCAGGCAGAGATTGAAGGAACTGGCCGCAGCGTAACTGCATTCCAGACGGATGGAAATGCCGGAGAAGAAGGTATACCGAAAGATAAGATATGGTGCGCCCGGAGAGATTCGAACTCCCGACCTAACGCTCCGGAGGCGTTCGCTCTATCCAGCTGAGCTACGGGCGCGCTCTATCAGCATACCGCACTTTGCAGTGCTTCGGGCGCATTCTGCCAGCCAGGCCGCTCAGGCGCGTCCGGCTTCGCGTTGAACCCGCAACTCCTCCATCACCGACTGGATCAGTTGCTTGGCTCCCTCCACGCCCCCCAGAACCGCCTGCAAATCCAGCGCAGGCTTCTCGGGATTGCGGCTGGAGGCGCAATACACGCCATGCTGTCCTACCAGAATCAGCGAGTCCGTCAGCAGGTCCAGCGCCACCGCCAGCCGGCCCCGCTCCACGCCCATCATGAACTCGTACTGCTCCAGATCCGCCCGCTTTTCGTCGAATATGCTCATGCTTCCAGCCTATCGGAAAAGCCGGGCGGACCGGTGAACTTCAGCGGACTTCCACGTTGAGCGAGCGCATGTACTGGGCTTCCAGGGTAATCTCGTCGATGACGCCCATCTCGAACTCTTCCTGCTCCACAAAGTACTGCTTCAGGCCTGTGGCGGCAGCCATGATCGGCGCGTAATCGATCTTCCCGCGGCCCAGCACCGCAGAGTGCCACTTACCGTCGGCGCCCTTCGCCACGTCCTTCACATGCATCAGTTGGAACCGCTCGGGAGCCTTCTTCAGCATGGTGATCGGGTTGTATCCAGCGGCGGAAACCCACCCGGCGTCCATCTCGAAGACCACGTATTTGGGATCGGTCAGCCGCATCAGCTCGCCATAAATCCATACACCGTCGATCGTGGCGTACTCGCCCGTATGGTTGTGGAAGCCAAAGGTCATGCCGGCAGCCTTCACCTTTTCGCCGACCTTGTTGTACTCGTCGGCGATCCAGCGCCAGTCGTCCACCGATTGTTCGCCGCTTTTCACGGTCGGATCGCGGTGCTGTCCGCCGGCAGAGGAGCAAACAATGAACTCCAGCCCCAGCGTATGCGCGTATTCGATCAGTTCGTCGCCCTGCTGCCGCAACTGGCCCAGCCCATGATGCGTGCTGATGGCGCGCAGCCCCGCATTGTCCAGGGATTTGCGGAGTTCCGGGGCCGTGCGGCCAAAGTAACCGGCTGCTTCGACTGCGGTATATCCAGCTCCCTTTACCTGTGCCAGTACGCCGTCAAGCTCCGCTGGTGTCGGGTTCCCGCCCTTGGGAAACAGGCTGCGCACGCTGTAGAGCTGGATACCTATAGGCATATGCCGCTCTTTGGCAGCCAGCCGGTCTATGCCGATGCTTGCCGCGGCAGCAAACGCACCCGTGGCCTTCAGGAAAGTCCTGCGCGAAGTAACGCTCATTTGTTTCTTCTCCTTGGATTCGTCGAGGCTTACGCCTTGATCGTCTTGGTCGCCGCATCCCATACGGCCACGTTGTGTTGAAAGTAAGAGTGATTGGACATGTGGCAGGCGATGGCGGCGGTGTTGTCGTATCCCGGCGTTGCAGAGTAGCTCTCCACCGCGCCGGCCCCCAGGCGCGCAAAATCCCTCCGTGTAATGGACGACGCCTTCATGGCCTTTCCCCGTGCGGCACAATTCTCGCTCCCCGGCCCGTTCGATGTCCACACGTGCAAGGAAACCAGCGCTTGCCGATAGAATCGTCTGCCCTATCGTTGCGGCTTTTTATAGCGCTGGCGCTGAAAAATCGCATCTCTCCACCCATCATTTTGCCGGTCTGAGTTCTCCGTTGCAAACCCCCTCCGCAGAATCATGGGAGAATGGACAGGTACACATCATGACTAACAACAGCCTTCCAGAATCCCTGCCCACCGTCGAGACCACCCCCGAAGCAATCGCCGAACCAATCGCGGAAGTCGCCTCGGAACCCATAGCAGCGCCGATCGCAGAGCCCGTTGCAGCGCCGCTGGCTGAGCCCATCGCCGAACCCGTCGCGGAAGAACCCACGGAATCCTTCGCCGACCTGCTCTCCGCCTTTGAGCGCAGCCACTCGCACAAGGCCGAGCCCGGTTCCAGGCAATTGGCGGGCACGGTCGTCTCCCTCTCCGCCGACCAGGTCTTCCTCGACATCGGCTACAAGGCAGAGGGCGTTCTGCCCCGTTCCGCCTTTGACAACAACGCCGAAGCCGTACAGGTAGGCGACAGCTTTCCCGTCTCCGTCACCGGCCGCAATGAGGAGCACTACTACGAGCTCTCCCGCTTCAAGGTGGCGCAGCCCCGCGACTGGTCTGCCCTGGAAGAAGCCTTCGCCGAGAAGACCGCCGTCGTCGGCACCGTAACTGAAGTCATCAAGGGCGGCCTCTCGGTCGATGTCGGCGTTCGCGCGTTCATGCCCGCCAGCCGCAGCGGAACCCACGACGCGGCTGAATTGGAAAAGCTTGTCGGCACCCAGATCACCTGCCGCATTACCAAGCTCGATGTAACGGATGAAGACGTGGTCGTAGACCGCCGCGTGGTTCTCGAGGAGCAGGCCCGCGGCGCGGCCCAGGCCCAGCTCGACTCCTTGAAAGAAGGCGCCACCGTCACCGGCACGGTCCGTACCCTCATGCCCTACGGAGCTTTTGTTGACATTGGCGGCGTTGACGGCCTGCTCCACGTCAGCGACATCTCGCATGCCCGCGTCAGCAAGCCTGAAGACGTCCTCACCGTCGGCCAGCAACTCCAGCTCCGCATTCTCAAAATCGATCCTGAAACCAAAAAAATCTCGCTCGGTCTCAAGCAGCTCCAGCCCGAACCCTGGGAAACCGTGCCCGACCGGTTGCAAATGGGCCAGCGCATCACCGGTACCGTCACCCGCCTGGCCGACTTCGGGGCATTTGTTGAAATTGAACCCGGCGTCGAAGGCCTCATTCACATCTCGGAAATGTCCTGGGGTAAAAAGGTCCACCATCCCAGCGACATGCTCAAGGAAGGCGAACGCGTAGACGCCGTCATCCTCGCCATCAAGCCCGAGGAGCGCCGCATCTCGCTCGGTCTCAAGCAGTCCCTCGCCGACCCCTGGCTTGATGTGCTGCGTACCTTCCCCGTGGGCTCGCAGATTCAAGGCCCGGTCACCAAGCTGATGAACTTCGGCGCTTTTGTCGAGCTTGCCGACGGCATTGAGGGCCTGGTCCACGTCAGCGAAATCAGCGCCGAGAAGCGCATCAACCACCCGCAGGACGTGCTGCGCACCGGCCAGATCGTCAAGGCGCAAGTCCTGGCCATCGACACGGAAAAACGCCAGATCAAGCTCAGCATCAAGCAGCTTGTCCCCACGGACATCGACGAATACATCGCCGAACACAAGGCAGGCGATCAGGTTTCGGGCCGCGTCGTTGAAGTCTCGGAGTCCTTCATCCAGATCGAATTAGGAGAAGGCATTCGTGCCGCCTGCCTCGCCAGTAAATCCGCGGCAGCCGTCACCGCCGCACCGGCAGCCAAGGCCTCGGCCAAGGTGGACCTGTCCAGCCTCTCGTCCATGTTGAAAGACCGCTGGAAAGGCAACACGCCCGCCGCCTCCGCCCAGCCGGAACCTTTGGCAGAAGGCCAGATCCGCACCTTTAAAATCGTCAAGCTGGATGCCGAGGCCAAGAAAATCGAAGTGGAACTGGCCTAGTAGCCAGCCAGCGAAGGCCAGGGTTTTTCGGCCGTGCGCGTGGGGGCAGTGGGTCAGTTTGAATCCACAGGATCAAATCAGTAGTTTGCGGTTTGCCGGTGACTCGCCCGCGATATTCGTTTTTGAGTCCCGGAGGGATGATTGAAGACAGCCCCGTGTGAAACCCGGGGAACTTCTTATCCGCCGGAGCAAGCTTCCATCAGCCCCTTCATGGAGGCTTCCTGGCGCTGTTCAGATACACCAGACCAAACCTGGCGCACGTCGAACCGGCGGCCGATTTGCAATCGGCCTCGGCCTTACTTCAATCCCGCCAGGCTCGCGTGCCGGAACAGCAGACCTGACGCGGTGAACAACGCCACGAAGACACCATGCCCGATGGCCATATTCCGCGCAAGGTAGGGCGGCGCGCCCGAAGGCAGCATCACCGCAATCAGCGCAAGCGTCGCCGCCATCGCGAACAACGTGCGAGCCAACCCTCGCGCCTCCAGCCGCGCCAGCCAGGCCCCAACGCCCCCCACCGCGAGTACGCTGTAGTACACCAGGTTCGCCGGATTTTCCGAGTCCGCGACATGGACCATGTTGGACCACCCCAGGGCGAACCCGGCCACCAACGCCACAGCAACGCCCGCCTTGTACGACCACGCGCCCATCTTCCTCGCGATCACCGCATACGCCATCCCCGTCCCGAAGAACAGGACATACAGGAACACGAAACCCCCCGCGTTCCAGTTCCATCCCTCCACCACCTGCGATGCCACCAACGGCGCCATCAACAGGCCCAGCGCCACCAGAGCCACACGCAGCATCGTCTTTCCCAGTTGGCTCATACGCGTTATGTTCTCCCTGACGATTCCCACCAACGTCTCGCAAAAGATCCACAGCGCGAGCCCGAACAGTCCCCGCCCAGCGTCTCCGTGCTCCCGGCACAGGTCGTGAAATGTCTGCGCCATCCCCTCGCCGAACCGCTCACGAAAAGGCCGCGGATACAGCCGCAGCAGCATCGCATACCATGTCCGGTAGCGCCGGCCCGCAACATTAGTGGCCATGCGCCAAACGTCCTTCCGCCACCGCCACCACGCCGCGATACCGCGTCAGCTCCGCTTCCAGCGCCGCCCGCCCCGCGCCTGTGAGCTCGTAATAGATCCGCCGCTCGTCGTCCATCTCCGGATCGACCCGCTTATCGCTTTCCCGGATCAGCCCGGCCTCCATCATCCGCCCCATCGAGCCATACAGCGTCCCCGGCCCCATCTTCGTCTTGCCCTGCGAGTCCGCCTGCACCTGTTTCATGATCCCGTACCCGTGCCGCTCCCCCGTCGAGAGCGCCAGCAGGATATGCAGGACTGCGGGAGTCAGTGGAGCTTGCGCCGTGTTCTTCTTCGCCATGCTCTAATACTATATCCGTTACGGATATATGCCAAGCTCAACCGAGTGGCAGGTGGCAACGCGCCCGATGATCGAGGACGTTGCGCGTGACTGAGCGTTACCGCGGCTCCAGTATTCCCATACCCCGAAGACAATACGCCCGAGTCGACCGGGCCTTACGGAGGGCCGACCTCAAACCAAAGCCGAAATGGGGCTCATCGATCCTGGAGCCACCCTAGCGCGACATTGCTATGGGCGAAAACGACGGCGGCGCCTGCCCCGGCCGTTTGTCGGGCTCCGCGGTCAGTGTGAAATCCACCTTCGAGGCTTTCGAGAACTGCTCCCAATCGATCCACCAGTTTTCGACCGGCCTCCCGTCCACCGTCACCTTTTGCACATACAGCTTTTCCGGCGCGCCCGGCGCGGCAATGTGCAGCCTGTGGTGGGCAACCATCAACGTAACGTCCGGGAACGTGGGACTGTTCAAGGTCACTCCACCCACACCCGGTATCTCCGGGTAGATGCCGAGTTGCGCCAGCACCACCCACGACGATGTCGCCCCCAGGTCGTCGTTGCCGGGCAGCCCTTCCGGCTGCGCTGAGAACAGATCCCGCAGCGACTTGCGAACCACCTCCTGCGCACGCCAGGGCTCGCCCGTCCAGTTGTAAATCCACGGATTGCCGAAGCACGGCTCGTTGCCCAGGAAGAAGTACGGTCCGCGGGTGCTCAGGTCATAGTTCTGACTGAAATACTCATCCAGCCGGCTGTTCACGGCCTCCGGTCCACCGATCGCCTCGATCAACCCCTTCAGGTCGAACGGGATCATCCATGTGTATTGAGCCGAGTTGCCTTCCACAAAACTCTTCTCGGAGCCGGGATCGAAGCCCGGAACAAAGGTTCCGTCGGCTCTGCGGGGCCGGATGTAGCGCGTCTCGGGATCGAACAGCTTGCGCCATTGCGCAGATCGCTCCAGCAAAGTGCGCGCATCGGCGGCGTCGCCCAGTGCGCTCGCGAACCGCGAAATGGCGAAGTCCGCATTCTCGTACTCCAGTGCAATCGATGTGTGGCCGTAGCTGCGGTCGCCGGTTTCGGCGATGTAGCCCTGCCGCAGGTATGGGTCCAGGTAGGGGCGCACAACCACCGCGCGCGCGCGTGCTTCCGGATCGTTGGCTCCGTGCAGCATCGCAGCCAGCGCAGCTTTGGTGTCGAAGTCCTGCGCCCCAAACGCGTAGAAGCTGGCCAGAATCGCGCTCGACGGGTCCCCAACCATCGCATTGGCATCGTCGTTTGCCGCCACCCAGCGCGGCAAGCCGCCGCCCTGCTCGGCGTCGCGGACAAGGGACTGCGCCATGTCGCTTGCTTCCCTCGGGAAGAGCATGGCCAGCAGTTGCACCTCGCTGCGATAGATGTCCCACCCGGAAAAGTTCGTGTACTGGGGATGTCCGCCGTCGTTGTGAATCTTGCTGTCGAAGCCGATATATTCGCCGTTGACGTCGCTGAAGATCGTCGGATGCAGCAGCGAATGATAAAGCGCAGTGTAAAAGAGTTTGCGGTCCTCCTCTCTTCCGCCTTTCACCTCCACGCGTCCCAACGCGTCATTCCAGGCGGCACGCGCGTCGTTCCGTACCTTTTTCAGGTCCCATCCCGGAATCTCCTTCCGCAGATTTGCTTCCGCATTCGCGACGCTCACAAAGGAGATCCCCACACGGATGCGAACCGTTCGGGTCGACGGCGCGAAGCTCCAATAGCCGCCGACCCGCGGACCAATAGCCGACCGGTTCCCGGGCGCCGCCTCAATCTCGTTGAAGGTTCCGAAGGCCTGCGGAGCCTGCTCCGCTTCAACCGCGAAATACACCCGATACACGACGCGGTGACCGCATACTCCCCCACCCGCAACCGAACCGGTCATCATGCGACCCTGGAATTGGATTTCGGCCAGGTCCACCGTGTTGCTGAGAGACTGGCCCAGGTCAATCCGCAAAGTGGGATTGCTCGCGTTCGCGGGGAAATCGAACTCTCCGATTCCGGACCGCATCTCAGCCGCGAGGCGCACTTCAATGCCGGAGTCCAAGCCCGCCTGGTAATACCCAGGAACCGCCTGCTCGGAGCTGTGGTCGATCAGTGCCCGGTAGACCGTGGTCTTCGATTTCGGAGACGATGGCCCCTCCGGTCCGCCTGTCATCGGAAAAATCGGCACATCGCCGTACAATCCGCATCCCGGCCCGCTGATATGCGTCAGGCTGAAGCCGCGCGTGACCGGCTTGTCGTAAAGATAAAACGCCTCGTCCGTCATGTCCGGGCTCCAGTACAAAAGACCGAACGGCCGCACCGCACCCGGCACCGTTTTGCCGTAGTCATGCACGGCGGAGATTCGTGAACCAACGAACGGGTTCACCAGAGCCGCAAGGTCCTCCTGCGCTTGGGCAAAACCGGCCAGCGGAAGAAGAACCAGGGCAAGCGCGAATGCGCGCGGCGCAAATCTCAGCAATCTCGAAACAAGAGTCTTCATGGACATCCCATTCTCAGTCATTTCTGAACGCCTTATTACTACCAGATCAAAGGTAATTCTCCAGAACACAGCCGAGAGCAGCGTTCCAGGGAAATCGTTACCGCTCAATGGATGACTGCCTTTTTTACCTTTACTGCTTCCTCCGATGCTGCAACTCTCGGAAGACAAACCAAACCCCATGGCCAGCATTGCGGAATCGAGCGCTGCCGGTCCATGATCGCCTACTCGGACGCGTTCCTTCAACGCTGGTTGGGTCGGTGAATTCAAACGAACCCACCGACCGTGTGGGCAGCTCGTGTAGGTCAACCCCCTCGGCTACAGATACACCTCGTCGATGTAGCACCAGCGCCAATCCTCGCCACGCTCAGCCGACTGGATCAGCGGATGCTGCGTGGCGTGAAAATGCGCCCTTGCGTGCCGGTTTTTCGACGAGTCGCAGCAGCCCACATGCCCGCACTCCAGGCACATGCGCAGATGCACCCATGTATCGCCACTCGCCAAACATTCCTCGCATCCCTTCGTCCGCGGCTTCACCTTTTTCAGGTGTTCCGCAACATGACTGCAAACCGTTGCCGCCATCCCGACCTCCTCCGATACAAACTTCTTCGTCCCTTCCTTTCAAACTACCCGATATTGCTCTGCCAGCGCACTGAATTCCTTGACCTGCGCATTAACCCACGCCTCATCGCGTCCCAGCTCCGCCGCCAACAGCCGCGCCACCGGTTCCGCCATCGCAATCGCCGCCTCTGCATGCAGGAACAGAGCCCGCGTATGCCGCGCCAGCACGTCTTCCACCGTCCGCGCCATCTCTTCCCGCGCCGCCCACACTACTTCTGCCGCAATATACGGCAGCGCCGGATGCAGCCGCTCCGCCAGTGCTGGGTCCTTCGCCAGCGCGCGAATGGCCGCCGCATCTGATCCATACACTTCCAGGCTGCCCAGCTTGGCCGAGTCTTCCACGTACCCATGAATCCGCAAATTCTTCGTGGTGCACTCCACATCCGGCAGCTTGCCCAGCGTGATGGCGTGGTCCACCGTGTCCTCGGCCATGTGCCGGTAGGTGGTCCACTTGCCGCCGGTAATCGTCAGCAATCCCGACGCGTCCACATGAATCAAGTGGTCCCGCGACAGGGCCGAGGTCTTGCCCTCGCCCTTCACCAGCGGCCGCAGACCCACGAAAACGGCCAGCACATCCTTGCGGCTGGGCGGCCTGGCAAAGAACCTTGATGCCGTCTCCAGCACGAATTCGATCTCTTCTTCCAGCGGCCTCGGTTCCAGGCTCGGCGCATCCACCGGCGTATCGGTGGTGCCGGCCACGGCGTGCCCATGCCACGGAATCACAAACAGTACCCGTCCGTCGCTGGTCTTGGGAACCATCAGCGCCGTATCGCCCTTCAGGAACGAGCGATCGAAAACTAGGTGAATTCCCTGGCTGGTCACCATCAGTGGCTCCGCAGCCGGGTCGGCCATCTGCCGTATGGAATCCGTAAACACACCCGTCGCGTTCACCACCATTCGCGCCGGAATCGTCAGCTCTTCGCCCGTCTCCTCGTCGCGCGCGGTCACGCCGTTCACATAGCCGTCCGCATCGCGCGTCAGCCCCGTCGCCGGGCAATAGTTCACCAGCGTCGCCCCGTGATCCGCCGCCGTCATGGCCAGGTGAATCAGCAGCCGCGCATCGTCGAACTGCCCGTCGTAATAGATCACGCCGCCGCGCAGTTCATTCGGCTCCAGAGCCGGCAGCCGCTCCAGCGTCTCTTCCTTGCTCAGCAGCTTCGACGCGCCAAATCCGTACTTGCCCGCTAGCAGGTCGTACAGCTTCAGCCCAATGCCGTAAAACGGCGCCTCCCACCACGAGTAGTTCGGCACAATAAACGCCAGGTCGTGCACCAGGTGCGGCGCATTCTGCCGCATCAGTCCGCGCTCCTTCAGTGCAGACATCACCAGCGGCACATTGCCCTGCTCCAGGTAGCGCACCCCGCCATGCACCAGCTTGGTGCTCCGGCTGCTGGTCCCTTTGCCAAAGTCGTGAGCCTCCAACAGCACCACGCTCAACCCGCGCGCCGCCGCATCCACGGCCACGCCCATCCCGGTAGCCCCGCCGCCAATCACCGCAATGTCCCACGGAATCTGTGCCGCAAACCGCTCCCGCACAGCTTGTACCATCTCTTCCCGTCGCATCGCTCGCTCCTGTTCTCTTATGCGGTCCAGCTTTTTGACCGCTCCACGGCCCGTTGCCAGCTTCCTCGCCGTTCGGCTCGCTCCTGCGGCGTCATCTTCGGTTCAAAGCGCGCATCGTTCTGCCGCTTCGCGCGCAACTCTTCTGGCCCCGCCCAAAAACCCGTAGCCAGCCCAGCCAGATAGGCAGCGCCCAGCGCGGTAGTCTCCGTCACCTGGGGCCGCACCACCGGCACGCCCAGTACATCGGCCTGGAACTGCATCAGCAAATTGTTCACCGCCGCCCCGCCGTCCACGCGCAGCGCGGCCAGCGGCGTCGTCTCGCTCTGGACGGCCTCCAGCACATCGGCCACCTGGAAGGCGATGCTCTCCAACGCCGCCCGCGCAATGTGTCCCGGCTTGGTGTCCCGGCGCAGCCCAATCAGCAGGCCGCCTGCATGCGCATCCCAGTGCGGCGCGCCCAGCCCCACAAACGCCGGCACAAACACCACGCCGCCCGCATCCGGCACACTGGCCGCCAACGCTTCCACTTCGGCCGAGGAGCCGATCAGCTTCAGGTTGTCCCTCAGCCACTGCACCACCGCCCCGCCGATAAAGATGCTCCCCTCGAAGGCATACTCCAGCCGCTTCTGCGCGCTGGCCGCCAGCGTGGTAATCAGCCGGTGCTTTGAGCGCACAAATTCGGTGCCGATGTTCTGCAGCAAAAAGCAGCCGGTACCATACGTGTTTTTGGCCTCGCCCGCACCCCAGCACAACTGCCCAAACAGCGCGGCCTGCTGATCGCCTGCAATCCCCGCAATCACCGTGCCGCCCAACCCCAGCGTTGTCGTCACCTCGCCCACCAGCTCGCTTGACCACACCACCTCCGGCAGCAGGCTCTCGGGAATATTGAAGATGCGCAGCAGCTCCGGGTCCCACGCGCCTTTCACGATATTGAAGAGCAGCGTCCGCGAAGCATTGGTCACGTCCGTCACATGCCGCTGCCCGCTGGTCAGGTGCCAGATCAGCCAACTGTCCACCGTTCCAAACGCCAGTTCGCCCCGCTCCGCACGCGCTCGCGCGCCGGGCACATGGTCCAGAATCCACCCCACTTTGGTCGCGGAAAAATACGGGTCCAGCACCAGCCCGGTGCGGTTTGAAACCGCGTCCCCAACTCCACTCTCCTCCAGAAGGCTGCACTGCGCGGCAGTCCGCCGGTCCTGCCACACAATGGCCGGATGAATCGGCCTTCCCGTCGCCCTCTCCCACACAATCACCGTTTCGCGCTGGTTGGTAATGCCAACCGCCGCCACGTCCCGCGGCCGCGCGCCCACCCGCCCCAGCGCCTCCACCGCGCAGGACAACTGGCTGGTCATAATTTCCATCGGGTCGTGTTCCACCCAGCCCGCCTGCGGGTAAAACTGCTCAAACTCATGCTGCGCCACCGCGGCAATCGCGCCCGCCTCGTCAAACAGAATCGCTCGCGAACTCGTTGTCCCCTGGTCCAGGGCAAGAATGTAAGCCATGTGTGCCGTCCACCTTCGGCCACCAGTCAAACACGCGGGGCTAACAGCGGGCAAGGCGGCCTTCGGTCTGTTGCAGCTTTGGAACGCTGTCGTCATCCCCGTTTGCACGAATCACGTTGACGCGCAACAATAACAGTTTGCTGGCAAACTTATTTTCTGGCTGTAGCCTTTACAGCAAGGCTGGGTTGCCTCAGCCGCCCGCATTTCACAACCCATCGATCGTGAGGAGAGCTATATGAGGCTATTGCGCCATACCCTGTTGTTCGCCGCATCGCTTACCGCTATACCTTTCTATGCGCAGCGTCCTGCAAGTCCAGGTCTTCCGGGGCAGCCGGGCCCCTTGACTGAGCACTATCGCGCGGCTGCCGCGCGCATTCTCGCCGCTGCGGATGCGGATACCGACGGCTATGCCGCGCTAACCTATCTTTGCGACCACATTGGTAATCGAAACAGCGGATCCCCGCAGTTGAACACGGCTGTGCAGTGGGGCGCAGACCTCATGCGCAAGGCCGGTCTGAACAATGTCACAGTGCAGCCTGTAACGGTGCCGCACTGGGTGCGCGGTCAGGAAGAGGCGTCCATCCTCGCGCCTGTTTCACGCCGCCTGCATATGCTCGGATTAGGCATGAGCGTCGGCACGCCCCCCGCCGGCATCACCGCGCCTGTCGTTTTCGTTCATGACTTCAAAGAACTCGATGCGCTGCCTGCCGATGCCGTGCGCGGCAAAATTGTGGTCTTCAATCCCGGTTGGCACGGATACGGCGTCGGCACCAATTACCGCACCAATGGGCCATCGCGCGCCGCAGCCAAAGGGGCTGCGGCTGTGCTGGTACGGTCGGCAACGGGACTGGTGCTTGAAGCGCCCCACACCGGGATGCTCGAATACGATCCGGCGCAACCCAAGGTTCCCGCTGCCGCCATTTCGGTGGAAGATGCATTGCTCATCGAGCGGCTTGCAAAAGAAGGCCCTGTTACAGTCCATCTTCAGATGGATGCCCACTTAGAACCGGATGTCGAGTCCGGCAACGTCATGGGAGAAATTACCGGCTCGGAACATCCCGAAGAAGTAGTAGTCATTGGCGGTCATATCGATTCGTGGGACGTCGGCCAGGGAGCGCAGGATGACGGCTCCGGCATCATGGCTACGTTTGAGGCGGTTTCACTACTGCATAAGCTGGGCTTGCACCCCAGGCGCACCATCCGCATCGTCTTCTGGGTCAATGAAGAAAACGGCAGCGCCGGCAGCCTGGTTTATCGTGATCGGCTCAGCCCTGCGGCCCTGCGGAATCATGTAGCGGCCATCGAGATGGATGGTGGTGCGGAACGGCCGCTCGGCATTGGATATGGGGGATTTCGCGTTCGCCCTGGCCCTCCTGTTCCCGGTGCGGCACCGGTATCGGCCCCACCCGCCTTTGATGTAAAGACGCTCACTCCCGAACAGCAAAAATCTTTCAACATTGTCGAGCAGATTGCCGCGCTCCTTGAGCCAATCGGCACGAACCGCGTCTTTCCCGGTGGTGGCGGCGAAGATATCGAGCCGCTGGTTGCGCAGGGAGTTCCATCGCTCAGCCCCCATGTCGTTGGCGAGCACTACTTCGACTGGCACCATAGTGAAGCCGATACCCTCGACAAGGTCGATCTGTCGGACTTCCGCCGCAACATTGCGCTCCTCGCTGTAACCACCTATGTGCTTGCGGACAGCGACAGCAAGCTATCGGGCGTAGTTTCGGCCGACGCTCACTAAGAAGCGGAACCAGGGAACTAGAGGGATTTCCGGTTTCAATCCCTCTAGTTCCTTGGCCGTATAAAGATGTGCCGTCTTGGGAATGTCGCTCACTCAATAAAACATCTTCATCCGGTTACGCTCCTAGTTTGAGCTAACCAGCAGCCAATAGTGGAAGCCATCCACAATAGCCATCAGCGCCGCCTGGTTCATGTCGCTGCTTACGCCCGCTGTGGTCCACGGTTCGTGGCCGTCGGCGTGGAAACTCACCGTCACGCGCACATGCGCCGCCGTATCGTGCGCGGATACGTCGATAGCCGTCACGCTGAACCGGCCCAGATGCATCCGCGCGATCACCTGGTACCAGTTCTCCAGCTCGCGCCGCAGCGCCTTGGTCAGCGCGTCCACCGGCCCGGCCCCCTCCGCGCGAGTGACCGCGATCGTGGAGTCGCTCAGACTCAGTGACATCGACGCCTGAACGTACTTGTTTCCGGTTTCGTCGTATTCGTCCAGCACTCTCCAGCTATTAACGCTGAAGCGGTCGCGCAGGGTTTTCAGCACCTTCATGCAGGCCAGCTTGAATGAAACTTCACTGGCCGTGAAGCCGCCGCCTTCAATCATCGCCTGGTTGGCATCCATCAATTCCTGCGCCTGCGCGGAGTCCAGAGGCACGCCCAGCGCCTCTGACAGCAGAACGATGTTGGCTCTTCCCGATTGCCCGTTGACCCCGATCACGGAGTTGGCGCCCACCCGTGCCGGATCGCACCAGAGGTAAGCCCCGGGATTCTTGCGTTCGCTGCTGCCGTGCATCCCGGCCCAGGTGCCATACGCGCCCAGGCCCACAATCGGCGCTCCGTGCGGCACGTCCAGCCCGAACGCCGCATACGCCGAATGCGCCAGGCTGGTAAGTCCCGTAAGCGTTTCCGGAGTTACAAACTCTGCTTCGCCGCCCAGTTGCATGCTGCCAATCACCGTGGTCAGGTTCACGTTGCCGCAGCGTTCCCCCGTGCCCAGAAGCGTGCCTTGAATCTGGCTGGCGCCGGCCAGTATGGCGGCCCGCGTATTGGCAATTCCAAGACCGCGGTCCGTGTGCCCGTGAAATCCAAACCTGGCCTCTGGATACGTCCGTGTCAGTCCGCCAATCACCTGAGTAACTTCTTCCGGGCTGGAACTTCCCGTAGTATCGCAAATCACCAGCCGGCTAACTTTCTGCTGAACGCATTGCGCCGTCATCTGCTCAAAGTAGTCCCGGCTGCGCTTGCTGAAGTCGTCGTCGCTCAGCTTGCCGTACTCGCCGCGCCCGCAACAGGCGTCCATGGCGTGCTCAAAATCCACAATCACTTCCAGGCCGTTGTCGTGCAGGCACTCGATTGTCTCGTAGGCCATCAGTAGGTTTTCTTCCGGCGTTGTTTCCAGCGACCTTTGAATATCCAGCAGCCGGGATTTGACTACGACCACCGCAACCGGAACGCGTTCCTTGTGGCTGACCATCACTTGCACGTCGGGCCACTCCTGCACCTTCGCGCCGCGGCCGCGCGTCCTGCCAAACAAGGCCAGCTTCATGGCGCGCGTATCGGCCGTATACAGAGCGCCGGTCAAATCTCCTACAAATTGGTTGGCGCCGGCAAAGCCAATCTCCGCATACTGCACGCCAAACGCCGCCATGCGCTGCAGCAGGCTAACGGCATTCGGAACGGAGATTTCAATGTTCGGTTGCTGCATCCCGTCCCTGAGACTTGTATCGAACAGCTCGACTTTTCGTGTTCCCGTTGCCTTCATCTGTTCCTGCTACCGATAGTGAATGTTCCTTCCAACCATTGCCCTGCAAACAGTTGGAAGGCGCCGCTGAAAACTTTTCCCGTCTCCCGTTGCTCGCTGCCGGGGCGGTGAGGAGCGTCCACAGAATACTACGCCATACTCATCACAGACAGCGCAGTACCGCAGTCGATACAATGATTTCGATACATGTAGATCCACTTAAACCGGAAAGGATTGCACTCCCTTGATTTTAGATAAATTCAGTTTGAAGGGTAAGACAGCGCTGGTCACCGGCTCCTCCCGCGGCCTTGGCGCGGCCATCGCCATTGCACTGGCTGAAGCCGGCGCCAACATTGCCATCCATGGCTCAAAAGCAATTCCCGAAGCCACGCAACAACGCCTCAAAGCAGCGGGCGCCAATCAGCTCGCGCTGGTCGGCGATGTGGCCGATGCCGATGCCTGCGCGCGCCTCGTCGAAGAAACCGTTCAACGCTTCGGGACCATCGATATTCTTGTCAACAACGCCGGCATCATCCGCCGCTCTGACGCCATCGAGCACTCCGAGGAAGACTGGAACGCCGTCATCGGCACCGATCTCACCAGCGTCTTTCGCCTCACCCAGCACGCGGGAAAACACATGCTGGCGCAAGGCTCCGGAAAAATCGTCAATATAGCATCCCTGCTCACCTTCCAGGGAGGAATCCGCGTTCCCTCCTACGCCGCTGCCAAAGGCGCCGTTGGGCAGCTCACCAAGGCCTTCGCCAACGAATGGGCGGCAAAGGGCATCAATGTAAACGGCATCGCGCCCGGTTACATGGCCACGGACAACACGGAGGCATTGCGCACAAATCCCGAACGCGCCAGTCAGATTCTGGAGCGCATTCCCGCCGGCCGCTGGGGAACGCCTGAAGACGTAGCGGGCGCTGCCGTGTTTCTTGCCTCCAGCGCCAGCGACTACGTAAATGGCCATCTGCTGGTCGTCGACGGCGGATGGATGTGCCGCTGATTTTGTGCCGCTAATTTTGTTGTAATGCGCAGAACCGGCGCTCGCGCCGGGAACATCGCTTAGTGAGGATTTCCCGGCAGCACCAGATGTTCCGCGCAGCGCGGCTCGTACGAATCGCCCGGCATTTTGATAGGGCTGTCATACGGCGCGGGCTTGCCGTCAATCAGCCGTTGCGAGTAAAGTGCCCGGTTCCCGCACGTGCAGTAGGCAATGCATTCGGTCACATTGCCGCCATACGCATTCACAAGCCACGTCAGGTTCAGCATCTCTCCAAAGGGAACCGCTCTGAAGTCCAGGTCCAGTCCCGCAATCAGAACGTCGTGATTGTCTTCCAGCAGGTGCTTCGTAAAAAGAAATAATCCCTCCACAAACTGTCCTTCATCCATGGCGATGCATTCCACCCGCTTCCCAATCTCCTTTTCCCTGGCGGCAATCATGGGAAGAAGCTCCCACGGGTTTTGCGAGTTGAATTCCACGGCCTCCATCTTGCCGTGCCCATTCGGATTGCGGCTCTCCACCACGCCCGGCTTGCCCTTCGTGTCGTCGCTGGGCTTCAGGATCAGCACATACTGGCCGGCGTACTGGCGGCGCATGTCGGCGCGGCGCAACAGCTCCGCGGTCTTGTTGCTGCGCATCGGTCCCATCAGTAATTCCAGCTTGCCATGCATCGTGGCCACTCCTCGTACATCCATGAAT
>JARLGF010000065.1 GCA_031296165.1 Occallatibacter sp. | reverse complement strand
CGCCGACCCGTTGCCCATTCAGGCCCCGCCCACACTCTGCGGTGCCCATCCATTTCGCGTTTTTTGCGAAATGGATGGGAAACCACGAACCCCAACTGACCACTGTTCACTGATCACTGACCACTGCCGTACGAAACGCCACGAACCAAAAACGCAGCAGCGTGTCTGCCCCACCGCAGAAGTTTGCAGATAATTACCCCACCCAGGCGCACAATTGTTCCATGGTGTCTTTTTGAGCCAACGCAGCATAAGCAGGCCCGGGCACTCCCGGCGGGTGGTCCGCATCTGACCGCCACGAAACGGAGTGGCCCAGGTCTCGATTTTGAGACCTGGGCCACCATGGCGCCGGAGACTTGCGTTGTGTTCGACCAGCCTGATCAGTCTTTTGCGGGTACAGGTGCAGGGGCAGCCGCCGCTGTGTGGGTCTTGCCGACGTAGCGGACGGCACGATCGACGACGACGTAGAGAAGCTGGTCGGGATCCTTGCGGGCCTCCTTCTTGATCCAGGCACCGAACCTTTCGCCGGCTTCGGCGGTGTCGGGTAGGGTAATGTCGCGGTTCTTGGCGCTCAGCTCGGCGCATTGCTGGACCATTGCGAAGAACTTGTCTTCATTGCGGCCACTGGCGATCCATGCCTCGTGGACAGTCTTGGTTACGATCTCATCAACGGGGATATCGCTGGTCTGCGCGCCTGCGCTAATGCTGGGTTTCTGGTCCTGTATAAGCACCCCGGCGAACAGCGCCGTGGGGCTGCAGAGGGCGGCTGCAATCAAGAATCCCTTAAGACTGGTGCGCAAGTTCATGGTGCCGATCCTTTCTCGTACGTTTTTTTTCTATGTCTTGGTCAAAGCAGTGTGAGCGCTTTAGTAAGGGCGGTCTCGGTAATCGCGGTTGCGGCTGTCCTGGTGGGCCTTGCCGGCGATGGCTCCCACTCCGGCGCCGGCAGCACCTCCAATGAGGGCGCCTTTGGCTCCGCCTCCGAAGATGGCGCCAAGAACGGCGCCGCTGGTGCCTCCAATGAGAGCGCCTTTGCCGGGGCCGATGCCCCCCTGGTTGCGGTCGTCGTGGTAGCGGCGGCGATCATAGTCGTCGTTGTAGGGATGGTGGCGCTGGGCTCCGCGGTAAAAGTCGTCGTGGCGCTGGGCTAAGGCGGTCGGCGCGAAAGATAGCAGCATAATGAGGGCCAGGGCTGCGCTTGCGATGCGGTGCGTGATTGGGATCATGTCGTGCTCCTGTACTGGAGATAAACTGTCTATCTCTGGCTACCCTTAACCGGATGCAGGGCAGTGGTGAGCAGTTGCCTTCGGGCTTCCAGCGGGCCGCTCACGAAACGGAGCGATTCACGCGGAAATGAGAATATACCAAATAGAATAAATAACTTAACCAGACTCCACTTGCGACGTATTTAGCTGTTTTTACCCAACACCTCGAAACGGTCTAAAGCGGCGAATGCCCCATCCATTTCACGGCCTCATCGTGAAATGGGTGGGATACCACGAACCCACCCCGCGAGTCCTTCGATTCCCAATCCCTTGCCCTTGCCCTTTTGCAGAAAATTACCCTTCTCAGGCGCACAATCAATCCATAGTGTCTTTTTGAGCCAGCGCAGGATAAGCAAGCCCCGCCACTCCAGACAATAAAAGAAAAATCCCGGAGGGACCACAGACTGATGAAAAACCCTGGGGTGCTTTTTCGGAGGAAGCGTGAAGCTTCAGCCTCACGAATAAAGCCCATCGATTGAGTTGGGCTTTAGCCCTGGGTCTTCACCGCTTTTCCGGAGCCTGGACAGAACGTACCGAGAGGAGTTTTCAACCCGATGCACCCAAAGAATACCGTATTACGGTATTACGGTATTAAAATCTCCAGAAAACCCCAAAAAACGCCCGTAACCCCTTTGTTATCTAATTTTTGACATATAACCCCTTTAGAATCTAATTTTTGCGACAGTACCCCCTTCGTATCTCATTGAAACTGGAGAACATGACTAAATACATAGGGGGAGGGGGGGTGGGGTAATCGAATAATCAACAGATCGCTTCCCGTGCAGCCTGAAGTACCCGTTATCGCCGCTTCGGAAATGGTGAAAACTGAAGCCCGGAAACCCCGTCGGCACTCCCCATCGGGCGCTCTACCTGATGTCTCAAACGGTCCTGGTTGGCTGTCCGCCTGGGTCAGGCTCGAAAGTGGGGATAAAGCCGAGCCGGCGGCAGAACTGGTCGAGAAGGGCCACGGTCTCCGGTGAGGTTTGGGGCGCGGTGCGCAGCAGGATTGCATCGCCGCTGTTGGCGGCCAGGGCTGAGGCTTCCAGGGCCAGAGCGATGCACTGGGCCGGGCGGTAGGTGCAGTTGGCCAGGTCGGCAATAGACAGCCGTGTGGTGGGCGTGGCAAAGACCGTGCGCGGCGGAGCCATGCGGTCCAACAGCCAGAAGATTTCCAGCTTCGATTCCAGTTCGTCGGGGACGCAATCGATAACCAGGTCGGCGTCGTGAACGGCGTCCTCGATGGTGGAAACAAAGGCCACTGCGGGCAGGGCGGCCGGGCTCAGTTGCTGACGCAGCAGCTCCTGCGCGTGATGCAGGTTGTTCGGCATCACGTCTTCCAGCAGTACGCGGAAGCCAGCGCTGGCTGCTGCCAGGGCAAGCCAGCGGCCCAGGGGACCGGCTCCGATAATAGCGACTGTTGTGGGCAATGACTGGATTTACTTGACGGCCAAGGCCTGGGCAACATCCTCGGCGTTCGGACGGGCGTGCAGCAGGTGATCGGCAACGCGGGCGCGCTCTTCGGCGGTAAGGGTGGGAATGGTGGCCAGAACGCGGCGCAGGGTTACGGCAACGTCGTCAATGTAGTTCATCAGGCGGATGGCTTCTCCGGAAAGCGGCATGGGGATCCTCGGGATTTTAAAGTTCTGTTTGTTATTGTAGGTGGTCAGGTTGAGGAGTGAAAGCCGACTGCTGCCCGCGCAGTTGCAGCCTCGCCGCTGAAAGATACGTCGCCTGTCAGCTCATTTTACCCTTATCTCTAGTACGACTCCGTGGTGCCCGCCGCAGTTTCCCCCGCAAAATCTGTACTCCATGGCTCTCGTTACCCCTCCCCCCTCCCCAGCACACGCTGTACCGATTCGCTCCCCGGCGCACGGAGGTCGGAGTAAAAGGTTGCCTCGAAATTCGATTTGGAGTACTTTACTAACTGGTTAGTTAAATTTATGGCGAGCAGCAACTCAGTCCGGACTCAAAGTGAACGCGCCGACCAGACCCGTACCCGCATCCTCGTTGCTGCCATCCGCCAGTTCAGTGAAAAGGGGCTGGCCGGGGCACGCACCGAGCAGATTGCCGAGGCGGCCGGCGTCAATAAGGCTCTGCTGTACTACTACTTCAAGGGCAAGGATGCGCTGTATGCGGCCGCTCTGGACTTTGTTGCCGAAGGAGTGCGGGCCACCAGCATGGCGGTGCTGGAGGCTAATGCATCGGCCGGTGAGCGATTCCTCAAGTCGGCGCTCGAGCACTTTGACCGCATCCACACCAACTGGGGATTCCAGAGCCTGATGCAGCAGGAGATGGTCCGGCTGCACCGCGGCGAAAGCAATGCCTTGACGCCTCTGGTGGAGACCGTCTTCAAGCCATTGATGGCCCGGATGCAGCAGGTGCTGGATGAAGGCATTGCCTCTGGCGAACTGATAGCGGTGGACCCGTCGCAAATCCGTTATGCGGCATTGGGAGCCAATGTGCTGTACTTTCTCTCCGCGCCCATGATGCACATTATTCTGGGGACAGATCCACTGGAACGCGGCGCGCTGGAGTTGCGCCGCAAATTGGCCATCGAGTTTCTGGGGCAGGCGATTTTTCGAGATCGGAAGCATGGAGCGCGCGTGGCGGCGCGCGTGCTTGAAACAACGCCCATGCCCGCGGATGGCGGCGTCAGGCCCCGGCCCACGCCGGAATTCCGCAAAATCGAGACTGAAGAAGTGAGGCACTTGTGAGCGCACGAAACAGAGTTTTTTTGATCCTGGCGCTGCTGATCGTGGGATCGCTGATCTGGTATCTGGTGACGGTGCGTCCCAAGACCGATCTGCAACTGATCGGTACGGTGGACGCGAACGAGGTGCTGGTGAGCGCCAAGATTTCCGGGCGCATCCAGATGCTGGCGGTGGAAGAAGGGCAGCAAGTAAAGGCGGGGCAGTTGATTGCGGTCATCGAGAGCGATGACCTACATGCGGCGCTCGAAGCAGCCGAAGCCAACACCAGCAGCCAGAAGTGGAAGCTGACCGGGTCGGTGGATACAGTGCAGCAGACGCGCGGCGAAACCAGTAGCGCGACAGTAAACGCCGAGGCTGTACTGAAGGCGGCGCGGGCCACGCTGGCACAGGCACAGGCGCAGTTCGAGCACCAGCAGGCCGACACCAGCCGAAACGTGGCGCTGAGCAACCAGGGCATCATGAGCCAGCAGTCAAGGGACGATGCGGTAACCAGCCTGCAGGCTGACCAGGCGGCAGTGGATACGGCACGGGAAAATGTGGCCGCGTCCGAAGCCAGCCTGCGGCAGGCGCGCGCACATGAACTGCTGACAACGGTAGCGGCGCGGACGGTGGACTCGACCCGCGATGAGGTTGCGAATGCGCGGGCGTTGGCCGATCAGGCCAGAGTGCAGGTCGGCTATTCGCAGGTGTTTGCGCCGGTAAGCGGCAAGGTGAATGTGCTGGCGGCGCGACAAGGTGAGGTGTTGGCCGCGGGAGCGCCGATTGTGACCATCATGGACCTGACCCAGACGTGGATCTATGCGCCGCTGCCGGAGACGCAAGCCGACAGTGTGCAGGTGGGCGACAGCCTGCGGGTGGTGATGCCGAGCGGCGTCACGATTCAGGGCAAGATCATCAACAAGGCAGCCTTGGCGGATTTTGCCACGCAGCGCGACGTGAGCAGCCGCAAGCGAGACATCAAGACGGTGCAGTTGAAGCTGCTTATTGACAACCCAGGCGAACGGTTTGTACCGGGCATGACGGCCGAGGTCTACATTCCCAAAAGCCGGCTGGTGAAACAGTGAGCGGACCGGATACGTGCGGCAGCCAGGCGCAGACGGCTTCTGCGCCCGCGGCCATTGCTGTCGAACACATCGTCAAGCGCTACGGCGATTTTGAAGCCGTGAAGGACGTGAGCTTTTCCGTGGCCGAAGGCGAGATCTTCGGGCTGCTGGGGCCGAACGGCGCGGGCAAGAGCACGCTCATCCGCATGATGACCACGCTGATTCCCGTCACCGGCGGCAGGGCCATCGTGGCCGGTCACGACGTGGCCCGGGATTCCGATGCGGTGCGGCGGATGATCGGCGTGATTCCACAGGCGCTGACCAGCGATCCGGACCTGACGGTCGAGGAAAACCTGAGCATCTATGCCAAGCTCTACAGCGTGCCCAGGGCGCAGCGGGAAAAGAATATTGCGGAAGTGCTGGAGGCGGTGGATCTGAGCAAATGGCGCGGCGCGCAGGTCAAGACGCTCTCCGGCGGCATGCGCCGGCGCGTCGAACTGGCCCGCGGTCTGGTTCACAATCCGCGTATCTTCTTTCTCGACGAGCCCACCACCGGGCTTGATCCGGTGTCGCGCATCGCGGTGTGGGAGATGCTGAACAACCTGAAGACCACGCGCAACCTGACCATGCTGCTGACCACACACTACATGGAAGAAGCCGACAAGCTGTGCGACCGTATTGCCATTGTGGACCACGGCACACTGGTGGCGCTGGGCACACCCGCCGAACTCAAGCACAGCGTGCCTGGAGCCAATGTAGTCGAGGTTCACTTCAGCCGCGAGACCGCGGAGTGGGGCGCCCGCCTGGAGAAACTGGACGGCGTGACCAGCGTGCAGGCTGAGAGCGCCGGCTTCTATCGCGTGCTGACCTCTTCTGGCTCGAAGACGACCATGCAACTGGTGGAGATGGCGGCCTCATTGGGCGAGACGCTGACCTCGCTCAGCGTGCAAAACACCACGCTTGACGACGTGTTTGTGCACTACACGGGCCGGCAACTGCGCGATGAGCTGGTGAAGCCTCCCGCATTTTCCTTGCCGCCCCGTCCCGGAGCACAACCATGAGCAGAATGTTGGCCATTGTCGAGCGCGAGATGCGCAAGTTCTTCCGCTCGCCAACTCTTATGATCATGTCGCTCATGATGCCGATTTTGCAGTTGCTCATCATGGGCAACGCTTTCGGCGGGAAAATTGTCGGCGCGCATGTGGCAGTGGTCGACTACGATCATGGCCCGCAGGCAGTAAGAATCCGCGAAGGCTTCGACTCGATCGCGGTCAACATCAAGACCTTCACCACTGTCGAGTACAGCGACGAGAACAAAGCCCGCGAAGACGTACGTACCGGCAAAATCGACGGCGCCGTCATCATTCCAGCCCAGTACTCGCGCCGCGTCTACGCGCAGGACGCGCCACGCATCGGCTTCGTCGTCGATAACTCCGATCTGTTCACGTCCAGCAGTATTGAGGCTGAAATGCAGGCACTGGTTACCGCGCTCACCACGCCTGTCATACAGCCGCGCGTCGCCACCGCCATCGCCCTGGAGATTGTCGAGCTCTACCCCTACGTCAATTACATGAAGTTTCTGCTCCCCGCCTGCATCGCGCTCGCCATGTATATCTCGGTCATGATTGGCGGCGGTATGTTATATATCGACGACAAGGCCCGCGGCGTCCACGAAGGCTATCTTGTAACTCCCATCACCAAGTTGGAGTTAGTCTTCGGACTGAACATGGCCGGCGCCATTAAGGCCGTGCTTTCCGGCATTTCGCTCACGGTGATCGGCTCCCTCATGGCGGGCCTCGGCATCATCTTCAATCCCATGGCAGACCTGGAGATCCTGGCCCTGATCGTTGTCACTTCCATTGCCTTCAACGGCATGATGTTCCTCTTGATGGTCCGCGTCGACGATCCGTTGGTCCCGCGCGCCATGTTCGGCATTCTCAACCTGCTGCTGTTTTACCCTTCCGGCGCCATGTACCCCATTGCCGCGTTTCCCGTCTGGCTGCGCGCCATCGCCGTCGTCGATCCCTTCACGTACTGCATCCATGGCTTCAAAGCCATCCTGCTCAAGGACGGCGGTTTCGTAGCCATTCAATACGACCTGCTCTTCCTCTTCGTTTTTGGCATAGGCACACTGCTGATCGCGACGCCGCTGTTCAAGCGAACGCTGTAGGGAATATCTAAAGACCTCACTCTTGTTGTAAGGCGGATATTCCCTCAGGGAGCAATGCCCGCATGGTTTGCAGCGATCTCAGGCGAAGAAATTTACCTGGCCGCCAGAGTTGTTTTGAAGCACCGGCACGGTTGACTCGGGCTCACTGTCTTCGTCCAGCAGATCGTCAGTCTCATCGTCCTGGCCGCCGGTAGATTCTTTGCCTTTGCCGTTATAGGTTTCGTCGCCTGCGCGGGATGAATCCTTGACCTCAAAAACCGCAGGCACGTCCAATCCGTTCCCCCGGGACGAGGTGATCGGCACTGCATGGATGGCTGGGATCGGTCCAATTCCCATGATTTCCTGCTTCTGGCTCAACTACTGCCCCTGCAGGCGATGATCGGCGGAAGAATGGAGAACTTTAATCTTTCTGAACGATTTATGTCCAATTTCAAGACACATTTTCCAGGAACTTCGCGGCACAGGCGTCGACGTTAACGGCGCAAGGCAAGGGCGGCTGCGGTGACCTGGGTGTTGTGAGTTCTGGCCTGGGCTTCGGTTTGGATTTGGGGCTGGATCTGGGCCTGCGCTACGGTCGCGTCGAACAGCGTCATTGCCTGTGCCAGGTTGATGCCCGCTGGAACCGGGACAAAGCCGCGGCGCAGCTCGCTGGCCTCGCGGGCAATCGACTTGAAGAGCAGAGCGCGGCCGGCCATATGCACCTCGAGACGCTCGGTCTTCCAGTCGGTGTCACTGACCTGGGTGCGCTGCAATCTGAACCATCCTCCCTTGTAGAGGCGGCCAAGTATGCCGAAGGCTAAGTCAACATTTTCGTCTAGATGGGCGTCAAGTCGGGCAAGCCGCTTGTACCGGAGATTGATCCAAAGCGTGCCGCTTGCGGCGTGGAGGACGCGGGCTTCAATGGAGTGGCCGGGATAGTCGGGATTGGGGCGAAAACGCAGCCGCGCACAGCCGTTCTCTTCGCCGTCGTATTCGTAGAGAAATGCCTCGGGCAGGAGGGTGACAATGTGGCCGATACGCTTTTCGTCGTCGTCGTAATCCTGGCGATGGCTGGACTGTTCCGCGAGTGAGCTGAGCAGGCGATGCAGGCGCTTCTGTTCCAGCTCCTGGGCTCCCGGACTAAGGGGAAGGCCATTGGCAAGAGTCAAGCGGGTAATTGGGCCTTGGGAAGTTTCTATCTGGTCCTCAAGCCGGCTTTCGCTGGGGCTGTGGCGCTCAATCCAGTAGCGCCAATAGCCATGCCCCCGGTGGTCCTGTAGCTCGTTGTAAACGACTTCGCGGAGCAGTTGTCCAGCCGGTATCGGCAGCGGGCGCTGTGCAAGACTGAGGCTTTGCGCCAGCACCATCATTCCCGCCGCAACCGATAGCATACGCATCCTCATGCCCTCCCCAACGAAGAAATAAAACCTGATCGGAGTATGACGGTGCGCCGGTGAAGAGAGTGCAAGAATCCGGTGTAAAGTCTACAGCATTTTCGATTCTGCTCTTTACAGAATCCTGGAAGCCGAGTGGCCTTTACCTCAAGAAAAAGCCACCTTCCACGATCTCCAAACGTCAACATGTGAATCGAAAATGCTCTGAGAAAATCGGTCCCATAGCGAAGCATGACGGATCATCCCCAAAATTGCGGGCCAAACGCACTACTGCTCAGAAGTAGTCCGGCCTGACTTGTTAGACTGTGGCTATGTTGGATGAACTGGAGTTCCGCAGTCTGGTCGAAATTGCTCTCTTAGCCCTCAAGCAGCATTTGTATGCCTGCGAGGAAGCGGACGATGCGGGTTTCGAGGTAGAGGAACAGAACGGTGTGCTGAATGTCTTGTTTGAGGAGCCGGCAGGCAAGTTTGTGATTACGCCGAACGCGCCGGTGCGGCAGATCTGGATCTCGGCACTCTCCACCAGCTTCAAGCTGGACTGGGATGGTGCAACGCAACAATTCGTGCTGCCGCGCACAGGCGAGGCTCTCACGCCGCTTGTGGATCGGCTGATCCGCCAGCACCTCGCTGCCTAGCCCTAATACTGTTCACTTAATTATCCTGATGGCTTTGTGGATATAGATTTTGGGCAATGGCTTGAGATGGCGCGGGCGGAGCGGAAAGTTGCTCATCTTGCGTTTGACTCCGCGGAAATTGCGGCGGTTGCGGCTGG
>JARLGF010000064.1 GCA_031296165.1 Occallatibacter sp. | reverse complement strand
TTTGATGAGGGTGAAAATGTCCAGAACCGTGGCAATACTGCGAATGTTCCCCGCAGCGCTGACGAGCCCATCTTCCATGCCGGGGTGCTTATCCGCCAGGGTTTCAATATGTTCGCTCACGCTCCTGAGGCGATCAATTTCCAGCAGAAGGTCCTCGAAAGCCGCAGCCATTGCCGGACCATCGGCTGCCGAGATTGCGGTGTCCTCCGCGGTTGCGGCTGCCTCAGTACCGGCGTCAACCTGAAGGCGTAAATCTTCAATCAAACGCAGCGTAGTTGCCTCGCCGAGGAAGGCAAGAAACAGCCCGAGCAACTGAGCGATGAGAGCGATACCGGCTTCGCCTTCCTCGACTGCGTCCGTCAGGGATTCGACATGGCCGAGGCCACGCAAGCCTCCACTCGGCGTGACCTGCACAGTGCTGAGCCGGGGCGATTCCGACTTGGCCAGGGTCAAAGCACGGGAAGCGAGGGCCTGAAAACCGTCAATCCCGACAGGCGCGCCGAGCTGCCGGCGCAGCTTCTCATAGACGCGCACAGTTGCAGGTTCGGTTTGCAGGGAGGCCGCAGTTGCATTGGCCTCGCGAGCTACGAGGGTGCGAGCCAGATCGCGCGTTTTTTTGGGAGGGTGCATCGGTTCCGTACCTTCTTTTACACGTTACGCCACGCGTTGAACGAGAGCATCTTTCATCGATGATACGTTCTCACCGGTTGTGCCGGCGCCGAGATGCCCAGGCGCGCTTCATCGGACTGCATTTTGGCGTCACACAAACCAAGGTAACTGAAATGTTTGATGAAAGGTGTGCACTAATGAGCAGTACGCCCACGCCGCAGATGCGATTCTGTGCTAAATTCCGGGGTAAAGTGTGCAGCCGAAGAGGGTGCAGAGGGCGCTCTATCAAAAGAGGAGCATTCGGCATCCACGGTTTTTGCTCGCACCGGAAGAAAGACTTCAGTGACTGAACGAGGAAAGCCAGAATTCGATCTCGCTGCCTTCCTGGCAAGCGCCGGCCTGGGGCGAAGAATTGTGCAATTGGCGCCCAAAGAGGCCTTCTTTTCGCAGGGAGATCCAGCGGACTCCGTTTATTATCTCCAGACGGGCCGAGCGCGAGTCTCAGTGGTTTCCGCAGCCGGGAAGGAAGCAACCATCGCGCTGGTTTCCTCAGGAGAATTTGTGGGAGAAGGGGCGCTTGCAGCCGTGGCGGGACTGCGCTTGTCCACGGCTACGGCCATAACCGCCTGCACCGCGCTGAAGATAAGCCGGGACGAGATGATCCGCACGATGCACGAGGAAAGTCATTTTTCCCAGTTGTTTTTAAAGTTTCTGCTGGAACAGAGTATGCGCATCCAGGCCAATCTTGTGGATCAGCTTTTTAACTCGAGTGAAAGGCGGTTGGCGCGGATTCTGCTGCTGATGGCCGAGTTCGGCCAGCCGGACGGCCCGGAAGAATATATTCCCAAGATTTCACAGGAGACGCTGGCGGAGATGGTGGGCACGACACGCTCACGCGTGAGCTATTTCATGAACCGGTTCCGCAAGCTCGGCTTAATTGAATACAACGGACACATCAAGATTCATAAGTCGCTGTTGAACGCGGTGCTGCTGGATCAAATGCCGAGCGACATTCCGAGAGACTTATAGGTTCGGCCAGTCTACGAAACTACCAGATCAGTGAATTCTAATTGCTGCGGGTTCCGGGCGAGTCAGAGCTTGCGCAGAAACCGGCCTGCCGGCCTCCTATGCCGGGCGTGGCGCGGCTGATTCGCTACCAGGCGAGGAGTTCGTCGCTGGAGGTTGAGGTGAGGAAAGTGACCGGGGCGGGAGTGGGAAAGTCGGCCTGGCTGAAGCACTGGATGGACTCGGGACCGGCGACCTTGGCCGATTGCAGAGCCTGTTCCGCCTCACGCAGGACGACGATCGGGGAGCGGCCCTGGCTGGCGGCAATGCCGAAACAGGCGGAGAGACGGATGGATTCGCCGGATAGGTGGTAGGGCGAGGCAAAGACGTCCTGGCGAATGCGCTCGGCGAGCATGACGGCGTTGACGGGGCTGCAACCGGGTAGGGCGACGAGGAACTCGTCCTTGCCGGCGCGGCCGAAGAGGTCGTAACTGCGGAGAAGGCGCGTGGTGCGGCCGACGATCTGGCAGAGCAGCTCGTCGCAGATTTCCGTGCCCAGGCGCTCGTTCCAGTGGCCGAAGTCGTCGACGTCAAACAGGACCAGGCAGAGCGGGGAGTTCATGCGCTGCACGCGGTCAGTTTCACGAAACAACATGGAGAGCAGGGTTTCGCGGTTGTAGATGCCGGTGAGGCGGTCCATCTGCGCGTTCAGGATGGCGGCGTCGCGGAGGGCTTCAAGTTCGCGGAGCTGGCGGCGGGTGCGGAGAACCATGTTGAGGCGGAGCTGCCAGTAGGCTTGCTCGCCGGCGCGGAGGATGAGGTCGTCAATGACGCCTTCAGCGAGGCGGTCGATCCATTCCTGGGAGACAGTGTCTGCAATCAGGACAATGGGGAGTTGCTTGCAGGCGTCGTTGGCGCGGACGGTGGCGAGCAGGCGGGCCAGGGTAAAACTGGGGTCCATGGCGGGGAGGTTGGCATCGAGCAGCGCCAGGGCGGGGGGCTGGGGAGCGGTCATGGAGGCGAGCGCAGCCTCAGCAGAGAGAACAACTTCCACGTGGGCGCCTGAGGCGAGCAGCAGGGCTTCAAAGGAGGCAAGGAGAGCGGGATCGGGGGAAGCGAGCAGGAACGAGGGAGCGGTGATTTCGAGCATCCGGGAGGACCTCCACAAGGGATGCATCGGCGAAGATTAGAAAAAATTGAGGAATGGCGGGGGATTTATGAGGGGATTGGAATGACTTTTGGGGGATGGCGGGGTGCCGGAGGTAATGGGACAGTGGTCAGTTTGTGCGTGGGCGGGGGTAGGGGGGTGGATTCCCAGGTCTCAGAATCGAGACCTGGGGCACCCGCAAAAGCAACCGCAGATCCTTCGACTGCGCATCCCGCGATGATGCTGCGGGATGCTTCGCTCAGGATGACAGCTTTTTAACAACGATAATGTTGTGCGGCTTCAATCATGTTGTGCGGCTTCGAGAACCTCGCTACTGCGGGTTAGTCGACGAAGTCGACCTGGGGGGCGATGGGGATGATGCCGCGCTCGTAGCCGAGGTCGAGGAGCTTGTGGATGGCTTGGCGGCCGTCGGCGCCGTAGTCGAGTGTGCGGTCGTTGACGTACATGCTGACGAAGCGGTTGGCGAGGCGGGAGTCGAGGTCGCGGGCAAACTGCATGGCGTACTCGAGGGCCTGCTCGCGGTGGTCGAGGGCGTGCTGGATGCTGTCATGGACGGCCTTGGTGACGATGCGGAGGGAATCCTTGCCGAGGGAGCGGCGGATGGCGTTGCCGCCGAGGGGCAGGACGAGGCCGGTGGTTTCACGCCACCAGACGCCGAGGTCGAGGACCTTGTGGAGTCCGCTGGAAGAGTAGGTGAGCTGGCCCTCGTGGATGATGAGGCCGGCGTCGAAGTTGCCGGCGAGGATCTCGGGGATGATGCGGTCGAAGGGGACGGTGACGGTTTCGATGGCGGGGTTGAAGATTTTGAGCGCGAGATAGGCGGTGGTGAGGGCGCCGGGGACGGCGATCTTGATGCGGCCGAGGTCGCCCGGGTTGAGGGGCTTGGTGGAGACAACCATGGGGCCGTAGCCCTCGCCGACGCTGCCGCCGCAGCCCATCAGCGTGTAGTTGTGCTGGAGGTAGGGATAGGCGTGGAAGCTGATGGCGGTGACGTCGTAAAAGGCTTCGTCGCGGGCGCGGAGATTGAGAGTCTCAATGTCGCAGAGGGTATGGGTGAAGCGATAGCCGGGGACGCGGACCTTGTTGGTGGCCAGTCCATAAAACATGAAGGCGTCATCGGAGTCGGGACTATGGGCGATGGAAATGTCGATGATGCCGGCCGGGGAGTCTAGTTCGGTTTGTTGTGTATTCACAGTGGGAAAGGTCCTTTCAAGGTCAAAAAAACTGCAACTGTTTTTAGATGCGGCCAGGAAGTGGGCCGGTGCAGGCGTACGCAGCCAGGCCAGCGGTACGGAGAGTTCGCAGCTCACGGAACTTCCTTTTAATGTTCAGCTTCATGGTCGATTTCCTCGGCCGGTTCAAGGGCCGCATCGGGGGCTGGTTCGACGCCCGCGACGGGTTTGCGGCGTGACTGCCTGTGCTGGAGCCAGATGTGATGCGCCACGCCTGCGGCTGCAAACAGCAGCGCTCCGAGCGAGACGAGAAACGCAAGCATCAACCAGCGCATAGCGGCAAACTAAGCCAAGAATACCAGACGGGCAGTTGGCGGGGCGGCGGGCATGGCTCAGGGCTGGCGCAGGGAGGATTGGAGCCAGTCGAGGTAGGGGCGGCTGACGGACTCGGGGGCGAGGACCAGGAACTCGGGGGTCTGGTAGCTGTGGAGCTGATGGAGCCGGGTTTCAAGGGCGGGGAGCTGGGCGGGGGCGGTCTTGAGCAGGAGCAGGGTTTCCGTGGAGGACTCGATTTGGCCCTGCCAGTGGTAGATGGACTGGACGGCGGGGATGAGAGAGGCGCAGGCGGCAAGATGCTCCTCGACCAGGGTGCGGGCGAGGCGGGTGGCTTCCTCGGGGGTGGGGGCGGTGGTGAGGACCAGGCGGAGGGGCGGATGTTTTGCCCGTTTCTTCCGTTCCCGGTGGGAAAGTTGCTTCTGTTCAGCTTCGAATACAAGTGCAGCGCGTTTGGATGTGAAGGATTTCCGAAGACGGGAGCCCTTACCGTTGCGCCAATCGGCGTAGAACTTGCCGTTCTTCTCAAACATGGGCTCCCTTTCTTTATGTAGAAACTAGACCATGGTGTACGCACTGTCCAGGCTGGAGCTATTTGATTTACATTACGACAATGCGTTGGGAAAATGCACGGTCGGCTTTCCATACTTCTATATAGGTTTATTACAGATCACAACCGTGATCATCTTTATTGGAAATGTGCCGGAGGAGAGATGATTCGACGTATCACGGACGATAATGCCGGGTTCGTTAAGGATGTTTCGGACATCATCGCTCTGGAGGCATTGAAGCACTCTAATCTCATTCCGAATCTTTCAGGAGATAAAACTCTGTTTCTTTTCTCGGACTATAGCCGTGTTCGCGGACACTATAAAACCTACAGCTTTTTAGTTTTGGGCCGATCAGGAGCAGACTTCTTCAATGGGGCCAGAAAAAAATTTCGCAAGGATTTTGGTCTAGGTAATCGGCAAATGTCTTTCAAAGGGCTCAATGACAAAGTCAAATTGAGATCTCTACCTGCATTTCTCTCGCTTGCTGGAGCTTTGAATGGATTCATTCTGACTTTTGCGGTCAGCACGAGTATCCCGTATATGTTTGCCGAGCAATTTCTACCAGTCTGGCCGGAACTCGCTAAGTTCAAAAAGCCTGTTTTGGAGGAGATGCTACGTATTGCCCATTTTGGGGCTCAAGCCGTTTTGATTGCATTTAATCGGAAGCAGAATATTGTCTGGTTTACTGATGAAGACAATATCGTTGCCAACGACGCTCACCAAGATTCTTTCGGCAGGATAGCCCAAGCTGTAATTAGAGGTGTGTTGCCCAACGAAGAAATCGGGAGGATAGGGTTTGGGCTGACCGGAGTCGACGATGGCAGTTTCGGAATTGAAGATCTTGCAGCTATTCCAGACTTAGTAGCCGGCGCTCTGTGTGAATTACTTGATACTTTGAGTGAGAAAGGCCAGCGCATTACACCGCGAGTTGATCTTACTCACCCTGCGGTGAGTGGGAAAACAGATATGATTTGCGAATGGATTGGAAAGATCCATTGTCCGCTTAAGAAATTTAGCGTGACATTTGATTTAACAGGACCAGGTACATGGGACTGGCGGCCAACATTCTTCCGTATCAAAAATATGAATACCGCCGAGTGTGAATTTACTTGTCCAGCTCAACGAAGAGCGCAGCCCATTTCTGAACCGATTCGCTTTGATATTGGAGATCAATACTGAGCTCTGAGTTGGGCAGTATGATGGGATTTGCGGGCCGCGGGGCGCGGGCGCATGAGGAGACACTGGGATGACGACAGCGATCAAGTTTGGGACTTCAGGATGGCGGGCGATTGTGGCCGATGAGTTTATCGTGTCCAATATTCGGCTGGCGGTGGCGGGGATTGCCGCCTATGTGAAGACACAACCGGAGCCGCATCGGGTGCTGGTGGGGCGCGATCCGCGGTTTCTGGGCGAGAGCTTTGTGGCCGAGGCGGCGCGGGTGCTGCAAGGGGCTGGGGTGACGCCGATCGTGATTCCCGAGGCCGCGCCGACGCCGGCTATCGCTTACGCCGTTCGGGAGCTGAAGACCTCAGGGGCGATCAACTTTACGGCGTCGCACAATCCGCCGGAGTATAACGGCATCAAGTTCTCAACGCACGATGGGGCGCCGGCGCTGCCCGAGGTGACCAAGCAGATTGAGGCGGCGATTGCCGGGTTTGGCGACGACTTCAAGATTGCCGACACGACGACGGACACCTTTGACACGACGGACGTGAAGCCGGGGTTTCTGAAGCGGCTGACGGAGCTGGTGGACCTGAAGGCGATTGCGAAGTCGGGGATCAAGGTGGTCTACGACCCGTTCTGGGGCGCGGGGCGCGGGTACAGCAGCGACCTGCTGCGCGAGGCGGGCGTGACAGTGGAGACGGTGCACGATTACCGCGATGTGCTGTTTGGCGGGCATGCGCCGGAGCCGGCCGACGAACTGCTGGGCGACGCCAAGGCCAAGATGAAAGAGATGGGCGCGGCGTTGGGGATTGCGACGGATGGAGACGCGGACCGCTTCGGGATTGTGGACGGGGACGGGACGTTTATCCAGCCGAATTACGTGATCGCGCTGCTGTTCGACTACCTGGTGGAGACGCGGGGATGGAAGAACGGCGTGGCCAAGAGCGTGGCGACGACCAACCTGATCAACGCGCTGGCGGAGTACCACAAGGTTCGGCTCTACGAGACGCCGGTGGGGTTCAAGTACATTGGCGAGCTGATTAACGGGGACAAGATTGCGATTGGCGGCGAGGAGTCTGCGGGGCTGACGATCCGCGGGCACGTTCCGGAGAAGGACGGTGTACTGGCCGGGCTGCTGGTGGCGGAGATGGTGGCGGTGCGAGGCAAGAGCCTGGGCGTGCAATTACGGGAATTGTTTGCCAAGGTTGGTTCCTTTTACCCGGTACGGGAGAACTTCCGCTTGACCCCGGAGCTGAAAGCCGCGTTCACTGAGAAGATAAAGACCGATCCGACGGAGCTGAGCGGGCGGAAGGTGACCCAGGTGGTGCGGACCGACGGGCTGAAGCTGATATTGGATGACGGCTCGTGGGTTTGCTACCGGCTGAGCGGGACCGAGCCGGTAGTGCGCGCGTATACAGAGGCGCGCAACGAGCACGATATGGA
Source organism: Occallatibacter sp. (assembly GCA_031296165.1). Taxonomy (GTDB): domain Bacteria; phylum Acidobacteriota; class Terriglobia; order Terriglobales; family Acidobacteriaceae; genus Telmatobacter. Next base: position 1,489 of record JARLGF010000064.1, on the reverse strand, counting down.
AGCGCTGAAGGTCGCAGCGGAGAAGTTTGTGCTGTCGTAAGACCGATTGAGGAAGAATGCCGGACGAGAACGAGCAAGCAGAAAAGAACGCGGCTGCAAACGGGGTGGGCGCAAAGCCTGTCCCGTTGCAGACGCGGTTGTATGGGTGGACACAGCGGGCATGGCGTCCGGCGGGCACCGCTGTGGCCGTGGGCCTGGCGGGGCTGCTGATGTGGCACGTGGTCAATGGCAAGGACGGGTTGTCCATCTGGCAGCAGAAGCGCGCGGAAGACCACCAGTTGCAGCGGGAGATCAAGGACCTGGAGCAGGAGAACGGGCAACTGCGGTTGCGGATTAACAGGCTGCAGTCAGACCCGGACGCGATTGAGCATGAGGCGCGGGAAAAGCTGCATTATGCCAAGCCGGGCGAGGTGATTTATGCGCTGCCTGCGGCTCCGCAGCCGGGGAAGTAAGCGCGCACGCGGCACCGTACTCATTGACCACGGATCAGGTGAAAACGACCCTGGATTTCTGGTCTCTCCTTTAAAAATCTACATGCATGCGGATGGAGCCGACCCAGACGGGGCCGCGGTCGCGGTTGTAGCCGGGATCGGTGAGGTGCTGTACGTCGAGGGCGTAAAAGAGGCCGTGCCAGACGTGGAGGTTGTAGTAGCTTTCGACGATGTTTTCGCGACCGTAGTTGAGTTTGCCGTCGCCGAGGAGGAAGCCGAGGCCGCCATTTTTCAGATAGTTTTGATGGTCGCGCTTGATGGCGTTTGAGACCGTGGCCAGGCCGAGCTTGTCCTGGGGGCGATGCCAGCGGGCGCCGGAGTAGTCGCCGCCGACCTCGACGGTCTGGTCGACTTCCGTGTAGGCAAAGGACTCGTGCTGGCCCTCGTTCCATCCGAAGCGGGCGAAGAGGCGGAGATTGGCGGTGACTTCCTGCTCGGTGTTGTAGCCGAAGCCGTATTTGAGGGCGCTGAAGTGCTCATGGAGCGTGATGGTGGGCGTCTTGTCGGCGCCGGCGAGAAAGGCAGCGACGGCTTCACGATAGTCGCCCATGTGGGCGCGGTTGGCGTAGAAGAGGACGCGCTGGGTGCCTTTGTGGCCGGGCACGATGCCCTTGCGCAGTTCGAATTCGCCATCCTGGCCGTGGGCGCGGCTGAAGGCCCAATCGAGAGAGGTGCCGTTGGCGACGGTGGGCATGGCGAAGAGACCGTAGCGGAGGCTCCAGGTTTTGTCGTCGTACTCGGCCATGGCGCCGACGGTGTAGCCGCGGGTGTCGGCGGCGTAGTCCCATGCGCCGTTGTTGTCCACGGTCCAGTTGAGGAACTGGAGGTGCGAGTCGGTGCCGACCTCATTGCAGTCAAAGAAGTCGGGGAGGGTCAGCTTGCCGGCGCGGAAATCGAGGCGGCGCACGGGGACGCTGGGCGCCAAGGCGTAGGGGCCGGGCTCCTGGGGGGTGGTTTCCTGGGTGAGGCCGATGACCTGGTGAACCTGGTAGCGGGCC
>JARLGF010000063.1 GCA_031296165.1 Occallatibacter sp. | reverse complement strand
CACGTCCGCAACCGCTCCAATGCCATTGCTCGGAACGACTCGGGACGCCATCCTGCAGCTCTCTGACCCATTTGCAGTTCTCCATTCCCTGCAAATGCGCTCATTTTAAGCTGTCTCACTTTTGGGGGGCACTCCACTGCTGGCCAGCGCGTCATTTCGGATGGATTGGCTGTTTTTGGCGTGTTTTCCGCGCAAAAACAGGCTGGATTTCCGTGGAAACGGATCTTTGTTGCCCGGTATCGAGACGTTGCGTCCCTAAATCTCCGAGAGTTCATCGAGAAAAGCACGCAGAACATCCCGCTTCAGAGAGATGTACCCGAATCGGCCCTCCCGTCGAATTTCGATCAGCCCCGCATTTTCCAGTTCTTTGGTGTGGTGCGACATCGTCTGATGACCGATCTCATGCTGGGAAGCGAGATCGCCACAGTTGATCTCACCTCCCGCCTCAGAAATCTGCTTCAGGATCAGGGTTCGGCGGGGTTCGGCGAGAGCGCGGGATACACGCTCGAATTGCTTCGGTGGTAAACGAGTTGAGGACGCGAATTTTCTTGTGGTCAACGGACTCTCGCTTCTTTTCGATGCTTCATCCATGGTAATGCCACATCTGCTGTGCGCGCGATCTCCCTTTGTAGATGTCCGGCGCCGGCAACTCTTTACGATGTGTCGATACGTATCGTATAGTTAAGCCAACCCGAAACCTTGGAGGGGAGCTTGAGGCCTCTCCATGGAGAGAACGGCTTCGATGGAAGCAGAGGAAGAACACATGTCGAAATTGAATGGGAAAGTTGCGGTGGTCACCGGAGCAGCAACGGGTATTGGTCTCGCGATCGCCAAGCGGTTTGTGGCGGAGGGCGCCTTCGTCTTTATCACCGGCCGCAGGCAGACGGAGCTCGATCGAGCCAAGGCAGCGCTGGGAAACAACGTCATCGCCGTGCAGGGCGATGTGAGCAAGGTGGAAGACCTGGACCGGCTGTACAAAACGATCCAAAACACAAAGGGGACGCTGGACATTGTTGTTGCAAATGCCGGAATCGTTGAGAACCTGCCCATCGAGGCTGTCACAACTGAGGTCTATGACCGCATGTTCGATATCAACACCAGAGGGCTCTTCTTCACGGTTCAGAAGTCGCTGCCGCTTCTGAAGGATGGAAGCTCCATCGTGCTGGTTGGTTCGTCCGTCTCCGGCATGGGAATACCGGCTTCGAGCGTATACGCCGCGACCAAGGCGGCGGTGCGGTCCTTCGCGAGAACGTTTGCGGCGGACCTGAAAGGCCGGAAGATCAGGGTGAACAATCTGAGCCCCGGACCGATTGACACACCTATCATCGACGGACAATTCAAGACGGCGGAGGAAGCTGCGGCAGGGCGCGAACAGATGGCTAGCCTTCCGGTTCTTGGGCGTCTGGGAACCGCTGAAGAGATGGCAAATGCCGCCTTCTTCTTAGCTTCAGACGAGAGTTCCTACTGCACCGGAATCGATCTTTACGCCGATGGAGGGCTGTCTCAGCGATTCTAGTACTACAGTTATATTTGGCTTCGGAGACAGCAGTCCGGGCCTGAACAGGCTGCGGAAAAAGGCCGGTTTTCAAGCCAAGAGCCCGAAATGCATCCCTCCGCGGCTGAAGCCGCCGTTGATTCTGTTGGCATTATGCGGGGGTTGAAAACCCCCGCCTCCCTCCAGATTGAGTTTTTCCGCAGCTTGTAAAGACCCAGTTGTTTGGGCATATTTTCAGGGGGTTGAAACCCCCTGCTCCCTCCGTCGGAGCTATCTACAACTGTGCAGTACTAGCTCCCGCCCGCCGTCGCCGGTTCGAGTCTGAGCGGTTCGGTCAGCGTGAACAGCAGGGCAGTGCCTGTTTCCAGCACGGCCTGCGGGTGATCGATCAACAGATGGGTCGTCACGACGCCGGCCCCGATCAGGGAGCCGGTCAATGCGCCTACCGGGCCAGCCAGGACGGCTCCGGTCACCGCCCCAGCGCCCACAGCGCCACCATATTCAATGCCGTCGCGCTTGAGCCGCGAATCCGGCAGAACCGTTCCCTCGTCCCCGACGTGAGTCCGGGAGCCCGGAGTACCGGTCACCTCGGCGTAGAGCCGGTAACGCGAGCCGTCGGGCAGGATCACGGTCTCCGGCTGCAGACGCATGGAGCCGTGGCCGCCCGCATGGCCGCTGGATACATGCATCACTCTGCCGTCAATCTCAGCGCCAGCCGGAATCAGCACCTGGCCGCGCTGCAACACGTCGGTGGCCACCCTGGTGCGGAAGGCTTCGCCATCTTCGCTGGAGGCGGTGGAGAGCCGTTGCAGCAGGCGTACGCGAATGTTGGTCCCCTCCATCACTTCGCCCGGACCAGACTGGCGCGGATGCACAATGTCGCCGTCCGGATCGTGCGCGTAGGCGCGCTGGCTCAATCCCCCTTGCGCCGGCGGGTCAGGCACCACCTGCACAATCCCGTCGTCCCCAACAAGCGCCGTATCGTTGGGCGCTGGATTGGCAGTGTAACGAGCCGGTTGACTTGCAGCATAGTTGACCGCCGGGTCGACGGAAGTGGAAGCCGGCCGCGCCTGACTTTCTGTTGCCACGCGCCCGGCCGGCGGCTTGGGCTGCGGCGTGGTGCTGGTGACGATGGTGTCGTCCGGCGGTGGATTCGAGGTTCCCTGGTAGCGATTGGACTGGCTTGCCTCCTGCGCTCCCAGCACGGCAGTGGCTGCGACAAATAAGGCGCACACAAGAATTGGCCGGTTCATCCTGAACTCCTTTTAGCGGGCGAGGTTCTTCCTGATGGTGCAAACCCCGCCATCGCCTGAGAGTTGCGCAGGGAACGCATTTGCGTAAGCATCGCCTGTCAACTCACCCAACATAAGCCTAGCGTGCCCTGGCACGGGGTGGCAGAGCAGGTAAACGGACAGGTTCCTTCAGCAGCACGAATCAACAAAGGCACCCTCCCTCCATGCTTGCAACAGCTTAGCTTGCTGTGACCAGCGCCACACTGCACTGTACGGCCCGATTTGCTAGAATCCGTACGGGATATAAGCAATATATTTGCTGGACGGAGAGGAGATTCCAGACGTGCAGGAGCTTCTGAACACGATTCAAAGCGCCGCCGGAGAAACTCTTGCCGTGGATCGCCGTCCCCAACTGAATGACCGGCTGCTGCACCGCATTATGAGGAACGATATGACTGAGATTGTTGCAATTCGCGCCCGCGAAGTTCTTGACTCGCGCGGCAACCCGACCGTGGAAGCAGACGTAATTCTGGAAAGCGGCGCCCTGGGCCGCGCCATTGTGCCTTCGGGCGCCTCGACCGGCGAACATGAAGCCGTGGAGCTGCGCGACGGCGACAAAACCCACTTTCTGGGCAAGGGCGTTCTCCAGGCCGTGGCCAACGTGGAAACCGTGATTGCGCCCGAGCTGGAAGGCATGGACGCGTCAAACCAGCGCCTGCTCGACAAGACCATGATCGAGCTGGACGGGACGCCGAACAAGGCCAAGCTGGGCGCCAACGCCATACTCGCGGTCTCCATGGCCGCCAGCCGCGCCGTGGCCCAGACGCTCGAGATTCCGCTCTACCGCTATCTGGGCGGCGTCAACGCCAGCATTCTGCCCACGCCCATGCTGAACGTGCTCAACGGCGGAGCCCATGCCGACAGCAATGTGGACTTTCAGGAGTTCATGATTATCCCGGTTGGCGCCGAGCGCTTTTCCGAGGCTCTGCGCTGGGCTGCCGAGACCTTCCACACGCTGAAGAGCGTGCTCAAGAAGAAGGGCTACAACACAGCCGTGGGCGACGAGGGCGGCTTTGCTCCCTCGCTCAAGTCCAACGCCGAAGCCATCGAGCTGATCCTCGAGGCCATTGAGCAGGCCGGCTACAAGCCCGGCGAGCAGATCGCCATTGCTCTGGATCCAGCGTCAAGCGAGTTTTACGACAAGGAAAAGAAGAAGTACATCTTCAAGAAGAGCGACAAGCGCGAGCTGTCGAGCGAAGAGATGGTGGCGTTCTACGACAACTGGACTCGCCAGTATCCCATTGTCTCTCTGGAAGACGGCCTTGCCGAGGACGACTGGGCGGGCTGGAAGCTGCTCACCGACAAGCTGGGCAGCCGCATCCAACTGGTTGGCGACGATCTCTTTGTGACCAACGTGAAGCGCCTGCAGCGCGGCATTGAAGAGGGCACGGCCAACTCCATTCTCATCAAGGTCAACCAGATTGGCACCGTCACCGAGAGCCTGGAAGCCATTGAGCTGGGCCGCCGTTACGGCTACACCTCGGTCATCAGCCACCGTTCGGGCGAGACCGAAGACACCTTCATCGCCGACCTGGCCGTTGCCACCGGCGCTGGCCAGATCAAGACCGGCTCCGTCAGCCGCACCGACCGCATCGCCAAGTACAACCAGTTGCTCCGCATTGAAGAGGAACTGGGCTCTGGCGCGGTTTACCTTGGACTGGAAAGCCTCAACTACAACGACTAACCTGGTTGTCGTTTCTATCATGCAAAGGGAGGAAGCCACGGCTTTCTCCCTTTGCATTTCTGCGTGTGACCCAAACCACACCCTGCCTCCCCCCGGCGGTTTATCCTGAGATTGATACTTTCGTATTCGATCTGAGGTGCTTTCTTCGTGTCCATTTACAAGCGTCCCCTCGTTCTGACCATCCTCGACGGATGGGGCTATCGTGCCGAAACCGCCAACAACGCCATTGCCCTGGCTAAAAAGCCCACCTACGACAAACTGCTTCGCGAGTACCCCAACACGCTGATCCAGGCCTCAGACCATTTTGTCGGCTTGCCCGACGGGCAGATGGGCAACAGCGAGGTCGGCCACCTGAACATCGGCGCAGGCCGCATTGTGCAGATGGACATTACCCGCATCGACGCAGCGATTGCCTCGGGCGAGTTCGTCAAGAACCCGGCAATCGTGAAGGCCATGCAGCAGGCGCGCGAAGGCGGACGGCAACTGCATCTGTTCGGCCTGTGCTCGGACGGCGGCGTTCACTCGCAGTTCGAACATCTCTACGCCCTGCTGCGCACGGCGCGCGAGTACGGCCTGACCCGGGTCTTTGTGCATGCGTTCATGGACGGCCGCGACACTCCGCCCACCGGCGGCGCGGGTTACATTGCGCAGCTGGAGCAGAAGATGCGCGAGTACGGCGTGGGCAAAGTGGCCACCGTCAGCGGGCGCTACTACGCCATGGACCGCGACAAGCGCTGGGAGCGCGAGCGCAAGGCCTTCGACGCCATGGTTACCGGCAAGGCCGAGGGCGGCGCCTACCCCAACGCCGTGGCACGCCTCATCGAGTGCTACAACAACGGCGTCACCGACGAGTTCATCATTCCCTTTGTGGTGGTGGATGCGGCAGGCAAGCCCGTTGCCCAGATTCGCGACGAGGACGTCTGCATCAACTTCAACTTCCGAGCCGACCGCGCCCGCGAAATTACCCGCGTGCTGACCCGCGAGAGCGGCCTGAAGGACGGCGGACGCAACATCGACGGCTGGGAAGCGCTCGACCAGGTCATTCCCCGTTCCGAACTCCCCAAGAACCTGTACTACCTGTGCATGACGCAGTACGACAAGCTCTACGAGCTGCCGCTCATCATGCCTCCGGAGTCGCTGGATAACATTCTGGCCAACGTGCTGGCCAAGCACCAGTTGCGCAACCTGCGCGTGGCCGAGACCGAGAAGTTCGCCCACGTCACCTACTTCTTCAACGGCGGCATTGAAACGCCCTTCCCCGGCGAGGAACGGGTGCTGATTCCCTCGCTCAAGGTGGCCACCTACGATCTGGCTCCGGAGATGAAGGCCGAGGCCATCGGCGACGCCATTGTGAAGGCTGTCAACGACGCCACCTTCGACCTGATTGTTGCCAACTTTGCCAACGCCGACATGGTGGGCCACTCCGGCAAGCTTGAACCCACCATCAAGGCCATTGAGGTCATCGATGCGCAGTTGAGCCGTGTTTACAAGTCCATCCGCGAGAAGAACGGAAGCTGGCTGATCACCGCCGACCACGGCAACGCCGAGCAGATGGTGGACCTGGTCACCGGCGCTCCGCACACGGCGCACACCACCAACCCGGTGCCCATAATCTACGTGGCCGAGGAAGCCCCTCACTACCGCCTGCGCCCGGATGGCTCGCTGCGCGACATCTCGCCCACCTTGCTCGCCATTCTCAATCTGGACGAGCCCAAGCAGATGACCGGCGGCGACCTGCGCGTGCCCATCGTGAAGTAACTTCAGCAACAAACGCAAAAGCTACCAGCACAAAAAAGGCGAAGCCATCGCGGCTTCGCCTTTTTTGCGTTGTGCTCATTATGCAGACAGCGTCCTGGCAGCCCAGGCCTGCAGCATTTCGATCGCCTTGCCCAGAACTCCGGCTGAGCCCTTGAAAGCGGCAGATCCCCTGGGCTGGTTATCCCGGGTCCACCACTCGTGAAAATCGCCGGCCTTGACTACCCTTGTCACCATCGGGGCAATCTCGCGGTATGCATCTTCCACCATTCCCAACCGCACCAACTGCTGCACCATCCGGCCGCCAAACCAGCACCAGTCGCCGCCGTCCTGGTAAGTGTACGGTTCCTGGCTCTTGTAAACGCTGCTGGGATACGGCGGATAGATCGTCATGCCAATCGAGGATGCGCCAGCCGCCTTCACATTCTCCCGCATCCTTTGCAGGGCTTGTACCGCCTCGTTCCTGCTGAGCAGTCCTGCCTCAATCGCAACCGCTGTGCCACCGTGATAGTAAATCTCGCCTTCGTTGAAGCCGCTGGGAAATGGCGAGCTGTCAAGGTAGAGATGCGGAATGAATTTCCCTCGCTTATCGTCCCAAAGATGCTTCCGGATATTGCGCTTCAGTTCGTCTCTCCGGGCGTTCCAGCGTTTGCTTTCCGCAGTGTCCGATGCCGTTAATTGCAGGTAGTCGCCGATTGCGATTACCGCCATGGCATTGCTGTAGATGCACACCGCCCGGTTCTTCACGGCACGCGAGCCGTCTGGCGAAACGTCTCCCCAGTCAATCGTCGTCTCGTTCCAGATCAGGCCGCGGCTTGCATCCAGCCGCTCCCTTAAAACAAAGTCCAAAGCAAGTCCAAGCCGTTCGCGGACACTGACCCCTCTCACCTTCTCATCCAGGAAGCTGCGATCCCCGGTCACATCCACATACTTTCTGGTCGCCGACACCAGCGAGGACTCTCCATCGCTCTCCTGCCTGCTCTTGAAGGCCGTAATGCCCGGCATATGTTCCGATTTGTAGGGCGCATCCCAGTCCTCGGTGCCTGGAGTGCCCGTAGGCGCATATAAATCCACAATGCTGCCGCGCCCGAATGGAACCTTATCGCCTGCCTCGCCCTGGAAGATGACGTAATTCAGCAGTGCCTGGCGGAAAATCCGCGGGTTGTTGGACTTCAAGGCAACTTCGATGAAGGTATTGGAATCGCGAATCCAGATCTCGGGATAAATACTGCCGCCCGTAAGTCCGCTGCCGAGAAGTCTCCGCGCCATGGCGTACACCGTGGCCAGATTCTTATCTTCTGAAATAGCCACAGCCAGTTGCCGGTCACTGGATGTTGCGGAGCCAGGCATTGCGTCTGCTATCGACGCGGCACAGACCGCGCCCCACGCAGCAAGGCCGCCCTTTACGATTTGTCTTCTTGATAAGGAAGTCACTCAGGCCACTCTGCATACATCGCGATGGATTTGCCAGCGAAACAAGAGTGTGACACGCAGCCGAAGGCTGTCAATAACAAGAGTTGTTCATCCGCAATGCGCCAGCAAACACCAGAGCCTCCCGCATACGGGAGGCTCTGGTGTTTGCTGGCGTTTAACTTGTCTGTTATCGCGGACGCAGCGCCTTGATCGCCGCGGGCAGCCGCTCTTCAAGGAGCCGTGCGCGCTCGGCTGCAATGCCGCCCAGGTACGTTGGCACAGGCGTGGTGGTAAATACCAGCACAAACGCAATCACTGAGAAACAAAGCCCGGCAATGCCTGCCGAAAACAGCATGTGGTAGGTGTCGGCAATATCCAGCCCGAACACGTTGAAGGCCATGTGCTCCACCGGCTTGATGTGCTTGAGAACCGCCAGCGCGAAGAGGAAGAAAAGCACCGACAGCAAAGTGAGAACCGCAAGCGACACATCCAGGCTGCGATGAAACTTCTGCCGGGCGCGGCAGTGGGGGCATTCGGCAAAATGCTGCTCGTAGTCCTTGCACATCTCCGGTGAAATTCCCGAGATGTCATATCGCCAGCTTGCCAAAATAGCGCCAACGACTCTGTCTGTGCATCGTGTACTTGCCATAAATGAAAGACTCACTTTGCAAAGGATATGTTTGGCCGCAATGATCTTGCGCGGCTCACGTGGCAATGGAAGTTCAGTATTATTAGACGCTCCACCGACCGTATCGATTCAGTGGCGCGCCGCTCTGCTCTGTGTCGCCATAGCAAAAAACGCCCATGGCGCTTCCTTTGCCAATTTACCTGGTACAGAGTGATGCCCGTGTCTTACTATTGTAACCTGATTTACTTAAAAATATATAGCAGAAAGAGACACATGCTGCTCCGCCAGCAACAGCCGGTTCGCCAGCAGGCTTGCCCGGTTCTGCAGCGCGCGCTCGGCCGTCACCCGCGCCAGCTCTGGAAGGTTATTGCTTTCAGATAGATGCGCCAGAATCACGTAAGCCGCCTGGCCGTCGTACTCATTCTCAAGGAACTCTGCCGCCGCCTCGTTAGAAAGATGGCCCACCCGCGAAAGTACCCTTTGCTTGACTGACCAGGGGTAGGGGCCGTCGCGCAGCATCTCCAGATCGTGGTTCGACTCCAGCAGCAGCAGGTCCACGCCCTTGAGCTGCGCCTTCACATTGGGCGGAATGTACCCCAGGTCCGTGGCAAAGGCCATCCGCACCCCTTCGGCCTTGAACACAAAACCAACCGGGTCGGCCGCGTCGTGGGGAATGGTGAAGGGGCTCACGGAAATATCGCCAATTTCAAACGGCTGCCCGGCTGCAAAATACTCCACCGCCGGCAGCCCTGTGGGATCTTTTGCCTTGGCGGGCACGGCGGGTTCGGCGGCTTCCGGCGGGGTCTCGGCCTCTTCCACAAGGTCGGTCTCGTCCGGCTCGCCCTCTTCGCTTGCCGCTGCTGCCTCCGCCTGGCGTTCCGCTGCCTGTTTGCGGCACTGCTCCAGCCACTGCGCATAGGTCATCTGCTTGCGCGGCGTCAGCCAGCGCATCCAGGCGCGATGCGTGCCCTCAGTAAAGTACACCGGAATCCCCAGCTTGCGGGCGGTGACGGCCAGCCCGTTCACGTGGTCGGAGTGCTCATGGGTAATAACGATGGCGTCCAGCGTTTCCGGCTCTTCGCCAGCCAGCCTCATGCGCCGAAAAAGCTCACGGCAGCTCAGCCCGGCATCGACCAGAATCCGCGTCCGGCCGCCGGTGACAACCGTACAGTTGCCCTTGGACCCCGAAGCCAGCACCGTGAAGCGCACCATGCTTTGAGGATACCGCCTGGGCCTGTGCAATTCGCCGCAATCAAGAGTAACTGTCCGGGAACCGCCGAGTCCGCGCAGCCCGCTCAGCCGCTCCGGGACAGGTTGGCCGGAATCTCGATCTTCACCAGGGTTCCCCGGCCCGGATTGCTCACCACCTCGAACCGCGCCAGGTTGCCGTAGAGCACTTCCAGCCGCTCCTGCACGTTTTTCATGCCGATGCCCGCGCCGCTCCGGCGCAGCGCCGAAACCGGGCGGTTGCCCATGCCCACGCCGTCGTCGGCCACCTCAATCAGCACACGGTCCCCCTCCAGCCGGCTGCGCAGCGTCACCGTGCCGCCATGCAGGCGCGGCTCGAGTCCGTGCTTGATGCTGTTTTCAATCAGCGGCTGCAGCAGGATGCTGGGGACCAAAACCTCGAGCGTGCGCGGGTCGATCTCTTTTTCCACGCGCAGCTTGTCCGCGCCAAAACGCACCACCTCGATATCCAGGTAATCGTCGGTAAAGCTCAGCTCCTCGCGCAGCGGAACGTAGGTGTCGTGGTCCTTGAGCAGCGCGCGCAGGATATTGGCCAGCTTCACCGTCATCTCCCGCGCCTTCTCCGGCTTCATGCGCACGAGAGAGGCAATGGAGTTGAGCGTGTTGAACAGGAAGTGCGGGTTAATCTGCCGCTGCAAGGCGTCCAGGCGGGCCTCCAGCAGCAGCCGTTTCTGCTCCTCCAGCTTCATCTCCAGGCGCAGCGTGTTCCACACCTTGAGCGCAATGCCCACGTCGATGGGCGCGCTGAGCAGCACCAGCGCCTGCAGCCACCACTGGCTGGCAAGCAGCGCAAACAGCCGATGCGGAAAAGCGTGGGCGATCCAGTCCCGGCACCCTTCTGCCGCCACAATGAGAAACAGCATCAGAAACTGGCGGTCGACGCGCGGCTGCCGCAGGTTGCGGCGCACCCAGCGATAGAGGCTCAGGTCGACGAAGGGCGTAAACGACCAGATCTCCTCTTCCTGAACAAAGCGGCCCAGAAAGCCCGCCGCCAACCCCACCATTGCGTTGAAGGGCAGGGCCAGGTACTCATGGTGATAGACCGCGGGCGCCGACAGCACCACGCCGCCCAGCATGGCCCATCCCGGTCCCAGGAGCAGACCCAGCAGAATCACGGTCTCAAAGGAAATGTCGGCGGCCAGGAAGTTGGGCACCCAGAACCGTATCCACACCCCCAGCGTGAGCGGAACGAGAAAAAAGGCCAGCAAAGCCAGGGTTTGCCGAGGAGTGCGCTGCTCGGCAAAGAAGAGCCGGCGGAAGGTGCTGCCTCGCGCCAGGGCGCTGGCTACCGAGGCAACCACGCCCAGTTTCACCAGCAGCGTTATCAGAATCAGCCTGTCCGTCACTCCATCAATGTATCGCGCCGCGGACAAATGTATCTAATCTTGTGTGGGTTGCAGGCCTGCCAACCGTTTCAGGTTCGTCTCACCACCTGTGACGGCAGGCGCTGCCTCTACAATCTCGCAACGTAGAATGGAACTATGGAATTTCAATGCGTGAACAAGGTCGCCGAGGCGGATTTCCCTACCCGCTGGGGATTCTTCCGCATCCTGGGTTTTGAGGGCAAGTTGGCGGAACCTCGCGCAAACTGCGAATCCGCAACCCCGGCCGCCGCTGCCGTCGATGGTTTGGTCGCCCTGGTGATGGGCGACATTCACTCCGCGCCGCCGCTGGTGCGCATCCACTCGCAATGCCTCACCGGCGATGTCTTTGGCTCGCTGCGCTGCGACTGCCGGCTGCAACTCGAGCTGGCGCTGGGCAAAATCTCCAAGGAGGGCGCGGGCATCCTGCTCTATGAGCAGAAGGAGGGCCGCGGCATCGGCCTGATGGCCAAGCTGAAGGCCTACGAACTACAGGACCAGGGTCTGGACACAGTCGAAGCCAATGTCAAGCTGGGTTTTGCAGCCGACTGCCGCCAGTACGAACTGCCGGCTGAAGTCCTGAAGCGGCTGGGAGTGTCCCAGGTCCGGCTCATCACCAACAATCCTGAAAAAGTTGCCGCTCTGGAATCCGCAGGTATCGCCGTTGTCGAGCGCGTCTCCGCCGAGGTTGAGCCCCAGGAGACCTTCGAGCGCTATCTCCGCACGAAGCACGAAAAGATGGGCCACATAGACGACTCAATCGAAAGCAAAGAGATCGGCATCCGCTAGAGCATCTTCGATCCACATGTTGCCGTTTGGAGATTGTGGAAGGCGGCTTTTTCTTCCACCCCAGCGACGAAGACCTGTCTCTTTACCCCATGAAGCAGAGTTCGCTTCATGGGAACCCCGAGCGGCGGCTGTACAAGCCACTCGGCAGCATGGCTTCCGGTGTAGCAATTAGAGAATCGCTCAGAGTGTCCCAAGTCTGAAAAAGTTATAAAACACTGCCATTCCGAGCGCAGGCCGTATCCATCTTTTTTGTGTAACTGAAAACTGCTTTTTTCAGCAGGCGAGCCGGGAGCGGGTGAGCTTAACGCCATCGAGGCGGCCGAGGAGAGTAACGGCGATCTTGTCGTGGTCAAAGAGCTGCTGGGCCATGGATTGGACTTCAGAGGCCTGGACAGCATCGATGCGGGCGATGACTTCTTCCACGGTCATGAAGTTGTGGAAGTACATCTCCTGGCGGGCAAGGTTGGCCATGCGGGCGTTGGAGCTTTCAAGGCCGAGGAGGATGTTGCCCTTGAGCTGGTCCTTGGCACGGGTGAGCTCTTCCCGGGGAAGCAGGTCCTGCTTGAGGCCGCGGAACTCGGCGAGGATGAGATCGACGACTTCAAGGGCGTTGGCGGCGGAGGTTCCGGCAAAGACCATGAGGGTGCCGGTGTCGCGGTAGGGGGCGAGATCGGAGTAGATGGAGTAGACCATGCCGCGCTCCTCGCGGATGGTCTGGAAGAGACGGGAGCTCATGCCGCCGCCGAGGACGGTGTTGAGGATGAGTGTGGCGTAGCGGCTTTCGTCGGTGATGGGCGGAGCGGGCAGGCCGAGACATATCTGCACCTGCTCAAGGGATTTTTTGTTGCGCAGGACGACGCGGGCGCTGGCTTCAGGGGCGGGCAGCTCGTGGAGGGTTTCGCCGGCGGCGAGGGGGGAGAACTTGGCGGCAACGGCCTCGGCGAAGCGGTCGTGATCGAGATTGCCGGCGGCGGAGAAGACGATGTTGCCGCCGTGGAAGCGGTCGCTGTGATAGGCGAAGAGACTCTTCTGGTCGAGGTTGGCCACGGTGGCTTTGGTGCCGAGGATGGGCTTGCCGAGGGGATGGCCGCGCCAGAAGCTCTGGGTGAACAGCTCGTGGACCAGGATGTCGGGATTGTCCTCATCCATCTTGATTTCTTCCAGGATGACGCCGCGCTCGCGCTCGATGTCAGGAAGGGCGAAGACGGGATTGAGAACCAGATCGGTGAGCACGTCGAGAGCGATGGGGACGTGGTCGGAGAGGGATTTGACGTTGAAACAGATGGTTTCCTTGCCGGTGAAGGCGTCGAGGTTGCCGCCGATGGAGTCCATTTCCCGGGCGATGCGCTGGGCGCTGCGGGAACGGGTTCCCTTGAAGAGCATGTGCTCGACAAAGTGAGAGATGCCGTTGGATTCGGCGGTTTCACAGCGGGAGCCGGACTTGATCCACACGCCCATGGCGACGGAACGCAGGTGGTCCATGCGCTCGGTGAGGACGATGAGGCCGTTGGGAAGGACGGTGCGGCGATAGTTGCGTTCGTGGGTCATTTTTTCCAGTGGACAGTGAACAGTTGTCAGTTATCAGTTTAACGGGCTGGGGCCGAGTTCGCTTGCAGGGCAATTGCGGGGCGGCTGCGGAGCGGGACGAGAGCGGTTATTCTCTAGGCTGGGCGGAGCTATGAGCGGAGAAGAGAGCAAGCTGATCGGTATTGGCGGCGGCGACCTGGTGATGGGGAGTGAGCGGCGGCTGTTTGGGCTGGATGCGGAGGCGCTGGCGGCGCAGATGGCGGCGGCGGGCGAGCCGGGATGGCGGGGACGGCAACTGGCGGAAGCCATGTATCGCCAGCGGATTGCGGAGTTGAGCGAAATTACCACTTTGCCCAAGGCGCTGCGGGAGAAACTGGCCGCCGAGGGATGGGAGGTGGGACGGCCGCGGATTGCGCAGGTTTTTCAGTCTGTGGATGGGACGGAACGGTACCTGGTGCAGGGGCTGGACGAGAAGACCGTGGAGGCCGTCTGGATGCCGGAGGGGGACGAAGGCGAGACGGGCGACGGGAGTGAGGCGGAAGGCGGGGATTCCGCTGCGAAGAGCTGGCAGCGGGCGACGATTTGCGTTTCAAGCCAGGTGGGCTGCGCGGTGAATTGCCAGTTCTGCCTGACGGCCAAGCTGGGGTTGCAAAGGAACCTGACGGCGGGCGAGATTGCCGGGCAGGTGGTGGCGGTGCTGGAGCGGCAGGGCGTGGAGGTGGGACGCGACCGGGTGAACCTGGTGTTCATGGGAATGGGCGAGCCGTTTCTGAACTACGAGAGCTTTATGGGCGCGGTGCGGCTGCTGGTGGAGGAAGTGGGGCTGAGCCCGCAGCGGATGACGGTTTCGACGTCGGGGATTGTGCCGGGGATTGAGCGGTTTGCCCAGGAGGCGGCGGAGGTGCGGCCGAAGCTGGCGATCAGCCTGAATGCGCCCAACGACGCGATTCGCGGGGAGATTATGCCCATCAACCGCAAGTGGCCGATTGATGCGGTGATGGAGGCGGTGCGGCAGGTGAAGCTGCGGCCCCGGGAGCGGATTACGTTTGAATACGTGCTGCTGGGCGGCGTGACGGACCGGGTGGAACATGCGCGCGAAGTGGCGCGGCTGGCGAAGAGGACGGGATTGCCGGTGAAGGTGAATTTGATTGCATGGAATCCGGGGCCGGGGATTGCGTATGCGATGCCGGGGGCCGAGGCGGTGGATGCGTTTCGCGCGACGCTCGGAGCTGCGGGGATTCCGGCTTATGTACGGAAGCCGCGGGGGCGGGATATTTTTGCGGCTTGCGGGCAGTTGAAGCGGACGGTAGAAGCGGCTGGGAACAGGAAATAGAAAAGACCCGCGAAGTGAGTTCATCGATCCCAGGTTTCAGAATCGATACCTGGGGCACCCAATTTCAAATAGGAAAAATCAGGTGCGGGCTGTCTGGGCGGCTTGGCCGAGGGCCAGGAGGGCGCCGGTGACGCAGGAGGCGTTGTGGCGGACGACGGCCTCTTCACTGGCGAAGTTGCCGGCGATGCAGCGGACACCGAGGGCCTCAATGCGCTCGATGTCGGCTGCGATGGGCGAGGCGCCTTCAGCGGCGTAACGGGCCAGGGTTTCAGGCGAAAAGGGGGCGGTGTTGACCAGGGCGCAGTCGAAGATGGGGGCGCGGGTGTGTTTGTAGATGCGCTCGATATGATCGGCGGCGGAGAGGCCGAGGCTCTCGTTGGCCTGGGTCATGAGGTTGCAGACGTAGACGCGGAGGCCGCGGGCGTGGACCAGCGCCTCAGCGATGCCCTCGACCAGCAGGTTGGTGATGAGCGAGGTGTAGAGCGAACCGGGTCCGACGGTGATGAGATCGGCGCGCTCGATGGCCTCGAGTGTCTCCGGGAGCGGCGCGGGATCTGGCGGATCGAGCATGAGCTCGACGATGCGGCGGCGGCTGGCGGTGATGTTGGTTTCGCCGCGGACCAGGGAGCCGTCGTCCATGCGCGCGACCAGAGTGGTGTTGGCGGTGGTGACCGGGTAGATGTGGCCGCGGGTGTTGAGGATCTTGGAGGCGAGTTGAATGGCCTGGGCAAAGTCGCCGGTGATTTCAGTGAGCGCGGCGACGAAGAGGTTGCCGAAGTTGTGGCCCTTGAGGCCATTGCCGGCGCGGAAGCGGTGATTGAAGAGGCGGGAGAGCATGTCCTCTTCCGCGCTGAGGGCGACCATGCAGTTGCGCAGGTCCCCGGGGGGGAGCATGTTGAAGTCCTGGCGCAGGCGGCCCGAGGAGCCACCGTCGTCGGTGACGGTGACAACGGCGGCGAGGTCAGAGATCTGCCCCATCAGGGAGCTGTGCTGGCCGGCAGGGATGACATGGCGGCGCAGGCCGCGGAGCAGCGTGGAGAGCCCGGTGCCGCCGCCGATGACCACTACGCGCAGAGGCTGTGCGGCAGCGCCTGCGGGGCTGACGGAGGGCAGAATAGGCGGGGCAGGAATCGTTGCCGGAGTGTTTGCGGGAGGCGGAGGGTTCACTGGATACCTTGGGAATCGCTGAATAAGTCCTGTTGCAACGCCGACATTCCCTCAGGGGATAAAACCCCACTCATATTACAGTACTTTCGTTACCCTTGGGCCGCGCCCAGAGCGGGCATTTACGTCGTGCCTAGATACAAAAATTGGCGCATCTCCAGTTTGATTGAGTTCTCCGCGGCCTGTAAAGCCCGCACCTTGCAAAATCTCGATCGATTGAGAGGCTTCTCAGGGATTTTCAGGGTAGAGCAGTTCGGTAAAGCGGGGATCGTCCACCATGCTTTGAAAGTCGTTGTCGACGCGGGCCTGGAGGCGGTTCCTGGGATTGAGTTCGATGGCGCGGGCGAGATTGCCAAGGCATTCCTGGGTGTGGCCGGTGATGGAGTCCAACAGGGCAAGGCCGTAGAAGGTGTAGTCGGTGTCGGGGTATTTTTCCAGAATGAGATTGAACTGCTCGCGCGCTTCCTCGTAATAGCCGGTATTCAACTGGGAGACGGCGTAGTCATAGTGCTCTTCGGGAGTGGCGAAGTCGAGACTGGGCCTGGCCAGTTGGTGCTGGCAGGTGCTGACGTACATCTGGCAGCGTTCCCTGATTTCCGGTGGCGCCACAGGGAGGAGCTTTTCAAAGGCGGCCAGGGCCTTTTCATATTTGCCCTGTTGCAGCAGTTGCACCGCAGCCTGGAAGTGCTGAAAAGCAGGCCCCGTGCCCGTAGTGGAGTGTCCGCCAGATTTGGCGGCAGGAAGTGGAGTTTTTTTGCGGCTGGGCGCCGCGGATCTGGCCTCGTGCATCATGTGTTTGCCTAAGTGCGCAACCCGGAAGACGCGAATGAGGCTCACTGCTATGAGCCGAGAACACGCGACCGGGAAAAACGCCGCTCAGGGACTCTTTATACGCATAACCTCGTGTTCCGTCAATGGGCAGCCTGGAAACAGGGGAGTTACGAACGTGTCTAATGGATAAGTTTGCCGTAGATGGCGGGGTTGAGCGATGGATCGTTATACATCTTTAACTGGCGGTAGAGTTTGAAACGGCGCGTACCGGCGAGGGTTTCCCGCCACAAGGCATCGAGACAGGCGGCCAGGTCTGCGCGCTGGGTTTCAAGGATGGCGAGGCGGTCGCGGTTGCGGTCGGCGTGGCCCTCCGGCGCGCCGGTGCGCCCGGCCTCTTCGCGGGTGTGGTAGATCTTGAGAGCCAGGATGGAGAGCCGGTCAACGATGAGGCCGGGCGACTCGGAGTGGAGGGGCGCGTCCGGGTTGGGCAGGCCGTGGGCCTGGAGCCAGACGAGCAGCGAGCGGTCCAGCTCCTCGGCGAGGTCGTTGCGGCGCTGGTTGGTCGCATCCACGCGGCGCTTGACATGGGCCAGTTGCGCGTCGGTTGCTCCGGGAGCGCGGGCCTCGTCCTCGATGTGCCAGAGGTCGAAGTTGGCGCGATGCTGGAGGGAGACGGCGGCGAGCCATGGGTCTGAGGTTTCGTCCTGGGCTTCGGGAGCCAGGTGCCAGGCGCGGGTCCGCAGGTCGTGCAGGGAGACGATGGCGTCAGCCGAAAGCAGCATCATGAGTCCTTGGCGCAGGGCGGCCGGTTGCAGGTGCAGCGTCTATGGTAGAACTATCCTCATCCAGCAGTCCAAGCTCAAGCGCCTTTCCCCCGGGGCGCGCTGGAGGATTTACGGTTTGCGCGCCGGAAGATGGTTTTCCAGGCGAACGAGGGGCCGATGACGAACGAGCAATCGAAGACCGGCGGGATCGAGCGGATTCTCTGCATAGCCAGCAGTGAAAAGGGTCACGACTTTCTGCGCCAGTGCGCGGAGATGGGCATGCGGCCCACCCTGCTGACGCTGGACACGCTGAAGGATGCGGCGTGGCCGCGCGATGCGGTGGAAGACGTGGTTACGATGCCCTCCGGCCTGAATCGCGAGCAGATTCTAAATACGGTTTCCTGGATGGCGCGCGGCCGGCGCTACGACCGGATTGTTGCGCTGGACGAGTTCGACCTGGAGACAGCGGCGGCGATTCGCGAGCACATGCGGATACCGGGCATGGGGATTACCACGGCAGCCTACTACCGCGACAAGCTGGCGATGCGGATGAGCGCGCGGGAGTCGGGATTTCAGGTTCCCGAGTTTTGCCGGGTGTTGAACTACGACGAGTTGCGCGATTACATGGCGAGGGTACCGGCGCCGTGGCTGCTGAAGCCCCGCCTGGAGGCTTCGGCGCTGGGGATTCGCCGGATCGAGGATTCGGAACAGCTTTGGCGCACGTTGGACGAACTGGGCGACATGCAGAGCCACTACCTGCTGGAACAGTTTGTGCCGGGCGACATTTTTCATGTGGATTCGATTGTGAGCGAGTGCGACGTGCTGTTTTCCGTAGTGCATCAGTACGGCCGCCCGCCCATGGAGTCGATGCGCGAGGGGGGAGTGTTTACCTCCCGCACGGTGGACCGCGGCAGCCGCGACTGGATGGAACTGACGGCGCTGAACGCAGGGCTGGCCCCGTCGCTGGGCATGGTGCGCGGGGTGACCCACACGGAATATATCCGGGGTCATGCCGATGGGCGGTACTACTTTCAGAAGATTGCGGCCGGGATGGGCGGAGCCTCTATTGCCGATCTGGTGGAGGCGGCAAGCGGCGTAAATCTGTGGCGGCAGTGGGCACGGCTGGAGGTGGCGTACCTTCGCGGCGAAACGTACGTTCCCCCGGATTCGTTCGAGAGCTATGCGGGTAGCGTGCTGTGCCTGGCCCAGACCGCGGAGCCGGACACGGACAGCTTTCATGCGCCGGAGATCGTGGTGCGCATGAAGAAACGCCACCATGCCGGGTTGATTGTGCGCTCTCAGGAGCCGGAGCGGGTGAAGCAGTTGCTGGAGGAGTACAGCGGCGAGTTTGCGCGGCGGTTTCTGGCCTCGATGCCGCCTCAGGAGAAGCCGATGGCGTGAGGGCTGCTACAGCGGGCCGGCGATGGGGCCGTTAGAATATCTGCGGGAGCAAGCATGGAAAAGAAGTGGCAGTATCCGCATCGGCGGTGGAATCCGCTGCGGCAATCGTGGGTGCTGGTTTCGCCGCACCGGACACAAAGGCCGTGGCAGGGAGAAGTGGGGCAGAAGAGCGCGCCGCTGGGAGTTCACTACGATGCGCAGTGCTACCTGTGCCCAGGGAACCAGCGGGCCGGCGGGGCAGTGAATCCGGCGTATGAAGGCATTTTCTCCTTTGTAAACGATTACGCGGCGCTGCTGCCGGATTCGCCGGCGGTGAGCGAGACGGCGGGTTCGCCGCTGCTGGTGGCCGCTCCGGCACGCGGGTTGTGCAAGGTGCTCTGCTACCACCCCGACCACAGCCTGACGCTGGCGCGCATGACGCGGGAAGAGATCAGGCCGGTGGTGGACGCCTGGACGCGTGAGTATGTGGAACTGAG
The DNA here is from genome assembly GCA_031296165.1 of Occallatibacter sp. GTDB lineage: Bacteria > Acidobacteriota > Terriglobia > Terriglobales > Acidobacteriaceae > Telmatobacter. The sequence goes on along the minus strand of JARLGF010000063.1, from coordinate 4,431 downwards.
CGCGCTGGACTGGATTGAGTACGTGCAGATTTTTGAGAATCGCGGCGCCATGATGGGCGCCAGCAATCCTCATCCGCACGGGCAGATATGGTCAACGGATTTTGTGCCGGACGAGCCGGCTGCCGAGACCGCTGCGCAGGGCGAGTACCTGGGCCGGACCGGGCGCTGCCTGCTGTGCGACTACGCGGAGGCGGAGCGGGCGGCGGGAGAGCGGGTGGTGTTTGAGAATGAGCACTTCATGGCCGTGGTGCCGTGGTGGGCGGTTTGGCCGTTCGAGGTGATGCTGGTGTCGCGGCGTCACGCCGGGGCGCTGCCGGAGTTCACGAGCGAGGAGCGGGACGGGCTGGCCGACGCGCTGAAGCGGCTGACCACGCGCTTCGACAACCTGTTCGAGACCAGCTTTCCCTATACGATGGGGTTCCACCAGTCGCCGACGGGGAAAGACGAGCATCCGGAGTGGCATTTTCATGCGCATTTTTATCCGCCGCTGCTGCGCTCGGCAACGGTGCGCAAATTCATGGTGGGATTTGAAATGCTGGGCATGCCGCAGCGGGATATTACTCCGGAGGATGCGGCAGCGCGGCTGCGCGCGTGTGCCGAGGAGCACTTCTGGCCGAGGGCGTAGGGAGAATCTGGACCGAGTGGGCAGAATTGCAGCGAGAAGCAGGGGAATGCGGCGGCCGGGAGGTGTGGTGAGCTCGCTGGGACTTGAACCCAGGACCCACGCCTTAAAAGGGCGTTGCTCTACCAACTGAGCTACGAGCTCTCACCAACTACAACTTATTTGTTTTCAATAAGTTGTAGTACAACATTCTCTCTGTCCGCATGGCTACTTTTTGCCCTGGGGGCCAAAAAGGGACCATCTTGTACCGGATTTGTACCCTCGAAAAACAGGGTCGCCTTGCTGTCCAACCCGGAGGTCGGGACTAGGTGGAGATACGAGCCGGTCATCGTGATCGTCCTGTGTCTCATCATTTCCAGTACCGTTTCTTAAGTCTAACCCACCATGAGCCAAACGGCCAGCGAAGGGCTCCGCCACGCCCCCGCCACGGCGCTCGGCTCGCCCATTCAATTTCGAGTTGACCGGCGGCTCTGCCCGATAGCTGCCCGAGTCGCCGGTCGGGCTGATGGGAAACCAGGCCAAATCGACAGACGAAATTCGCCGTGGGCTTGCCCTCGGCCGGACGGGTACGCGGCCGAAGGCACCATGAATCTACCGAAAGAGACATCAGGCGGCGAGAATCTAGGTGCTCGGTAGAGCAACATCGTGTAAAATTTCTGCAACTTGCGCTTCGGGATTTCAACCGGCGCGGACCACTATTCGCCCCTGCTCGATGGGAAACCTCTCTTTTTGGCCATGAGATGCCAGCCTGAGGATACGCAGATGCGATAGCACCTTGTTTGCAAAGCTTAATTCGGAGACCGATGATTTGCCCTCGTTGCTCGAATGAAGTGAGCGAGTCGTCTACCAGTTGCCCCAGTTGTGGGACTTTTGTTGAATTCTCGAATGTTCGGCTTGCTGAAAGGCCAGAAGAAACGGCGGCTCTGGAGTTGCGGTATCATGAGGCCCTTGCCGAGGCCGATCATCGAAAGGCCCTTGATCGGGTCAGAGATTTCGAGACCGCAGTGCGGAATCAGTCGCAGGCTGTGGTGGCTATGGATTCCGACATCCTGATCGGGCTTGTCAGGAGGTCGAATACGCTGTTCACGAATTATCAGTTGCTCGTCAGAGCGCAGGCCAGACAAGCGGCTTTAGTGACGAACGACCAAAGGAGACTGGCCGTCGACGGAGCAATGTGGGGCAATCTCGGCAGCGAGATACGGTACGCCGCGCTCTCTCTCGATCACCGGGGATTGATGTCCTATGGCAACTGTTTCGCAACGCTTCGCAACCTAAATATCGAGCATCGGGCGTCGGTGCTTGAAACCAACTCCTACGATTTTGTGCAGGCTTCGGGTGGAGGGAAGCTGCCATCGGGCTATCGGAGCAAATGGGAGAAAAGGCATCTCGTTGCGGTTGCTAAATGTGCGAGCTTGATCGATGGAACGACAGCGGCTTCCGCCTTTCCTGAGATCCTGATGAGGACGGCCCCAACGCGAAGCCGGGACGAGTTTATCGAAGTCCATATTCATGGTGCATTTGACTTTAAGGCGATTGAAGCAGTAGGAGCGGTCGAAGCATCAGATCCTCTGGACAAGGACATGATCAGGATCGCCAAAGCGTATGTGGTGGGAGCGGGAACCAAGTGGCTGGAATTCAGCTAGAGCGAAAGGTCGTGATCCTACCCGAATTGGGCACTGCAGTTGTGTCCGTCGGGGAGGAAACCTTTACTGCGGTCCCTGGTCAGGCTGGGCTCAAGCCTTTCCAGTTTGAGAAGTATTCGAACGTGGCCGAGGAGGATTGGCAGGGGGTCCCGCTTCCTGGGGGGGGGGATCTTGGGCTGGTTCAGGAGGCGATCCGCACAGAGCGGGAGAGGAGCTGTTTCCTCTTCTTTTTCCTGGCGAGCCTTGATTCCGCACTCGACCTCGGTCTTCGGCGCCTCGCAGCAGAACACGCAGACTCACTCCTCTCAAGCGCCCATGTACAGAAGTTTGCGTACAATGCTGTCCTATGTGAGCCGTTTCGGGCAACTGAAACCGCGACATTGCAGTTAGAGTTTTCCGACCTTCGCAGATACGGAAGCCTTGTGCTGGATGCAATTGCATTTCAGCCGGATATTGAGCACTTCTGGGATGCGTGGCAGAGCCTGCTTCAAAGGATCGATCCGCTTGCTCTGCCCTTCGAACTCGATTCACTGCTCGACCTGCTGCTGCGAAAGGGAGCTGTTCCGGGATTCGTCCGCGCAATTCATAACGCAGACATATCGCAGTTCGATAAGGTTGTGACGGAATTCGGCGCGAATCAGGAAGTGACGAAAGTAGCCCGCCCCGTGTCGCGTCTGCTGCGATCACTCAGAGAATCCCTTGTCAGTGAAAACGCGCTGCGAACTCAGGTTGAAACCACTCCACGTGGCTTCCGCCAGTCGAGAATAGTACAGGACACCCCTTACAGAGCCGAAGCCGTCGAACTTACGATGAAAGAGTTGCTTGAAGCGGGCGTTCACTTCGGGCATCAGACCAAGCGCTGGAACCCGAAGATGAAGGAGTTCATTTTCGGAGAGCGCAACGGGCTCTACATCATTGACTTACAAAAGTCTTTGAAGATGTTCAAGGCTGCATCCAGGTTCATCACCGAGCTCTGCGCGGGGGGCAAGACGGTCTTGTTTGTCGGCACGAAACGAACGGCGCAGGGGGCGATTGCAGAAGAGGCGGAGCGCGCAGGTATGCCCTACGTCAACCAGCGTTGGTTGGGGGGATTACTCACTAACTGGATTACCGTGCAGAGATCTGTGAGGCGCCTTGAGGAACTGGATGAGATGGCCACCGACGGGCGCTACGACCTGATGACGAAGAGGGAAGTGGCACAGCTTGAACGCAAACGTAAGCATCTGCACGGCAACCTTGCTGGCATCAGGAGCATGAAGCGCCTGCCGGATGCTCTGTTCATCATTGACTCGAACACTGAAGCCATTGCCGTCAAAGAAGCCCGCAAACTTGGCATTCCGGTTGTTGCGGTGGTCGATACCAACTGCGACCCGACTGTGGTCGACTACGTCATCCCTGGTAATGACGACGCCCTGCGTTCCGTGCGTCTATTTGTGTCAAAAATCGCCGACTCTGTATCGGCGGGAGTTAACCTCGTGGGCACCCCGTACTTCGCGGCTGAGGAGACGGAGGGTGCAGGCTCTGCCGAGACTGCTTCGTCAAGCGATGCTTTCATCGCTGAAGAAGTCGACCTTGAGGCGGCTCTGGGCGGCGGGATCCGCAAATCTTCGGGCGAGAACCCTCGTGCCGAAGAGGGCGCAGAGTACGGTCAACGCCTGTCCTACTGGAATTGAGTTGCTGTGGTCTGACTGCCTTCGAATAGAAGGCCTATGCGAGCGGCAGGAGTCTTGCGCACGGCATCTCAGCTACACACCCCGGCGGACGGTCGTATTTTCAGAATCAACGGCCTGCTGCAACTTAGTTTTTGATTTGCGGGTTTTTGTCGACCTGCTGGGCAAATTGAGGCCACCCTGCAAGGGAATTGTCTCCTCATGTTCGAGGGTTTGGAGCGCCTTCAATTTGTGAGTAGGTGCAAGATGGGCGTACCGGGCGGTCATGGCGATCGTCTTGTGCCCCATCAGTTCCTGAACTGTCTTCAGGTCTACTCCCCCCATCACCAAACGGCTCGCGAAGGTGTGCCGGAGTGTGTGCCACGTTACCCCCTCGATGCCGGCCTGCTCGAGAGCGGTCGCAAACCATTTGCGGGGGTTCCTGATCAGCCCGTCACGCTTCGAATGGAACAGGGTGGAATCTGAAGGTAGCCCGAGTTCCTTGTGGCGCTCTTTG